>JBAOHO010000014.1 GCA_037045355.1 Candidatus Nanopelagicales bacterium | reverse complement strand
GGGGATCCTGATGATCAACAGCACAGTGCTTCTTGCTGAGAACTCGCACGTGGCGTTGCAGAAGAGTCGGTCCCACTCCCCCATGCAGGTGATGCGGGACGCGGGTTTACAGCGCTCGAGCAGCGCGACGGCCAACTGCGCCTGGCAGGGCGTGACACTCGCCTCAAGAAGCGCGGCGGCTCGGACGCGATCACATCGCGCACGATGCCGCTGTCGGCACAAGAAGTACCCCGAGCCTTTCCTTGGGACCTCAGATCCTCGCTGACCCGCGAGGGAGACGTCATTCGGACGACTTGCGCTCCGCCTGGTCACGCATCCGTCCGATCGCGGCCTCGAGGTCGGCGACTTGCGTCCAACACCTGGCTCGGCGCGGTGCCGCCGACGCTGTCCCCGGGAGGCGAGTGCGCCCTCGACGTCGAGGACCGAGCGAACCTGCGGCGTCAGCAGTGGCGATACCGAGGCAAGTTCCTCCATCGGTCAGGTCGTCCAACTCGACGCCGCGGGGGTTCCCGCGATCTGCCACGCCAGGCGCCGGCGGCCTCGTGCGCCCGCCGGAACGGCATGCCCGCGCGGACCAGCCGTTCGGCGATATCAGTGGCGAGCGCGAAACCGGCGTGGGCTTCGCGGCCATGACGGCCGCATCGAATGCCAGAGTCGCGACAGTTCCCGTCATCGCCGGGAGGATCATCTGCAACTGGCCGACGGTGTCGAGACAGGTTCTTGTCCTCCTGCAGATCGCGGTTGTACGCGAACGGCAACCCTTTCAGGGTCGCGAGGAGTCCGTGAGGTTCCCGATGATGCGACCGGCCTTGCCTCGGGCGAGCTCGGCTGAATCGGGATTCTTCTTCTGCGGCATGATGCTGGATCCTGTGGCGAACCGGTCATCGAGCGTGGCCCAGCCGAACTCGTTGGAGGCCCACAGGCAGATTTCCTCTCCCAACCGCGAGATGTGCACGGCGAGCATCGTGGCCGCGAACAGGAACTCCGCCACGAAGTCACGGTCGCTGACCGCATCGATCGAGTTGGTCATGACCGAGTCGAAGCCGAGATCCGCAGCGATCGCCTCGGGGTCGAGGCCGAGCGACGAACCGGCCAGTGCGCCGGCGCCCATGGGTGAGCGGGCAGCCCGCCGATCCCAATCGTCGAAGCGTTCGACATCTCGCAGCAGGGCGTGGGCATGCTTGGCCAACTCATGGCCGAAGGCCACGGGCTGGGCCCGCTGAAGATGAGTGAACCCGGGCGCCGCGTCGTAGGCGTGTGCTCGGGCTTGGGTCACGAGGGCAGCGGCGAGATCCAGCACCATCGACTGGATCAGGCGGGCGTGATCGCGTAGGTACAACTTGAAGTCGGTGGCGACTTGGTCGTTGCGACTGCGTCCCGCTCGCAACCGTCCACCCAATTGGGGCCGAGCCGCTCCAGCAGACCCCGCTCGATCGCGGTGTGGACGTCCTCGTCAGCCTGCGTGGGCCGGAACGATCCCGACTGCACATCGTCCAGTAGTCCGTCGAGGCCCGCCAGCATGGCGGCTAGGTCGTCGTCCGACAGCAGCCCGGCCCGGTTCAATGCCCGGGCGTGCGCCTTTCCCTGTTGGATGTCGTAGGGCGCGAGTACCCAATCGAAGTGCACTGACAAGCTCAGCAGCGCCATTGCCTCAGAGGGTCCGCTGGCGAAACGACCGCCCCACAGCCGCAGATCCTCGGTGTCGGTCACTGTTGCCCCGACCGCATGTCCCGCGCGGTGGCCATTGAACTGGGAAGACCCCAGAGGTCGATGAACCCCTTGGCTTTGGACTGGTCGAACGTATCCCCCGTGTCGTACGTGGCGAGGCCGAAGTCATAGAGGGACTGCGGAGAGCGACGTCCGGTGACAACGGCGCGTCCAGCGTGCAGCACGACGCGAACCTCCCCACTGACCGAACGGTTCGCCTCGGTGACGAAACCGTCCAGAGCCCGCATCAGAGGAGAGAACCACAGACCGTCGTAGGCCAGCTCGGTCCACCGTTGGGATACGCCGCGGAAGAACCGGGCCAGATCCCGCTCCATGGTCACGTTTTGCAGTTCCTCGCGAGCGGTCAACAAGACGATCGCGCCGGGAGCCTCGTAGACCTCACGGCTCTTGATGCCGACAAGGCGGTCCTCGACCATGTCGAGGCGACCCACACCTTGGGCACCTCCGCGACGATTCAGCTCCTCGATCGCCTGCAGCATGGTGACGGGACGCCCGTCGATAGCCACCGGCACCCCCTGCCGGAACTCGATGACGACTTCGTCCGGCTCGGCGGCAGCGTCTGGTGCAGAGGTGTAGGAATACAGATCCTCGATGGGACCGTTCCAGATGTCCTCGAGGAACCCCGTTTCGACGGCACGGCCCCAGACATTCTGATCGATCGAGTAGGGGGATTTCTTGGTCACATCGATGGGCAGCCCGTGCAACTCGCAGAACTCGATGGCCTTGTCCCGGGTCATGGCGTAGTCACGAACCGGTGCGATACACGTCAGCTCAGGTGCGAGGTTGGCGATACCGACCTCGAAACGAACCTGGTCGTTGCCCTTTCCTGTACAGCCATGTGACACCACGGTCGCGCCGTACTTGCGTGCAGCAGCCACCAGATGCTGCACGATGAGTGGTCGGCTCAGTGCCGAGACGAGCGGATATCGGTCCATGTACAGCCCGTTGGCACGAAGCGCGGGAGCGCAGTACTCGTCTGCGAACTCGTTGCGGGCGTCAGCGACCTCCGCCTCGACTGCGCCACACGCCAGAGCCCGCTTGCGGATGACCTCGAGGTCTTCCCCACCCTGACCGACATCGACGGCGACAGCGATGACCTCGCTGCCTGTCTGCTCCGCGATCCAACCGATCGCCACACTCGTATCCAGCCCCCCGGAGTACGCCAATACCACCCGGTCACTCATGATGCGCCTCTCCTGTCGTTACTCCCCGGAATGCTTCCTTCATGGTCGCACCCGTTCGTTGATCATCGTCAGAATCCTGTCGGCCACGGCGGCCCCGCCCATGTGGTCTCGCGTGACCAGGAGCACCGTATCGTCGCCGGCCACGGTTCCGATCACATCGGTGAGGACCGTGTGATCGATCGTGCTGGCCAGGTACTGGGCGGCCCCGGGTGGAGTCCGCAACACCACGAGGTTCGCCGACGAGTCCACGGTGATGATCAGTTCGGGGCCGACCCGGGCGAGTTTGGAGCCACGGGCGGCATCCAGGTCCGGAGGGCGTGGCGTCATGTCACCGCCTTCACCCGGGACTGCGTACACAAGTTGTCCATCGGCAGCCGGCACTTTGACGGCGCGCAGTTCATCAAGGTCGCGACTCAGCGTCGCTTGCGTGACCTGAATCCCGTCGGACTCGAGGTGTTCCCGCAGTTCGGCCTGCGAGTGAATCGGATGGCGTTCGAGGATTTCCACGATGCGCAGCCGCCGCGCCGACATCGTCCGGGGCACGGTCATGTCACGGTCTCCTGTCGAGCGTCCGCGAGAATCGCCGGAAGGGCCGCGATGAACTGGTCGATCTGCTCAGCGGTGATGGTCAGCGGCGGCGCCAGACGGACCGCTGACGGTTGCACCGCGTTCACCAGAAAGCCCTTCTCCCGAGCGGAACGTTCGACAGCGGGCGCGACATCATCGGTCAACACCAATGCGCGCCACAGCCCGACACCGCGCTGCCCAGCGACCCACGGGTCATCGGTCGAGAGCAGCCCCCGGGCCAACCGGTCACCGTTGTCCCGAACCTGCGCCAGCAGATCGTCGCGCTCGATCGTGTCGAGGACGGCGAGAGCGGCGGCCGCGCTGACAGGGTTGCCCCCGAAAGTGGTGCCATGGTCACCGGGGCGCAGCACATCCCCGGCTGCGCCGAACGCCAGGCAGGCGCCCAGCGGTAGTCCGCCGGCCAGCCCTTTGGCGAGGGTCATGATGTCGGGTTGAACAGCCGCCGCTGCGAACCAGGAACCTGTGCGACCGATGCCCGATTGCACCTCGTCGATCACAAGCAGCGCATCGTGGGCCGACGTGATGCTCCGGGCGGCCTCGAGATAGCCCTGAGGGGGAACGACGATTCCGCCCTCGCCCAACACCGGTTCGAGGAACACCGCGGCAGTACGGTTCGAGACAGCTTCGGCCAACGCGTCGGCGTCACCGTAGGGGACGAACGTGACGGGTTGTGGAAGCGGCTCGAACGGGTCCCGCTTCGCCGGATTCCCCGTGATCGACAAAGCGCCCATGGTGCGACCGTGGAATGCGCCTTCGGCTGCGACGATCTGCTGGGAACCGCCGGTCGGGTCCTTGGCCCAACCGTGGCGCCGCGCAATTCTTGTAGGCGGCCTCATTCGCGGTCGCCCCGTCCTGACTGAAGAACACCCGAGCGGGTCGCCCGGTCAATGCGACCAGCTCTCCGCGAGGTCGATGCCGGTGGTGTGCATCGACAGGTTGCTGGTATGCCCGAGCCGACCGATCTGATCGCAGACCGCCGCCACTACTGCGGGGTGCGCATGACCCAGTGTGTTCACGGCGATACCCGCGACCAGGTCGAGGTACTCGACCCCGTCGATGTCCCAGACCCGACAACCTTCGCCGCGGATCAGGGCCACGGGTGGAGTTCCGTAGTTGGCCATCATGACGGTGTCCCACCGCGCCGCGAGGTCCGAGGTGGCGCTCATTCGTCGGCCACCCCATCGGGCAGCACCATGGTCCCGATGCCTTCGTCGGTGAAGACTTCGAGGAGCAGTGAGTGGGGAATCCGACCGTCGATGACATGGGCACGTGGGACACCAGCCGCGACGGCGTCGGCGCAGGCTTGCATTTTCGGCGCCATGCCGGATTCGAGCCCTGGTAGCGCTTCCCGAAGTTCCGACAGGGCAATCGTGCGGATCACCTCTGCCGAAGCCGGCCAATCCGCGTAGAGACCTTCGACGTCAGTGAGCAAGATGAACTTGTCCGCCTCAAGTCCGATGGCCAGCGCCGCAGCAGCCGAGTCGGCATTGATGTTGTACACCTGGCCGTCCTCCCCGATCCCGATACTGGAGACGACCGGGATCAGTCCGTCATCGAGCAGCGTGGTGACGAAGTCGGGTCGAACGGCCGAGACATCACCGACAAATCCGATGTCCTCGGGCACCCCGGAAACAACTGCGAGGCGGCGCGTCGTCGTGAACAGGTGCGCGTCCTCCCCAGACAGCCCCACGGCGTGAGGGCCGTGTTCGTTGATCAGCCGGACGATGTCCCGCTGAACCTGTCCGGTCAGGACCATCCGGACGACGTCCATGGCCTCTTTCGTCGTGACCCGATAGCCGCCCTTGAACTGCGAATCGATGCCGAGTTGACCCAGCATCGACGTGATCTGAGGACCGCCACCGTGAATCACAACCGGGCGTAGGCCCGCCATCCGCAGGAAGACGACGTCTTCGGCAAAGGCACGCTGCAACGCCTCGTCGATCATCGCGTTTCCGCCGTACTTGATCACGACCGTGGCCCCGTGGAAGCGCTCCAGCCACGGCAACGCCTGGGCCAGGACCGCCGCATTCGCCACGGCCGTCTCACGGTCGATAGTCCGAAGCGTCTTCATGTGGAGTAAGCCGAGTTCTCGTGCACGTAGTCGGCTGTCAGGTCGTTGGTCCAGATAGTTGCGCTCTCATCGCCGGCGTGGAGATCGACGGTGACAGTGACCTCCCGGCCGCTCATGTCGACCTGATCCCGGTCGTCGCCCACAGAACCCCCGCGACACACCCAGACGTCGTTGACCGCGACATCGATGGCGTCCGCCTCGAAGATCGCATCCGTGGTTCCCACAGCAGACAGGATGCGACCCCAGTTGGGGTCCTCGCCGTGGACCGCGCACTTGAACAAATTGCTGCGTGCGATCGCCCGACCCGCGATCTCGGCATCGGACTCCGACGCCGCGTTGCGCACATCGATGCGGATGTCTTTTCCGGCGCCTTCCGCGTCGGCCACCAACATGCGGGCGAGCTCGGCGCACACCTTCGTCACCAGGGACGCGAGTTCCCCCCGCGGGGGCGTGATTCCGGACGCGCCCGAGGCCATGAGTACGACAGTGTCGTTGGTGGACATGCAGCCGTCGGAATCCACTCGGTTGAAGGTGCGGGCGACGGCAGCAGTCAGTACCTCGTCCAACGTCGCGGCGTCGGCCACCGCGTCGGTCGTGAGGACGGAGAGCATGGTCGCCATCCCCGGGGCGAGCATGCCCGCCCCTTTCGCCATTCCCCCGACGCGCCAGCCGTCCCCTGTGGCCGTCGCCTCCTTGGCAACAGTGTCCGTGGTCATGATCGCCCGGGCGGCTGCCGCACCGCCCTCGCCATCGAGCTGGTTGGCGGCTGTCGTGAACCCGGCCAGCAGGAGATCCATCGGGAGCCGTTCACCGATGAGCCCGGTGGAACACACGGCAACCTCGATCGGTCCGCAGCCGAGCAGACCCGCGACGTGTTCCGCCGTGTGGTGGGTATCGGCGAATCCATCGGGCCCGGTGCACGCATTCGCGCCCCCGGAGTTCAGTGCCACCGCGTGCGCCGATCCTGTCTTGAGACACTGCTCGGACCACAGGACCGGGGCGGCCTTGATCCGGTTCGTGGTGAACACAGCCGCTGCGGACTGCAGTGGTCCGTCGTTGACGACCAGCGCGATGTCGGCCGCTCCCGACTGCTTGAGGCCTGCGGCGACACCTGCGGCGCGGAACCCCGCGGCGGCGGTGACACTCACGGTGCGACCCCCAAGGTGGTGAGACCCGTCGTCTCCGGAAGTCCGAGCATGATGTTCGCGCACTGCACTGCCTGTCCGGCGGCGCCCTTCTGCAAGTTGTCGATGGCCGTCACGACGGTAGCGCGGCCCGCGTGCTCGTCTAACGCGACCTGCACGAGCGCAGTATTGGCGCCGTAGGTGGCCGCTGTGACCGGCCAAATCCCCTCCGGCAATAGTTTGACGAAGACCTCATCGGCATAGGCCTTGTGCAGCGCCGCGCGCAGATCATCGCCGGACACGCCTGCCATGATCGGCGCGCTCGACGTGGCGAGAATCCCCCGGGACATGGGCGCGAGGAGCGGCGTGAAGGACAAGGTGACGTCGCCACCGCCGGCCGTGGCCAGGGCCTGCTCGATCTCCGGTGTGTGCTGGTGGATCCCCCCCACCTTGTACGCCTTCATCGAGCCCATCACCTCGGTCGCCAGAAGCGCTTCGGACGGTGCCCGTCCGGCCCCACTGGTCCCGCTGGCAGCGACGACGACGATGTCGCTCGCAATGAGGGAATGCGCCACCAAGGGCCATAGAGACAGAGTGATCGCCGTGGCGTAGCAGCCTGGTACCGCGACCCGCCGCGCCCCGGCCAAGGTCTGACGTGTGTCGAGCAGCTCGGGCATTCCATAGGTCCAGGCCGGCGCAGCGGGGCCGCCGTAGTAGCGCGCCCAGGCACACTGGTCACGTAGTCGATGGTCGGCGCCGAGATCGACCACCATGCAGGATTCCGGCAAGTGTGCGGCGATCGCATGGGAGTGGCCGTGAGGCAGAGCCAAGAACACCAGGTCACAGTCCGCGAGGGTCGCCGGATCGGTCGGGGCGAACGTCTGATCTGCGCGGTCGGTCAGCCCCGGGTGTACCGACGTGACCGGCTCCCCCACCTTGCCGCCTGCTGCCAACACGGCGAGGTCCACAGCCGGGTGGGCGGTCAGGATCCGCACCAACTCTCCGCCCGCGTACCCACTGGCACCGACGACCGCGGTTCGCACGCGCCTACTCTCGAGCATGAATGCGAGTATACGCATACCCCTGGGGGATGGTCCGCCGCCCACCCACCCGGCCGGATTTCAAGGCCGACTGGATTCGAGGCACCGAGGTACGGCACAGTCGGCCCATGCGGCGCCGCCCCACCGTCCCTTCCGCCGCAACCCTGGGACCTTCCGCCAAACGCCCGGGTCCTTCCGCGGCAGACCCGGGTGAATCCCCCGGGACCGCTGCCGACGGCGGAGCGGTCACGTGGTGAGACGCCCGGATCTGTCCCAAGTCCGACAACTCACGACCGCCGGCTTCTCAGCGTGGCGTTCGTCCGGGCTGACGGTTCCCATCAACCCGCTCACCGGTGTGCGCCTGGGCCGAGATCTGCTGGTCCACGGTGTGTCTCCCGCCATCGGATGGGCCGCCGGCGCCGACCGCCACCCCGACCAACTCGCCCTGATCGACCAGTACGACGTGACCCTCACCCAGCATCAGGCCGAAGACCTCACCCGGCGGACAACCGCCTTCTTGCGGACGACAGGTCTGGCGCCCGGCCGCACGGCGGCCGTGTACGGACGCAACTCGGCGGGATTCGCGGTGGCGATCGCCGCTGTCGCGCGATCCGGGGCCGACCTCGTCTACTTCGAATCCCGGCTTCACCGCCGACCAGGTGACGTCCTTGTGCAGTGAGCACGGCATCACGTTGGTGCTGGCCGATCCGGACCTGACGCCGCGGATACCGGTGGGCATTCAGGTGCTGAATCTGACCCAGCCCGAGCGGTGGGCGACCGGCGCCACTTCGGGCTCGCGGACCCTGCGGGTCCTCGCCGGTGGCGGCCGGCACATCATCTTGACCTCGGGCACGACCGGAAAGCCGAAGGGAGCCGACAGGTCCGGCACGCCGTTGTCCGCCACGGTGTCACTGTTGTCGATGCTGCCGTACCGCGAGCGGGACACCCATGTGATGGCCGCCCCCCTGTTCCATTCGTGGGGCTGGCTGAATCATCGACTTGCGGCTCTGCTCGACTCGACGGAGGTGATGATCGCGAGACCGGGAGCAGAGGAGGTGCTTGCGGCAACACACCGTCATGCCGCGGGGTTGATCATCACGACTCCGGTGGTCGTCGCACGATTGGCCGAGGCTGGAGCGGGCTCCTGCGACCTCAGCGCGCTTCGGGGAGTGCTGGTCAGCGGGGCGCCATTGCCCACGGACATCGTCGAGCGATTCCGTGCCGAGTTCGGCGACGTCCTGTACAACCTCTACGGCTCCACGGAAGTGGGATACGCGACGGTAGCCACTCCACAGGATCTCGCGCGTGATCCCGACTCGGCCGGACGCCCGCTCCCGGGGGTCCGCGTGGAACTCCTCGACGACGTCGGCGAGCCGGTACGACCTGGCCGTCAGGGCCACGTGTGGGTGGGCTCCGCCGCGTCGTTCGACGGCTACGTGGATGGTGATGACAAGGATCGCCGCGGAGATCTGGTCGCGACCGGGGACGTCGGCTACTGGACCTCGGCGGGAACTCTGACCATCGTGGGGCGGGCCGACGACCTGATCATCAGCGGCGGTGAGAATGTCCATCCCAGCGAGGTCGAGCACGTACTGCGACGCTGCCCGGGCGTGGCCGACATCGCCGCTGTCGGCCGCCCGGACCCTGAGTACGGTCAAAGGGTCGCCGTCTTCGTCGTCCCTTGTGATCCGCATGCCGATGTGGTGGCCGATGTGCGTCGTTACGCCAAGGATCACCTGGCCGGGTACCAGCGGCCCCGCGACATCACGGTTGTCTCGGACCTCCCTCGCAACGAGACGGGGAAGGTGCTCCGCCGATTGCTGTAGTGCCCCGGGCGAGGTGATGAATCGGGCACAGGGAGTAGCGTGGAGGTATCCGGGGTTAGTCCTGGGGAGGTCGTCATGAGCAACTTCTGCCCGTCCTGCGGAGCTCAGCATGATCCCACCGCTCACTTCTGTGAACAGTGCGGAACACCCTTCGATGCCGCTGCCCAACAGACCCAGCCGATCACGCCGCCGCCTACGGCTGCTCCCCCCGGGACACCGGTGGCGCCCGCCGGAACCCCCGCGCCCCAGTCGTCGGGGAACGGCCTGACGGTCCTGGTCGTTGCCGCGCTGGTGGTGGGTGTGATCGCACTCGGCGTCGGCGCCTTTGTTCTCCTGCGTTCGTCGGGCACGGGTGGGACCACCACCGCGGCGACGTCACCATCGGCAAGCCCATCTCCGACTCCGACCGTCACGTTGACGAAGAAACCGAAGCCCGCTCCCACCGTGACGGTGACGCGCCAATCGATCCCCGATCTACCGGATTGGCCCGGCTACACGATTCCGACGGAGTACAAGTCGTGTGACGTCGGGGTCTACGCCAGTCCCGCCACGAGTTGCCCCTTCGCGAACAACGTTGCCTCCGCGTGGTACTCCTCGGGTGGCTCCACATTCCTGAGCGGGGTCTACAGCCCCGTGACCGACCAGTACTACGACATGTACTGTTCCGAGACACTCCCTACCGAATGCACCGGCGGGAACAACGCCTCCGTCGTGATCGACTACATCCCCTGACCCGCCGCCTGAGGATCTGAACTCGCCCTAGTCGCGCAACACGGCGCCGAATCGACGCGCCGCCTCGGCGACTGCGGCGCGTCGAGTGGCCGCGACCTCATCCGAGGTGAGCGTCCGATCAGCGGCTCGGAAGCGCAGGGCGAAGGCCAATGACTTCCTGCCCTCACCGACTTGGCTTCCCGTGTACTCGTCGAACAGTCGCACCGACTCCAACAACGCGCCACCGCCCTGCTGCAGGGCGTGCGCCACGTCCCCGGCGGCGATGTCGGTGGCAACGACCAGTGCCACGTCCTCTTTCGCCACGGGCATGGTGACGACGCCTGGTGCGGGAGTCACGGGCACCCGCGCGGCGGCCACCGCGTCGAGATTCAACTCCATGGCGGCGCTGCGTTCGGGGAGCCCCAACCGCTCGATGACCTTCGGATGCAGCTCCCCCGCGTGACCGACGACGATGTCAGCGACGAGCAAGGCGGCGCACCTGCCGGGATGCCAGGGAGCAGCCGCGCCAGGTGTGACGTGCATGTCGGTGCCGACCGTGCGAGCGACCAGTCGGGCCGCGGAGACCGCGTCCGCCCAGTCCGCGCGGCGAGCGGATCCCCACCAGCCACCCAGTTCCCGGGCTCCCGTCAGCAGCACTGCCACATGCCGGGGTTGGTCGGGGAGCAGTTCCTGCAGGGCATCCAGTTCGTGGTCACTGGGCCGCGTGGACACATCGGGGCGCGGCACGGAACTGGGAGGGACCGAGATCCGCGGCTGGAACACGAGCCCCTGTTCGAACAAGGCCAGGTCCTCGTTCCCGCGCGCTAGGTTGCGCCGTGCTGTGGCCGCCAAGCCGGGGAGCAAGGTGGTGCGCAGTAGAGGCTGCTCATCACTGAGGGGGTTGGCGAGTCGGACGGCGCGATGGCGGGGGTCGGGGGTCTCGATGCTCAGCGCTGCCAGATCCGCCTCCCCGAGGAATGGATACGACGGCGCCTCGACGTAGCCGGCGCCGGCCAGAGCCATGCCTACCCGCCGACGAATCCGGCGGGAATCGGGCAGCCCGTGCTGCGCGGGCACCGCTGGCAGAGTTGACGGGATCGCGTCGTACCCCACGATCCGCAGTACCTCCTCGACGAAGTCGTACGGATCGGTCAGGTCTGGTCGCCAGGTGGGCGGGGTGAGGTGCAGGCGGGCGCCGTCCGTCCGGACCTCACATCCGACGGAACTCAAGGCAGCCACTGCGACGTCGGCGCTGATGTCGAGCCCCCCGACCCGGCCTGGCAGGTCCGTAGCGATGGTGATGCTCACGGGTTCGGGTGCGGATTCCACCGCGGTCATGCCGTCATGGCGGCCGCCCCCGTACTTGAGGAGCAGAGCCGCGCCCATCTCGGACGCGAAGGGCGCCAGGCCACGGTCGACACCGCGCTCGAATCGACGCGAGGCCTCGCTGCTGAGTTTGTGTCGTCGCGACATCCGGGCGACCACACCCGCATCGAAGTGAGCTGCCTCGAGTGCGATGTTGGTGGTGTCGTCGTTGATCTCGGTGGTGAGGCCACCCATGGTCCCGGCTAGCCCGATCGCTCCGCGGTCGTCGGCTATCACGAGATCGTCCGGGGTCCAGCTCCCGCTGGACGTGATCGAGGGTTTCGAGGGTCTCTCCCGGCCGGGCTCGCCGTGCGCGCACCGGCCCGCGCAGCAGGTCACGGTCGAAGGCGTGCAGCGGCTGTCCGACGTCGAGCATGACGTAGTTGGTGACATCGACGGCGAGGCTGATCGACCGCATTCCACAGGCGGCGAGTCGGCGGCGTAGCCACAAGGGTGTGGGCGCTTGAGGATCGAATCCGCTGATGGTGCGCAGCGTGAACAGGTCACATCCGACGGGATCCTCACTGGCACACTCGTGGGCCACCGCGTCATCGGCGGGGACAGGCAGCTCGTGCAACTGCACGCCGGGATCGCTGAACGGCACCTGATAGGCCGTTGCTGCCTCGCGAGCGACCCCTCGCACGGAGAGCGCGTAGCCACGGTCAGGGGTGACCGCAATATCGAGCACCTCATCACCGATGCCGAGCAGCGGCTTCGCGTCGTCACCGGGGACACCACTGCCCTGGGGTAGAACCATGATCCCGTCGTGCTCGTCACCGAGCGCCAACTCCCGCTCGCTGCAGATCATGCCGTCGGACACGCGTCCATACGTCTTGCGAGAACCGATGGCGAAGTCACCGGGGAGCACGGCTCCGGGCAGCGCCACCACCACGAGGTCACCGGTGGCGAAGTTGCGGGCGCCGCAGATGATGCCACGCAGCCCAGGGGTGTCCGGGTGACCGTGGGCATCGCCGACTTCCACCTGGCAGAACCGAATGGGTTTCTTGAATTCGGTCAGCTCCTCGATCGAACGAACCCGACCGAGGACCAACGGCCCCGACAGTCCGGCACCGACGGTGTCGACCGTCTCGACTTCCAGCCCGGCCGAAATGAGTCGGGCGGCGATATCGCGACCGCTCTGATCGGCCGGGACCGGCGCGTACTCACGCACCCAGGACACTGGAACGCGCATCAGACCTCCAGCCCGAACGCACGGGTGAAACGCACGTCACCTTCGACCATGTCGCGCATGTCAGTGATGCCGTGCCGGAACATCAAGGTGCGCTCCAGACCCATCCCGAACGCGAAGCCGCTGTATGTGTCTGGATCGATGCCGCATGCCCGCAGCACCCGAGGGTTGACCATCCCGCACCCGCCCCACTCGATCCACCCTTCGCTGCCGCAGGTGCGACATGGATGGTCGGGGTCGCCGACGGAGGCGCCGCGACAGACGAAACATTGCAGGTCCATCTCGGCGCTCGGCTCGGTGAACGGGAAGTAGGACGGACGCAGCCGCGTGACGATTCCGGCACCGAACAACGCCGCTGCGAAGTGGTCCAACGTGCCTTTGAGATGCGCCATGGTGATGCCGCGGTCGATGGCAAGCGCTTCGATCTGGCTGAATACGGGGGTGTGGGTGGCATCGAGTTCGTCGGTGCGGAACACGCGGCCCGGCGCAACCATGTAGATGGGAGGAGTTTGGGTGAGCATCGTCCGGATCTGGACTGGTGAAGTGTGCGTGCGCAGAACGACGCCGGAGTCAGCAGACTCTACGAAGAACGTGTCCTGCATCGAGCGGGCAGGATGGTCCGGACCGATGTTGAGCGCATCGAAGTTGTGCCATTCGGTCTCGACCTCGGGCCCATCAACGACGTCATAGCCCATTGTCACGAAGATGTCCGCCATCCGTTCCTGGATGGTGGTGAGCGGATGTCGGGCCCCCACGGGGTCGCGGTCGTACTCCTTGGTGACATCGACCGCCTCGGCAACGAGCATTCGCTCATCCCGCTGCGCCTCGAGAACCGTGCTGTCGTTCGTCCAGTGCCGCCTGGACTTGTCGGCGAGCTTGGCCCACCCGTTTGCCGGCATCTGCCTTGGCTGCGGCCGGCAGTGCAGCGATCCCGCGGTTCGCCAATGCCAGGGGCGAACGATCACCGGCGTGGGCCAGCCGTGCCGATTTCAGCGCCTCGAGGTCATCAGCTGCGGCAATGGCAGTGAGCGCCTGGCCCACGGCGGCGTCGACAGCCGCCGCCGACACTGCCTCGGCGACAGCGGGGTCGGCCTCCCGCTGGGGCCGTTGCTGGGGCTGCTCGCGGGCCTGCTGGGACTGTTCGGGGCCCTCCCCGGTCTGTTTCGGCACTCGACAAGTGTAGTGATGCTCGCGGTGGCCCCATCGCCGGGCAACGGGTGGGGCGAAGGCCCAGAATCGACGATGTGACGCATGTCGACACCACCGACCTGGGTGACGAGATCTTCATGATGGACACCCGTATGGGTGGCCACGAGTCGATCACTTCGTCCTACCTGATCCGTAGTTCGCGACCGTGCCTGATCGAGACGGGGACCGCCCGATCGGCATCGCTGGTCCGCCGGCAACTGGCGGAGTTGGGCATCGGCCCTGGTGACCTGGGCTCGATCGTCGTGACCCACATCCACCTGGATCACGCCGGCGGAGTGGGTGACCTCGCAGCTGCGTTCCCTCAGGCCGATGTCGTTGTCCAGGAACGGGGCGCCCGGCATCTCGCTGACCCGACTCGGCTGGTCGCCAGCGCTCGGCGCGTGTTCGGCGCCACGATGGACCGGCTCTTCGGGGTTCTGCGACCGACCGAGGCGCGGCGCATCGTCTCTATCGCGGAGCGAGGATCCATTGATCTCGGAGATGGCCGGTGGCTGGCAGCGTTCCACAATCCGGGGCACGCGTCACACCACATCGGGCTGGTGGACTCGGCCACGGGCGATCTCTACACCGGGGACGCAGCGGGCGTCTATGTGCCTGAGACCCGGGACATGCGACCCGCGACACCCCCGCCGGACTTCGACCTCGACCTGACGCTGTCGTCGCTGGCCGCGATGCGCGATGTCGGCCCGACCAGGCTCCTGTTCAGCCATTTCGGACCGGTGAGCGATGTCGATGACACGTTGGCGGCCTCTGTCGCCGAACTCCATGCCTGGGTGGACGTCGTGCGACTCGCACGCGACATCTCCCCCGATCTGGACCACGCCGTCGCCATGGTGCGGGAGCGGGATCGAGAGCGCCACGGTGCGCTATACGCGGATTCGGGGCTCCTGGCCAAGCAGGAGGAGTTGTCGGCAACGGCGGCCAACGTAGCGGGAATCCTGCGGTGGCTGGACACCCCTGGCTCCACCACGGACCATCACCCCGCCTGAGCAGCAGCCGTCGCGTAGAGGCAAACGGCAGCAGCGGCCGCCAGATTGAGTGACTCCGCGAGGCCGAAGATCGGGATCGCCACGTCAGCATCCGCGGCCAGTTCAGTCGGCAGGCCGTGCGCCTCATTTCCGAACACCCACAACGTGGGCGCAGCCAGCGAACCGTCACGCTGCATGTCGAACAGGTTCCGCGTACCAGCCGCCGAGGTGCTCAGCACTTGGAGGCCGGCAGCACGTGCGCCGGAGAGCGAATCGGCGGGTGCATCGGTCTGGGCGAAGGGAACGTGGAACAGTGAACCGGCGCTACTCCGCACACACTTGCCGTTGTAGGGATCCACGCTATCCCCGGCCAGGATCACGGCGTCAGCCCCAGCGGCATCTGCGGTGCGCAGGATCGTACCGGCGTTGCCCGGGTCGCGGACCTCATGGAGCATCACGACAAGACGAGACTGGTTCAGCAGTCCCATCGCGTCACCATCGAGGAACCGGCACACCGCGGCGATCCCCTGCGGGTGCACGGTCTCAGTCATGGCCAGCAGGACAGGCTCCGGAACCGCCGTGACAGATTGGCCGGCAAGTTGTGCGGCGGCGGCGATCTCCTGCACCGGCGCCGGTGCCTCGGTGCTGACGTAGACCTCGTCGATGATGTCCGGGCGCCATGCGACGGCTTCTCGCACGGACTGCGGACCTTCGGCCAGGAAGCGACCGACCTTGCGTCGAAAAGAACGGTTGGCGAGACGACGGACGGCCCCAACCCGGTCGGACTTGACCGAGGTGGGGCCGTCTGGCGTCATCGTGCTGGGTCGGCGGGAGTGACCGCGGCCCCTCAGGCGGCGGACACTGCCGCGCGAGCCTGGTCGACCAGCACCGCGAACGCGTCCGGGTCGTTGACCGCCAGTTCGGCGAGCATGCGCCGGTCAACCTCCACGCCTGCCAGTCGCAGACCCTGGATGAACCGGTTGTAGGTCATGCCGTTGGCGCGGGCACCGGCGTTGATGCGCTGGATCCACAGTCTGCGGAAGTCACCCTTGCGGTCTTTGCGATGGTCGAACGCGTAGACCTGCGAATGAGTCAGTTGTTCCTTGGCTTTGCGGTACAGACGGGACCGCTGACCGCGGTAGCCACTGGCCTGATCGAGGACCTCGCGGCGTTTCTTGTGGGCATTGACTGCCCGCTTCACTCTTGCCATGTCAGTTCTCCTCCGATCAGCGCTCGCCGAGCAGGCGCTTGACGTTCTTGGTGTCGGCGGGCGAGACGTCCACGTCTGCCGCCAGCCGCCGGGTGCGCTTGGTGGATTTGCCTTCCAACAGGTGGCGGCGGTTCGCCTGCTCACGGCGCAGTCTCCCGGATCCGGTCTTCTTGATCCTCTTCTTGGTGCCGCTGTGGGTCTTCATCTTCGGCATGATCTGTCCTCTCGTCAGTCCTGTGCGGCTTCGCCGGCGCCGGCTTCGGCGCGCTCCGCATCTCTACGTTCCCGGTCGCGACGCTGCTGGCTGCGCGCACCTTTGACCTCGGACTTCTTCTTGAGCGGCGCGATCACCATGATCATGTTGCGCCCCTCCTGCTTCGGGGTGTACTCCACGAAGCCGATGTCCTCGATGTCCTCGGCGAGTCTTTGGAGGAGCCGGAAGCCCAGTTCGGGTCGGCTCTGCTCGCGACCCCGGAACATGATCGTCACCTTGACCTTGTCGCCACCGTTGAGGAAGCGGACGATGTGACCCTTCTTGGTCTCGTAGTCGTGGGGATCGATCTTGGGCCGGAGTTTCATCTCTTTGATTACTGTCTGCGCCTGATTGCGGCGGGCAGCACGGTCCTTTTGGGCGGCCTCGTACTTGAATTTGCCGTAATCCATCAACTTGCAGACCGGGGGTCGCGCCTGGGGGGCCACCTCGACCAGATCGAGGTCACTCTCCCGGGCCAGTCGCAACGCATCATCGATGCGTACGATTCCGACCTGTTCCCCATTCGGTCCGACGAGGCGGACCTCGGGGACTCGGATCCGGTCGTTGATCCGGGGTTCGACGCTGATGGCGCCTCCTTTTTCGTAGGTGTCACCGGAACCGGGCACGGAGGGAGGCACAAGCGGACAGGTACCCGAAGTACCTGCCGGGACCAAACCAGACGACCGAGGGTCGAAAGGTGGGACTTGAGTCCGCTTGCGCATCCGACCCGCACTGCGGATCCGGATAGGTCGCGTGCCAGTGTAGCCGCATGGACTCAGCTGCAGCCAAATCCAATGACAGCATCGTTACCGCCACGCGCGACCTCAGGGCTTTGTCGGCCGTCGAGATCGTCGGGGCGAACGCCGTCGACCTCATGACTGCCGCGGCAGTGAAACTCGGGTTGTACGAGGGCACCTCGGACGATGTGGACCTGGCCGAGGCGCGCATCCTGATCGAGGCGCTCGCCGGGCTCGTCCAAGCGGCGGTTCCCCATCTGGGACACCATCATGCCGCTCCGTTGCGAGATGGTCTGAAGAGTCTGCAGGCGGCGTTCGCCGAGGCCCAGCAGTACCCTGATGCGCCCGGGACCGGGCCAGGCGAGCGTCAGCCCTCCACCTGACCAGCGGGCCACCGTCGTCCCGCGGGATCAACCCCGCGTGCAACGAGTCGGGCGAGTTCCTCCGACAACACCGCGCTCCACACCGCGCACTCGGCGACTGGCTCGGCCACGATTCTGTCTACAGCGCCGACATGCGCGAGGTCCGCCACCCGGATGTGCTGATTGGCGGCGACCTCCGCGGCTCGATCGGTGGTTCGGAACCGGATCAAGGAGGCACCCTCGACCGGCAGCGGTGTCACCCACGAGTCTGCGGCAGCGATCACCCGATCTGCCGGCAACAGCGCCAAGGCACCACCTCCACCGCCCCCGCCGAGGAGTACGGACAGAGTCGGGACCCGCAGTTCCGACAGATCCGCCAGGCAGCGGGCAATCTCTCCGCCCAAGGCCCCGAACTCTGCTCGTGCGCTCAGCTCGGCGCCCTGCGTGTCCACCACTGTGACCAGGGGCAACCCCCAGCGCTCGGCAAGCCTCATGCCCCGGCGGGCCACCCTCAGATCGGCGGGCCCTATGCCGGCCGCGGGATCCCCGGCGGCGAGTTGTCGTTGGGCGGCGCGGTCCTGGGCCACGACCACAAAGCCCTGATCGTCCAGTCGGGCAAGGGCCAACACTGTGGCCGCCGCCCGTTCGCCAGCACCGGTCCCCGACAGTTCCACGACCATGTCGAGGGCCGCGAGCAGTTCGCCGGCGCCGGATCGGTGTTCGTCTCGGGTCGCGACGATCGCGGACCAGGCATCGTCGGCGACGCCGGGTTCGTGATGTTCCGGGGCTCGTGCGGCGGGCAGATGGCTGACCATCGGGCCGGGGGTCTCCCACCCTGCCGGCACCTCACTGCCCGGTCGGGAGCGCCAGATCTCGATGGCCGCGGCGGCAAGGGAGCGGAACTCGGACGGTGAGGCGACACCGTCGATGACTCCGGCAGCAGCCAGCCCTTCGCTGGTCTGGACTCCGGAGGGGAACTCCCGCCCGTACAGCCCCGCGTACACCCGGGGGCCCAGGAAACCCGTCAGCGCACCCGGTTCGCCGAACGTGATGTCGCCGAGGGATCCCCAGGTGGCGAACACACCACCTGTCGTGGGGTGGCGCAGATACACCAGGTACGGCAGTCCGGAGCCCGTGTGTCGGCGCAGGGCGGACGCGATGCCGGCCATCTCGAGGAATGCCGGAGTTCCTTCCTGCATCCGGGTCCCACCGGATGTGGGCAGACCGATCAGTGGCAGGCCCAGCGCGGTGGCCCGCTCCACCGCGGCAACGATGCGGGCGGCGGAGGCCATCCCCACCGAACCGGCGAGGAAGTCGAAATCACCGGCCACCACGGCGACCGGCTGGTCGTCGATACGAGCCGATCCGGTGGTGATGGATTCATCGCTGCCGGTGGCAGCTCGAGCACGCGCCAACTCGTCGAGATAGGAAGCGTCGCCGGGGGGGTCGGGCATCGGTGCATCCCATGACCGCCACGAGTCCGAATCGAACAGGACTTCTTGAAGGTCGGCGGTTGAAGTCCGCGGCATGCCGTCACCTTAGCTTCAATCCACCGATCCTCGGCTCCCCCACGGCTTCGACGTGGGAGGGGCCCCCAGCGAGCGTCACCAGCGGGGTGGCATGGCAAGGCACAGGCGCGAGGGCAGTGCGGGCCACTGTTGAGTGGCTGTAACGAAGCCAGGGCGCCTCGATGGTGACGCGCAGCAGCCGGTGGATCGGTGGATCGAAGCTTTGCTTCGGTGGGACCAAGCCGACTCGTCGTGACCGCAACGCGGTCAGTGGTGAAGGGCGGTCACGAGTCGCGCAACACGCGCTGGAGCCCTTTGTTGATGGCTTTCAACACCGCGACCCGCGCGAAGTACTTGTCGTTGGCGGGGATCACGTGCCACTGCGCGCGGTCGGCGGTGGTACGCAGCACCATCTGATCGATCGCCTGGACGTAGTCGTCCCATTTCTCGCGGTTGCGATAGTCCTCTTCGGTGATCTTGTGCTGCTTGTAAGGGGTGTCCTCACGCGCTTCGAACCGCGCCAGTTGCTCCTCTTGGGAGATATGGAGCCAGAACTTCGCGACGTAATAACCCCGTTCGACCATCTGCGCCTCGAAGTCGTTGATCTCGTCGTAAGCGCGCTGCCACTCGGCGGGCTCCGCGAAGCCCTCGATGCGCTCGACGAGGACGCGTCCGTACCAGGTGCGATCGAAGATGACGAAGCGGCCAGCGGGAGGCAGATCGCGCCAGAACCGCCACAGGTAGTGGAACTTCTGTTCCTCCTCGGTAGGAGCGGCCACGGGGATGACGCGGTAGTCGCCGGCCTCCAGCGCCTGCGTGACCCGCCGAATCGCGCCGCCCTTTCCGCCGGCGTCCCACCCTTCGAAGGCCAGGACGGTGCTGATGCCGCGCTTGCGGGCCTCGAGGGAGAGCTTGCGCAACTTCGCCTGTTGCTTCGCCAACTGCGCCCGATAGGTGGCCTTGTCCAGTGACTGGGACAGGTCGACGCCACTGAGCACGTTGGCTTCGCCTTCGAGATCACTGAACAACGAATCAGCCACCGCCGGGCCGTGGTTCGCTTTCGACTCCAACCGGCCTTGAAGGGCGGTGAGAATGGTGCGGGCGACGGTGAGGTCGCGGTAGCGGTTGTTCGTGGACTCGACAATGGTCCACGGCGCACCCGGGGCACTGGTTTCTCTCAGGATCCGCTCCGCGATCGGCAGGACGGGGTTCATCTGGTCCAGTGCAGCCCAGTCTCGCTGATCGATCTGCCACCCAGCCTCTGGGTCTTGCTCGGCTTTTCGCAACTTCTTGCGCTGCTTCTTCTCCGGTGTGTGCAGAAAGAACTTGAGGACCAGGGTTCCGTCCGCGACCAGTTGCTGCTGCATCAAGGAGATGTGGCGCAGCCAACTGCTGAACTGCCCCTCGCTGATCTCATCGTTGGCGCGCATCGAGGCTGCCCGCATGAGGCCACCGACAAAGATCGACGCACGACCCTTCTTGGGCAACGAGCGCCACAGCCGCCACAACTGAGGCCGTTCCTGCTCCTCCTCGGTGGGATCGAGAAAGACCCTGGTGTTGGCGTATCGCGCATCCATCCATTCATTCAGACGATTGACCATCTCGTTGGCTGCGATCCGGTCATCGCCGGCGATCCAGATGATCACTGAGAAATCGGCGTTCCGCAGGTCGTATTGAGCGTTGATCAGGTCGACCCTCAGTTGCGGCACTGCCGCCTTGTAGTCCGCCTTGCTGATCGTGTTACCGACCTCGGCCACCTCGAGCATGTCGCGCCTCCGTCCCTGCTGTGGTTGCGTGCCGATCATGACAGCGAACGATGCGGGTTACCTGCCGACGGGGTTCATCACAGCGTTGCCCTGGGTTCATCACCGCTTTGCCCAGCGTCGCGCCATTGTGGTGCCCCGGGTTCGTCTCCGCGATATCTCGGGTTCCGGCAGGAGTTCAGGTTCCGACGTGAGTTCGGGTTCGGCAAGGGGATCGATCAGGATGGCGTCATGACCCACGAAGCAGACGTCTTGCCGGCTTTCGACGCTGCCGCTGCGCAGGCTCGATCCTGGTTGGCCGCACTGCCACAGCACCGCACGGCAGTGACGGACACTGCGCGCCTGAGCGAGGTGATGCCTGACTCCCCGATCGACCCGGCCGGCACGGTGGCACAGCTCGCCGAGGAACTGGCCGTGGGGATCATGCCATCCGCCGGGCCGCGGTACTTCGGGTTCGTGACGGGGGGCACTCTGCCGGCCGCCCTGGGCGCCGAGGTTCTGACGGCCGCCTGGGACCAGAACACGGCGCTGGCTGTCATGTCGCCTGCTTTGGCGGAACTCGAGGACGTCACGGGTCGCTGGATCATCGAGCTGTTGGGACTGCCGCCCGCTTTGTCGTACGGCTTCGTGACCGGAGCGACCATGGCCAACTGGACGGCCCTGGCTGCCGCTCGCCGCTACGTGCTGACGCAAGTGGGCTGGGATCTCGATGAAGACGGATTGGCGGGCGGCCCACCGATCACGGTGCTCGCGGGCGCTGAGCGTCACAGTTCCATCGACGTGGCCCTGCGCTATCTGGGCATCGGGCGCCGCCGACTGCGGATCGTCGGTGTCGATGACCAGGGCCGAATCGATCCGGAGGACCTCAAGCGCGGCCTCGCGGAGGTCGCCGGTCCCGCGATCGTGTGCGCACAGGCAGGCAACGTGAACACGGGCGCCATCGACCCCATGGCAGACATCTGTCGTACCGCTCATGCCGTTGGCGCATGGGTCCACATCGACGCCGCCGTCGGAGCTTGGCTGGCGGCCAGCCCACGTCACCGGGACCAGCTGCGGGGCTGGGAGCAGGCCGACTCGTGGGCGTTGGACGCGCACAAGGGTCTCAACACCGCCTATGACAGCGGGATCGTGCTCACCGCCCATCCCGGGCACCACACGGAGGTATGCCGAGCCACCGCACCGTATCTCCCTGCGAGCACCGACCGCCGCGATGGATCGGCGTGGACCCCGGAGGGATCGCGCCGGGCTCGGGCGCTGGGCGTTCACGCAGCGTTGCGGCAGCTGGGACGCAGTGGGGTCGCGGACCTCGTCACGCGCCAATGCGATCTGGCACAGCGCTTCGCAGTCGCCTTGGCCGACATGCCCGGCGCGCAGGTGTGCAATCAAGTGACCGCGAACCAGGTTCTGGTGCGGTTCGGCGCCGACGATGCGACCACCGACGAGGTCATTCGGCGCATCCAAGCGGGTGGCGTCTGCTGGATGGGCGGCACGCGACGCGCAGGCGTCGCCATGATGCGGATCTCGGTGTGCAACTGGATGACCGGAGCAGCGGACGTGGACATGTCACTGGCAGAGATCGAACGCTGCCTGGCGCTCAGCGTCGACCGGTGAGACGCCCCACGGTGTCGCGCATGCCTCGCACTGCCTCTCCGGCAACGGCTGTGGGCGCGGCCCGCAGCGCTTCAGCCACGTCGACGTTCTCGCGCAGGTATTGCGCGACTCTGGCGGGGTCCATCTGCTCCCGCGCCACCGTGTAGACGTCGACCTGCTCCATGGCGGCCGTCACCGCGCGCGCGAAGTCGAGTTTTGAGATGGCGAGTCCGGTGAAGTCGATCTGGTCGACGCTGGCCTCGATCAGCCGTTCGAGGTCCATGTGATCGATCGCGAACCCGGTCAGATCGACGCTGTCGGCGGTGGCGTCGAGGACGCGTGCCAGGTCGACGTGGTCGATGGCCATTCCCGTGAGATCCAACTGCTCCATGACGAGTTGAATGGTCTCGGGAAGCACTGCGGCGACGGCTTCGGCCGCCTCATGTTCGGCATCGGAGCGCAGCCGCCTGCCCCTCGCGGCCAACGGTTCGGTGGCACCGGCGAGGATTCTTAGCCCGGAACCGGCCACACCTCCCATGGTGTCCGCCGCCGGACCCCACGCCCGCGCCAGCAGCGGATTGACGTAGTCACGTACTCCCGTACTGACCCGTTCGGCCGCTTCCAGCGCGAGATCGACCGCTCCTAGTGCGACGTCCATGACCGGCTCGGCCGGTAGTTCGGTGCCAGGTCCGGCCAGAGGCGTCGCGCCAGAAGTGAAGCGACCCGCGCCGGCCAAGCCGAGAAGGGCGACACCCAACCCGCGCCGAACAGGCGCGTTCGGCCAGGAGCGAGGAATCTGGGGAGGGTCCGGAACAGGGAAGCTGGACGCGGCCGGGTCCGTGCTCGGGGAAACAGTGACTGCGGCGGGGCTCGGTTTGGTGGCGGACTTCTTGTTACCGGGCTTCTTGGCAGGGGCCTGTGCAGCTGTGGGCTTCTTGCCGTTCGCCCTCGTGCTGCCCGTCTTCTTGACGCTGGCCTTCTTGAGGCTGGCCTTCTTGACGCTGGTCGGCTTCGGTGTCGATCTCTTGGTCGTCGACTTCTTGGTCGTCGACTTCTTGGTCGTCGACTTCTTGCTCACGGACACAGCCGCTGCGGAGGCAGGTACCGCGTTCACAGTCGGCACGCCGAGATCGCGGTGACCAGGATCCCCCGGCCACCGATGTCCGCGAGTCGGTCCATGATTCGATGCACCTGATTCTTGGGGACAACCGCACGGACCGCCGCCCATCCCTGTTCGCGCAGAGGCGACACGGTGGGCGACTCCAGCCCGGGGGTCAGCGCGCACGCCTGTTCAACCTGTTCGAGGGGGATGTCGTAGTCGACCAGCACGTAGGTCCGGGCGGTGAGGACTCCCTGCAAACGCCGAATGAAGACATCCGCATCGGGGGTGGAGGCGACACCGCTGCGGCGGATCAGTAGCGCCTCGCTGTGCATGATCGGTTCCCCGATGACCTCCAGTCCCGCCGCTCGCAAGGTGGTCCCGGTATCCACCACATCGGCGACGGCATCGGCCACCCCCAGCCGCACGGCGTTCTCGACCGCGCCGTCGAGCGAAACGACTGTGGCGGAGACTCCGGCGACCTCGAAATAGGTGCGCAGGATCTCGGGGTACGAGGTCGCCACCCGGCAACCGTCGAGATCCCCCACCGTCGAAAACTCGCCGGCCGGACCCGCCAGGGCGAACGTTGACCCAGCGAATCCCAGGGCGAGCAACTCGTCGGCTGCGACGCGGGAATCCGCCAACATGTCGCGGCCGGTGATTCCCAGGTCAAGAGTTCCCGCAGCCACATAGGTGGCAATGTCACGGGGTCGCAGCAGGAAGAACTCGACGTGGTTGTCGGCGTCGTGGATGACCAGGTCCCGTGGACTTCGACTCCGGGCATAGCCGGCCTCGGCGAGCATCTGCTTGGCCGGTTCGGACAGTTGCCCCTTGTTGGGGAGGGCGATACGCAGCACAGGCTCGGTCCTCGTCACAGTTGCTCGTAGACGTCGGCCGGAGTGAGGTCACAGGCAACCATCAGGACCTCGAGGTGGTAAATCAACTGGGCGATCTCGGCGGCAGTACGCTCCCGACCCTCGTACTCGGCCGCCATCCACACTTCGGCGGCCTCCTCAACGACCTTCTTCCCGATCGCGTGCACACCGCCATCCAGCAGGGCCACGGTCGCTGAGCCGTTCGGGTCGAGTCTGAGCCCGGTCGACCAACTCGTCGTACAGACCGTCGAAGGTCTTCACGGTCACTCCTGTCCGGCTGGGGTGAACCCAGGATAGGACTGCTGATGGCCGTCGATCCGCCGCAGGGTGGCCACGGTTCCGAGAACCGCGTCGACGACCTCAGCACCCTTGTCCTCGCTGCTGCCAGGCAAACCCGCACGGTCCAGGGCCTGCTCCTCCGTGTCGCAGGTGAGCACACCGAACCCAACCGGTATCCCCGCGGTGAGGGCCACCTGACTCAACCCTTGGGTGACCCCCGCCGACACGTACTCGAAGTGGGGGGTCCCACCTCGCACGATGACACCGAGCGCCACCACTGCGTCGAAGCCCGCTGCAGCGGCCCGCTGACACGCGATGGGCAGTTCGAATGAACCCGGGACTCGGAACAACTCCAACCGAGCGTTGCTGCGGGCCGCCGCTCGCTGCGCCCCCGCGATCAGTCCGTCGATCACACGCTCATGCCACGACGCCGCGATCACTGCGATGCGGGCGTTCGAAGCCGTGACGCCAACCTCCGGCGCACCCGATCCACTCATGTCCGCTTCACCATTCGCTCGACATCCCTGGCGGCAGCTGCCCCAGATCGTGCCCCATCCGCTCCGCCTTGGTGCGCAGATAGCCGCGGTTCTGATCGGTCTGGCCGACGAGGAGCGGGATACGTTCCACGATGCTCAGACCATAGCCCTCGAGACCGGCCCGCTTGGCCGGGTTGTTCGTGAGCAGCCGCAGCGTGCGCACGCCCAAGTCCGCCAGAATCTGCGCACCCGTGCCGTACTCGCGGGCGTCAGCCGGCAGACCGAGGTCGAGATTGGCATCCACTGTGTCCCTACCGGCGTCCTGCAGCCGGTAGGCGGCCAGCTTGTGGAGCAGCCCGATCCCGCGTCCCTCGTGGCCTCGCAGGTAGAGCACCACGCCACGACCCTCGTCCGCCACCTGCTCGAGAGCTGCGTGCAACTGCGGACCGCAGTCGCACCGCATGGAACCCAAAGCGTCGCCGGTGAGGCATTCCGAGTGCACTCGGACCAGGATGTCGCGACCGTCACCGATATCGCCGGCGACGAGTGCGACGTGCTCCTGATTGTCGATCGTCGAGCGGTAGCCGACGGCACGGAACTCCCCGTACCACGTGGGAAGTGGCGTCTCCACGACCCGCTCGATCTGCGACTCGGTGCGGCGCACATGAGCGATGAGATCAGCGATGGAGATCATCAGCAGGTCGTGGTCGTCCGCGAACTTCCGGCAGTCCGGCGCCCTCATCATGGAACCGTCATCGTTGACGAGTTCACAGATCGCCCCCGCCGGGGACAGCCCGCCCAGCCGGGCCAGTTCGACGGCCGCTTCAGTGTGGCCGGCTCGGCGCAACACTCCCCCAGGGACCGCACGCAACGGGAAAACATGGCCGGGCCGGGTCAACTCCCAGGGTTCCGTGGCGCTGTCGGCGAGTACCCGGATGGTGTGCGCCCGGTCGGTCGCGGAGATCCCGGTGGTCACACCATCGCGGGCATCAACGGAGACCGAGTAGGCGGTCTGTTTGCGATCTTCGTTGACGGAGGTCATCGGAGGCAGGTCCAGGCGGTCGAGCCGCTCCCCGGGCATCGGGACGCAGATCACGCCCGACGTGTAGCGGATCATGAAGCCGACCAAGTCGGCGGTGGCCTTACCGGCCGCGAACACCAGGTCGCCCTCGTTCTCCCGGTCGGCATCATCGACCACGACGACCGCCCTGCCCGCGGCGATTGCCTCGACGGCGGCAGGCACGGGGTCGAGCCGTACGTGGGCGGGCTCGGCGGGCTCGGCGGGTTGGCGATCGGGCCGGGCCGGAGGGTCGGGGGTGTCATCGTCGGCCAGGAGCCGATCGGCCGGGATCACCGGTCGCCCGCGGACATCATCCGCTCGACGTACTTGGCGATCACGTCGACCTCCAGATTCACGCTGTCCCCTTCGGCGAGGGTCCCCAGTGTGGTGTGGCTGAGAGTGGTGGGGATCAGCGCCACCGAGAACCAGTGTCGGCCATCGTCGTCTCCAACTCCAGCGACCGTGAGCGACACCCCATCAACACCGATCGAGCCCTTCTCCGCGACATAGCGCGCGAACTCCAGCGGCAGGTCGATCACGACCTCGTCGAAGTCGCCGTCCGGCCTGCGCTCGGCGATCCTCCCGACGACATCGATGTGACCCTGCACGATGTGGCCACCCAGCCTGGTCGCAGGGGTGACGGCACGTTCGAGGTTGACCGCAGTTCCCGGTGTCAGGTCACCCAATGTCGTGCGGCGCATAGTCTCTGGCATGACGTCAGCGACGAATCCGGTGGCCTGCAGGTCGGCCACCGTCAGGCATACTCCGTTGACCGCGATCGAATCACCGGGACCGGTTCCCGCCAACGTCGTGTCAGCGGTGATGGCCAAGCGCGCCGCATCATCGGCGACGGGTTCGATCCGCGCGATACGACCCACCTCTTCGACGATGCCGGTGAACATGACTGCCTCCACTCAGGCACCCGAGGGGCGCAGGTCGATACGGACATCATCGCCCACACGCAGCACATCGAGTAGTTCCAGGCGCACGATTCCGGCCATGGAACCGACCCCCAGATCAGCCACTGCCGGTTGACCAGCCCCGAGGAGAGCCGGTGCCGTGTACCAGATGATGCGATCGATGAGACCCGCTCGCAGGAACGATCCCGCGAGCGCCGGCCCTCCCTCGAGCAGCACAGTGTGAATCCCTCGTCGGGCCATCTGCTCGGCGGCGAAGACCGGGTCCCGGCTCGGAATCTGCCAGAACCGATCCGTGGGATCTGCCAGCCGAACCCGCGCTCCCGCCGGCACGGACCGCTGGCCCATCACCACCCGCCACGGCTGTCCGACGACCGACCCCGTGCGGGCGGTCAGTTCCGGATCATCCGTCAGCACTGTGGTTGTTCCGACCAGGACTGCGTCGGTGTCCGGCCCGCAGTTCGTGGACCTGTTCGCGCGCTGCATCGCCGGTGATCCAACGACTTGTGCCGTCGGGAGCGGCCACCTTCCCATCCAGCGTCGCGGCGATCTTCCAGGTGATTTCCGGCCGCTGCTGAGCCATCGCGAAACTCCAGATTCGATTCAGGTCGGCGGCTTCTTTCTCGCGCAGCCCTCCGGTGACGGTGACGCCCGCGGCACGCAGCCTGTCCGCGCCACCCGCTGCTTCCGGATTCGGATCGGACTGCCCGAAGACGACCCGGGCGACCCCGGCGGCGATCAGGGCTTCGGAACACGGCCCGGTACGGCCGGTGTGGTTGCACGGTTCGAGTGTGACGACGGCAGTCGAACCACGAGCGCGGGATCCGGCAACCGCCAGAGCGATGACCTCGGCGTGAGGTGTGCCGGCCCCTTCGTGCGCTCCCGTGGCGATGACCTCTCCGTCCGGAGACAACAGCACACATCCGACCCGGGGGTTCGGGCTCGGATCACGCGTACCCGCCGCCAGTTCGATCGCCTGACGCATCGCCACATCGACCGCGGGTTCCGTACTGGTCACTGGGAACTCGCATGTTCGGCCAATTCCCGCAGATGCCGAACCATCCGATCGGGATCCTCGGCGCCAAACACCGCGCTCCCGGCGACGAACACATCGGCCCCGGCCTCAGCACACGTCCCGATGGTGTCCTCGTCGACGCCTCCGTCGACCTGGAGCCACACCTGCGTCCCGCTGGCTGCGATCAGTTCTCGCGCACGTCGGATCTTGGGCACGACGACATCCAGGAACTTCTGGCCACCGAACCCCGGTTCGACGGTCATGACCAGCAACATGTCGATCTCGGACAGGAGGTCGGCATACGGCTCGACCGGGGTGGCGGGTTTCAACCCCAAGCCAACGCGCGCACCCAACGCCCGTATCTCGCGGGCCAGTCGGATCGGTGCATGCGCGGCCTCAGCATGGAAAGTGACCGAACCGGCGCCCACGTCCGCATAGGCCGGTGCCCAACGATCGGGGTCGTCGATCATGAGGTGGCAGTCCACCGGGGTGGACACATGCGGCAGCAGCGCCGCCACGACGGGCAGCCCCAAGGTGAGGTTCGGCACGAAATGGTTGTCCATCACATCGACATGCAGCCAGTCGGCCGACGAGACCCGACCACACTCAGCGGCCAACGCCGCGAAATCGCTCGACAGGATGCTGGGGGAGATCTGGACGGTCACGATCCCTCAGGTTAGGGGGTGCGCTGGACGGCCCGCGAGCCAATGGCGATGGTCGCGTGGATTAGAGGGCCGTGAGGTTGCTGCGGATCTGGTTCTCGCCGTAATCCCTCAGCCACCCAGACGGTGGCCGGGAGTTGGGGCTGGACTGTCCCTCTAGTTGTTACAGTTGGGTGTCTCTGGGACGGCGATGGTTTCGCTGTCAGGCGGCAGTCTTGCGTAGTCGGCGGGTCAGGTCCAGGCGGACTTGGCGTGGGGTTCGTCCGCGCATGTAGTCCCCGTGGTTGGGGCGGTGGTTGTTGTAGTCGTGGATCCAGGTCTGCAGGGACTTGTCGAGCAGTGCGGTGTCGTCGACGCGGCCGCGGTGGAAGTGGGGCCGGTAGAACTCGCGCAGCACGGTGCCGTGGAAGCGTTCACACACGGAGTTGTGATTCGGAGACCGCGGCGGGATGCGGTGGTGCGTCAAGCCCATGGCCGCGGCGCGGTCTTGGAACGCTCGTCCGACGAACTCGGGGCCGTTGTCCGTCAGCACGCCGGTCATGGTGACTCCCACGCGGCGCAGCGCCCGTTTCAGGTCGGTCAGAAACGCCGCAGCGACGGCGGCGGTCTTGTCTCCGACGATGATCTGCACGACGGCGTGGCGGGTGGCCACATCGACCGCGGTCAGCTGCCACACCGCTCCGACACCTTTGAGCCGGCCGACGTAGAACGTGTCCAGCGACACCACCTGCCCGGGCTTGGTGGCGTATAGGCAAAACCCGAACGGGCCTTCGGCGGCGGCGTCGGTGACCTGCCCGGCCTCAGCGGCGGTCAGTGACGCCAACGCCGCGACCCGCTGTTTCGCGGTGCCCAGCTGGTGGCGGCGCAGCACCTTGGCCACCCCGGACGCGGAGCGGTGCACGCCACGGGCCGCGAGGTGGCGCAGCAGGCTCTTCGGACCCAGCGTGGGCCGCGCGATGGCTTCGGCGAGGATGGTCGACACCTCCTCGGGGCTCATCGCATTGGGCTGATGTGGCCTGCGGCGGTCCTTGGGCAGCAACCCCGACGTGCCGTACCGGCTGGCGGTGTTGATCCACTGGTAGTACGTCTTGCGCGACACCCCAAACACCCGGCAGGCATGCGACACGTTGCCGCACGCGGCGGCGTACTGAATCAAACGGACACGACGGTCATACACAATGTCTTCGTGGGTCACGAGCGGGCTCCATCTCTAGATCGTTGAACAATCCAGAGACTCCCACTCGTGGCCCACACCTCCACGGAGGCGCAAGCCCCAAGTGTCGTCTGGGTGCTGGGTGATTCGGCGCTTTCCGGGGCGGCGTCGGTCGGGGTGGCGTCTGTCGGCCCGGGGTTGTCCACAGGTGTCGTGGTCGCGGGTGTGTCCCGGGTCGTGTCGGGGCGGTGATGGGTGTCGGACCCGAGGCGTAGGTTTCGAACATGAGTTCGAATGACATGTCGGGGGACCCTCCCCCTCGACCCCCCGCGGATCCCGCCTCGGAGGCAGCCGGCACGGATCCGGTGTTGCCGTTGCCGGGGTCGGGGGGGTCGGCGCGGGCGATGTGGGTGGGGTCGCGGCCGGGGTGGGTGCAGGCGGGGTGGTGGGACGCGCCGCTGCGCCCTGCGGTGCGCGCGTTGCTGGATGTCCCGCTGGGTCCAGACTTGGTGACGGCGTTGCTGGGGTTGGACCCGCAGTCGCGGTGGCGCTGCCCGGACCCTCATGTGGAGCATCCGTCGTATCTGCGCCCCACGGGGCGCTCGGGGTCTCCGTGTGCGTGTATGACGGTGGTGTGCGCGGCGTGGGCGGCGGTGGCGTCGTGGATCGATCATCAGGCCACGGTGGCGGTGGCCGCCGCCGCTGGTGCGACGGTTCAGGTTGTGGACTGGGACCGCGACGACCCGCGGATGGGTACCGTGGTCGACCCCGCCGTCGACGAACTGGCCCCCGCACTACGCGTGTCCCCCCGCGGGGCGCGGACCCGGGTGCAGTCCGCGCGCGCGTTGATCGCGCGCCCCGCGCTGTCGGCCGCGGTGGAGCAGGGCCTGGTCACGGGGTTCATGGCCCGCGCGGTCACCTGCGACCTGCACGAGTTGACCCGCGACGCCCCCGCGCGCGCGGACCTGGTCGTGGACATCTTGATCGAGAAACTACGCGCTCGTCACGTCACCGGGGCGCGGGCGTGGACGATCACGGAGGTCCGCCAGTGCCTGACCCGCATCGCCGCGTCACTGCACGTGGATCTCCGCGCGACCCGCCAACGCGCGAAGACGGGGCGGCGGGTCACCATGACCCGCGACGGGCGCGTGGGCACGATCATCGCGGACCTCCCCGATGACGTCGCGGTACGCATCATGGACCGCCTGCACGACCTCGCCCACCACCTCACCGACCCCGACGATGACCGCACCGCGGACCACAAACGCGCCGACGTGTTCACCGACCTGCTCCTCGACCAGGCAGCCAGTCGCGCGACCGCCGTGTCAGGCCCGAAGTCAGGGTCGGGATCGGGCTGCGACTCGGGTTCGGCTCAGGCCCAGACTCAAGCGCGGGGGACGCAGAGACGGCGGTCGCGCCGCCACCGTCAGACCCGGACCCCGCCTCAGGATCGGGCTCTGATCTGGGCTCGGGCTGCGATTCAGGCCCGGGGGCGGTCGACGGGGAGGCGTCAGGCGCACCGCCGCAGCCAGCCTCGAACCCCGACTCAGCCCCAGGGCCGGACTCGGGCCCGGGTTCAGGCCCGGGCTCAGGCTGCGACGCGACCTCAGGCTCGGTTCGGGCCCGGGTTCAGGCCCGGGCTCTGGTTCTGGTTCTGGTCGGGTTCCCGCCCGCCGCGGGTGACCCCGGGGCGAGGGGAGGTCGCGGTGGTCATCGACGCCGCCACCTTGCTCGCCCTGGCCGACCACGCTGGTGAGATCCCCGGCTGCGGACCGATCCCCGCCGAGATCGCCCGCGAACTGGCCGCGGACCGCAAATGGCGGTGGTGGATCACCGAACCCACCACCGCACACGTCACCGCCACCAGCGCGCGGACCTACACCCCATCCGCGGCGTTGGCGCGGCTGATCCGAGCCCGTGAACCGTACTGCCGCATGCCCGGCTGCCGCGCCCCCGCGCACCGCTGCGACCTCGACCACACCGTGCCCTGGCCCGACGGCGACACCACAGCAGACAATCTCGGACCCGTTTGCAGGCGCCACCACAACCTCAAAACACACAGACATTGGAAACTGACCAACAACGGCCCCCACGGTCACAGCCCCGACAGCGACCGCCCCTACGGTCACAGCCCCGACGGTCACACCCCCGACGGCGACAGCCCCAGCGGCTGGACCTGGGCCACCCCCACCGGCATCACCCACCACGACATCCCCGAACACCCCCTGCGAACCTGACCAGCCACCCGGACCAAGCCGGATCCGGGTGGGGTTCGGGTTCGGCTACGGCTACGGCTACGGCCGATGAAGTCTGCGTCCGACCACACCCACTTCTGATCTGCCGGCGCTGGCCACTGCTCCGCGGTCACTGGCCCTGACCTGCCGGCACGGGATGCGTCTGCCGACAGCGGTGGCCGGGGTTCACATCGGCCGGCGCAGTACCGCGAGGAACATCGCGTCGGTGTCATGGCGATGTGGCCACAGCTGCACGAAATCCCCGACGGCGCAGTCAGCGACCTCTGGCAACAGATGCGCGGCCGGTACCTGTTGGAGGTCGGGGTGCCGTCTGCGGACTGCGCTGACGATGTCATGGGTTTCCGCCACATGTGGGGAACAGGTCACGTAAGCGAGGCATCCCCCTGGCACCAGCAGGTCGACCGCTCGAGCCAACAGGGCCAATTGGCTGGCACGCAGTTGAGGCAGGTCCGCAGGCGTGCGGCGCCACCGCAGCTCCGGGCGGCGGCGCAGCGCACCCAATCCGGTGCATGGGGCGTCGAGCAGGATCCTCGAGTACCGCTGCGGTCCAACCTCCAGCGCGTCCCCCGTCCGCACGTCCACCGGAGGACCGCCGGCGACTGTCTGACGAATCAGATCGGCACGATGAGGATGCTGCTCGACGGCCGTCAGGGTCGCACCCATCGAGGCAGCCGGTCCCGCGAGGTCCGCTGTCTTGCCACCGGGCCCGGCACACAGATCCAGCCAGTCGCCGGGCGGAGTGTCGAGCCGGGACACGGCCAAGGCCATCAACTGACTGCCTTCATCCTGTACAGCGGCCCGATGATCGCGCACGGCCGCGAACCGACCCGGGTCACCGGCCACCCGAACCGCCCAGGGGGACCATCGGCCGGTCTCCCCTCCGGTTGCGGATGGTGAGTTCTCGTGCGGAGATCCGGGTGGGCCTGGCAACCAGAGTGACGGGCGGGCTCATTGTTGCGCTGCAACAAAGCCTCGATCTCGTCCCTTGCCCGCTGCTTGTCGAGGGCGTCAAGCAAGGACCTGATGATCCAGACGGGATGCGAGAACTCGACCTCCCAGCGCGGCAGCAGCTCCTCCGACTGCCGGCCCTCCAACTGCACGGAAGAAACGGCGGCCTGACCGGAGAGGGACGAACCGACGATCTCACCGACCGCTTGCTCAGGGAACGGCGCGATTTCCGCGAGCCACTCCGGCCAGGATCGGCGAGCAACCGCGCGCAGTATCGCATTCGCGAACTTCGCAGCTCCCGGACCTCGGCGTCTGCGCACCTGGTCGACGGTCGCCGACACGGCAGCGTAGGCCGGGGTCGCCATGTCGAGGATCTGATGCGACCCGAGGCGCAAGGCGTCGCGGACCACTGGGTCGATGCGCTCCAGCGGACGTGTGGAGCAGGCGGCAATGACCGCGTCGTATCTTCCCTGCAACCGCAGAGTCCCGAACACCAGCTCCGTCGCCAGAGCTGAGTCACGGCGATCGGTGCGATGCCGCCGCAGGAGCTGGCTCAGCAGGAGATTGGCGTAGGCGTTCTCTGTGCTGACAGCGATGAGGACCTCAAGGGCGATGTCGCGAGCAGTTGCCTCGCGCGGCTGGTGGGGAGGCGTCAACGGCTGGTGGGGAGGCGTCAACGGAATGTCTCGCCCGCACCGGGCCGCAGCCCTCGCAACCAGTCGGCGGCAGGCATGCTGCGTTTGCCCGCCGGTTGGACGTCCGTGAGTTGCACCGCGCCCGACCCGGTGGCGACGAGCCACGTTTTGCGGCCGGACTCGCGCAGTTGCCCGGGAACCGCGTCCAGATCCTCATGACCGGGTACGGGGAGCACCGGAGCGATCTTGACCCGGATGTCCCGCAGCGTGGTCCAGGCACCTGGCGCGGGAGTGAACGCCCGGATCTGGCGGTCCACCGCAAGGCTTGGCTGCTGCCAGGCGACCCGAGCGTCCTCCGAAGTGATCTTGGGAGCCAGGCTGGCCCCGTCGTCGCCTTGCGGGACAGCGACAACGTCGCCGGACTCCACCGCATCGAGGGTGACGGCGAGTAGCTCGGCTCCTGAGACCGCCAGCCGGGCCAACAGATCACCTGCGGTGTCGCGCGGGTGCACCGGTTCCGTCACCGTGCCGAAGACGGGCCCGGTGTCCATCCCTTCGTCCAGCAGGAACGTGGTGGCACCGGTGAGATCATCACCGTGCCAGATCGCATGTTGCACCGGCGCTGCCCCTCGCCACGCCGGCAGTAGCGAGAAGTGCAGGTTGATCCATCCGTGTGGCAGCGCAGACAGCAGTGGGCTCGGGATCAGATTGCCGTAGGCGACGATCGGACAGGCATCGACCTTCAGGTCCCGGATCGTGGTCAAGGCCGCGGGGTCTCGCAGCCCCGACGGCTGCAACACGGGGATTCCGGCCTCATCGGCGACGCGGGCGACCTCAGATCGGGCCAGACGCCGACCACGGCCCACCGGTGCATCGGGTCTGGTGAGCACGGCGACGACATCGTGCCGCGACGCCAGCAGACGCTGCAGTGCGGGCACGGCTGGTTCCGGTGTCCCCGCGAAGAGGAGTCGCACGTCTCACCGCCACCGTTCGGTCACCGCGTGGGGACTGACGCGCACAGCGGGCGCCTCGGTACCGAACCACTCAGCGTCCCGGATGGCGCGAAGCGCTGCTTTGCGCTGTTCGGAATCCAGCCTGTCGATGAACAACACCCCGTCGAGGTGATCCGTCTCATGCTGGATCGCGCGTGCCGTGATCGCCGAACCTTCGACAGTGACCGGTTCACCGAACATGTTCTGACCCCTGGCCACCACTCGTATGGCCCGGGGGGTGAGTGCGTGGATTCCGGGCAGGGAGAGACATCCCTCTTCCAGTTCCTCGGAATCTGCGGACAGGTCCAAATCCGGATTTACCAGGTGGCCCAGTTCACCGTCGGTGTACCAGGTGAAGACCCGCAGGCTCACGCCGAGTTGCGGCGCCGACAGCCCGGCGCCGGGAGCGTCGAGCATCGTGTCGGTCAGGTCCTGCACGAGTCGCCGCAGTTCCTTGTCGAAGGTCTCCACCGGTTGGGCGACGGTCCGCAGCACTGGATCGCCGAACAGCCTGATCTGTCGCAGCGCCACTGGACTCCTTTCGACCGAGTCAGCCTACCCAGTCCCGGCCGGCGTTCGATCCAGCGCACAGTCGGGGGCGGCGGGGAGGCGCCGGCAGGACACGAGTCGGACTCGTCATGAACGCACGATCAGTCCAGCGCGACCGGATCGACCTGAACGCGGACGGCACCACCTCTGTGGCGGGCGGAGCGAGCCATGATGATGGTACGCAGCTCATCACGCAACGACGGGAAGTCCGACGAACGCAACAGTGCTCGCGCCGTGGAACCGGTGATCTCACGCGGTCCCAGCACATCGACCTCGCCAGACAGCGCGGCGATGACCTCCTCGAGGTCGGTCGGGGAACCGTCGATCTGAGCGACTTGTTGTGCGGGCGGTAGACCGGCGGCTGTGCGACGCTTCAGTTCGTCGGCTGCCAGGACCCCGGGATCCCAGCGGATCAGCGCCTGGACGACGGGGTCGTCGGAATCGGCGCTGAGTGCCAGAGGTGCCCCCGGACGCAGCAGGGCCGCGGCGTTGAACCAGCGTCGACCTGCTTCCTCACGCGAGCGGACACCTACCCGCCACAGATCCTCCTGGGCGTCCAGGATCGCTCCAGCCGTGTAACCGCCGGCGGCGATTGGCTCAACGCCGGCGGTGGCCACCACGATCGCGGTGTGCGCGACAGTGGCGACTGGGTGCTCGGCGGTGCTCTGCAGCACCGGTATCCCCCCGAACAGCCGACCCAGTTCCTCCGCGGTGCGGCTCGCGCCGGAGCGCACCGCCCGCAACCGGGTCCCCCCGCACGAGGGGCAGTGGAACTCGTCGGCCGCCGAGCAGCGGCGACACTGCACCGACCCGTTGGCGGCGACCTCCAACGGTCCGCCGCAGCGAGGACACTCAGCGAGTTCGCGGCACGTCTGACAGGCAGTCAAGGGCAGGTAACCGCGCCGGGACACCTGCACCAACACAGGTCCGGCATCGAGTCCCGTTCGCAGCGCAGCCACCGTCGACTGCGGCAGCCGTCGCACGAGGTCGAACGGTGAACGCACCCGGTCGATGGTCGAGAACACATGCGGGCGGCGGGAGCGGACGGCTGCCTGATCAGTCAGATCCAAGCACCAGCCGGCATCCAGCCATCGCTGGGTCTCGGCGGATCGGGTGTGTCCCGCCAACAACAGCGCGCACGTCTGGAGATGGCTGCGCAAGGCCAGCACTTCTCGAGCGTGTGGATAGGGAGCCCGCTGTTCGGCCAGGGAGGAGTCGCCGTCATCCCACACGACCAGCAAACCGGGGTCGAGCACCGGTGCGAACGCAGCGGCCCGGGTTCCGACCACCACATGGGCCTGTCCACTCAGGACGTCGAGGAATGCGGAGTACCGGTCCCGGGGACCCTCATCCGCGGTGAGCACCGCGGTGTGACCGGGTACGGCAGATCGCAGTGCGGCGGCCAGCGGAGCCACATCGCGCGCGTCCGGAGCCACCAAGACGACCGAACGACCCGCCTCGGTGACAACGCGGGCCACTGCTGCCAATTGGTCCGCCCAGTCTCCCCCGCGGGTGCGACCCAAGTACCGCGCACGGGGACTCCGCCGGCGGCCTCCACCACGAACGGATGAGCGGCGAGTCCGACGCCCGGGCGAGGTTGTCGGCGCGGACGCGAAGATCCGGGGCGCCACCCGGTCTCGGCGCCGGCCACCCGCGGGGGCACAGCAAGCCGAACGACATCACTGACCGATCCGGCGTAGTGAGTCGCTACCTCACGGCACAGCGCAAGGATGTCGGTGGTGAGAACGGGGACATCGGACACGACCGATGCGATGGGGGTGACAGGAGCACGAAAGTCGGCCGCACCGGAGAGGACATAGCCTTCGGTGAGTTTGCCCGCCAGACGCACCCGGACCCGCACTCCGGGCGCCACCCGCTGACTCAGGCGGTGGGGCACCGAATAGGTGAACGCGCGTGCCAGATGCGGCAATCGACTGTCGACGAGAACGTCGACGAGCCGGTCGCCTCCGGTCGCCGGACGTCCGGGTGTTCGGGGCCGCAGCCCGCCACGCGGTCCGATCAGGGGCAGTTGATCGGACAGACGGATCAGCCCTTGACGGCGCGGGCCAGGTCCTCGGCCCGGTCAGTCCGCTCCCAGGTGAAGTCGTCGAGTTCTCGACCGAAGTGGCCGTAGGCGGCGGTCTGCCGGAAGATCGGCCGCTTCAAGTCGAGGTCGCGGATGATCGCGGCGGGGCGCAGGTCGAAGGTGTCCATGACGGCACCGGCGATCTGCTCCGTCGGTACCGTCTCGGTTCCGAAGGTCTCCACGAAGAGTCCGACGGGATGCGCCTTGCCGATGGCGTACGCGACCTGAACCTCACAGCGGTCCGCCAGGCCCGCAGCGACGACGTTCTTGGCGACCCAGCGCATCGCGTAGGCGGCGGAGCGGTCGACCTTGGAGGGATCCTTGCCCGAGAACGCGCCGCCACCGTGCCTGGCCATGCCTCCGTAGGTGTCGACGATGATCTTGCGTCCCGTCAACCCCGCATCGCCCATGGGGCCGCCGATCTCGAACTTGCCTGTGGGATTGACGAGGAACCGGATGTCGTCAGCGGCGAATCCGAAGTCATCCAGAACGGGCTCGAGGATGTGTTTGCGCAGATCGGGTGCCAGCATGCCGTCCAGCGAGATGTCCTTGGCGTGCTGCGAGCTGATGACGACGGTCTCGACCGCCACCGGCTTGTCCCCGTCGTATTCGATGGTGACCTGGGTCTTGCCGTCGGGGCGCAGGTACGGCAGGACACCGTCGTGACGAACTCGAGCCAAGGTGGCGGCCAGGGAGTGCGACAGCGAGATGGGCAGAGGCATCAAGGCGTCGGTGTCGCGGCAGGCGTAGCCGAACATGAGCCCCTGATCACCGGCGCCCTGCAGGTCGAGCGGGTCTCCGCTGCGGTCGATCCGCTCCTCGTAGGCATCGTCCACCCCCTGGGCGATGTCTGGTGACTGCTTGCCGATCGATACCGACACCCCACAGGACTCGCCGTCGAATCCCTTGACGGAGGAGTCGTAACCGATGTCCAGGACAACGTCTCGGACGATCTCGATCACATCGGCGTAGCCCTCGGTGGTGACTTCGCCGGCAACATGGACCTGGCCAGTGGTGAGGAGTGTCTCGACCGCTACCCGGCTGCCGGGATCCTGCCGCAGGAGGTCGTCAAGGATCGCATCACTGATCTGATCGGCCATCTTGTCGGGGTGGCCTTCAGTCACTGATTCAGACGTGAAGAGTCGCTTGGTCATGGGGATTGCTCCTCGGGAGTTCCGGCTGCCGACCGGGAGCGGCGGGCCCCCGGGGTTCCCCACAGGGTAACGGGTGGCGCCGCCCCGTCCGAATCAACCCGCAGATACTGCGAGGAGCCGATCCCAGACGGAGTCGGCGATTCGGGTCTTGTCCGCTCGGTCGATGGTCACCGCCGCGCCCGTCGCGTCGAGGACCACCACCTCATTGTCATCGGCGCCGAACACCGAACCGCCGCCGACATCGTTGACGACGAGGAAGTCGCACCCCTTGGCCGCCAACTTGGCCCGCGCATGCGTCAATGCGTCGGCGTTCGAGTCACCTGTCTCGGCGGCGAATCCGACGATGACCTGGCCGGGCGAACGGTGGGTGACGAGATCGGCCAGGACGTCGGGAGTCCGCTCCAACTCGATCGACTGTGGCTCGGAGTCCGAGCCCTTCTTCAACTTGGCGTCGCTGACGGTGCGGGGCCGAAAGTCCGCTACGGCAGCACACATGACGACGATGTCGTGGTCCGCCTGCCGGGCGCGCATCTCCTCATGCAGATCGGCGGCGGTGATCACGTCGGTTCGGTCGACATTCGCGGGGGTCGGCAGTGACACATTCGCGGCAACCACTGTGACTTCTGCGCCTCGAGCGACCGCTGTTCGCGCCAGCGCCCAGCCCATCCGGCCGCTGGAGCGGTTACCGAGAAATCGCACGGGGTCGATGGGTTCCCGGGTGCCACCCGCCGAGATCAGGATCCGGCGCCCGGCGAGATCGTGGGCGGAACCGAGCGCCGCACGGCACTCGGCAACGATCTGAGCGGGTTCGGGCAGCCGACCCGGACCTGAGTCCGACCCGGTCAGCCGTCCGACGTCAGGTTCGATCACCCGAACACCGCGTCGGCGCAGAGTCGCGACGTTGGCCTCGGTGGCGGGGTGCTGCCACATCTCGGTGTGCATCGCGGGGGCCATGACCACCGGGCCGTGGGCAGTGAGCAAAGTGGTGGTGAGCAGGTCGTCCGCAAGTCCTGCGGCGGCCTTGCCGAGCAGGTTGGCGGTGGCGGGTGCCACGACGACGAGATCGGCACTTTGCCCGAGCAGGACGTGTTGCACGTCGGGTACCCGCTCCCAGACGGTGGTGCTAACGGGCTTACCCGACAGCGCTTCCCATGTCGGGGCGCCTACGAAGCGCAAAGCGGACTCGGTCGGCACCACAGTCACGTCGGCGCCATCTTCGGTGAGAAGCCGGACCAGTGCCGCGGCTTTGTACGCGGCGATCCCGCCGCACACGCCGACCACGATGCGCAGACCGGTCAGGTCGGCGGGCACTATGCCTACTCGGTGTCGGAGGCCGGCTCGTCGGTGACGATCACCTCGACGCCTGCTGCATCGTCAGCGATCTCATCGACGACGACCATCTCGGTGGTGTCGATGGCCACCAACTCCGGTTCGCCCGGGATCGAGTCGGTCATCGGAGTCTCGGGGGCGTCGTCGGTGGTCGCCACGAGCATGCCGGAGTGGATCTCCCGCAGCGCAATGCTCATCGGCTTCTCCTGCGGGTGGGTCTCGACCAGCGGCCCCACGTATTCCAGGAGGTAGTCGCCCATCTGCGAGTAGTAGCCAGTGATCTGACGGGCCCGCCGGGCGGCGTAGATGACCAGGGAGTACTTGGACTCGGTGGTGGCGAGCAGTTCGTCGATGGAGGGATGTGTGATGCCCTCGGGACGCGCGCTCATGTGGGTGGCCTCTCGTCGTGGGTCAGGTGAATGCGGGTTCGGACGCCGCTGGCGTCGCGTCAGGCGCGACGGGTGTCCCACAACTGTAGCAACTGATCGACGGACTCGGACACCAGCGAATTCGTGACCACGTGGTCGAACTCGTCGGCGGCTTCCATCTCGGCGACGGCTCGCTGCAGTCTGGCTTCGGCGTCCGGACCACTCTCGGTGCCGCGCCCTGCCAAACGACGCCTCAGCTCGGCAGTGTCGGGTGGGGCGAGGAAGACGAACAGTGCGTCGGGGTGACGCTGGCGGACCTGGCGGGCACCGGCCAGGTCGATCTCGAGAACGACAGGCTGACCGGCGGCGATCCGTTCGGCCACCGGCGCCTGTGCGGTGCCGTAGAGATTGCCGGCGTATTCGGCCCACTCGAGGAATCCGCCCGCAGCCGCCATTTCCTCGAATTCCGGTCGCGACACGAAGAAGTACGACCGTCCGTGCTCCTCCCCCGGTCGCGGCGATCGGGTGGTGGTCGATACCGACAGCCACACGTCGGGGCGGCGGTGCAGCAGTTCGGCAATGACGGTGCCCTTGCCCACACCCGAGGGTCCGCTGACGACGAGAAGGTCACACCAGCGGATCACCAGAACACCGCCACCAGTTGGCTGCGCTGACGCTCACCGAGCGCCCGCAGCCTGCGGTCGCCGTTGATCCCCAATTCCACCAGCCGTCGGTCGGCAGTGGTGGGTCCGACACCGGGGAGGGCCAGGAGGAGTTCACCGACAGTCATCCGCGCGACCGCCCGGCCCTGTTCGGTGTCCGTGAACGCGATGTCGACCACTTGTGAGAAGGACAGGTACCCGGCCCTGACCTTGGCCTTGACCTCCGCCCTCGTGCGTCTGGCCACCAGTGCCCGGTCACGGGCACCGCTGCGCTCTGCTGCGGTGAGCGGAGGTGGCACCGGCGGGGTCACCTGGGAACGTTAGCAAGGATCACGATGCGGCCCGGATCTCGGCCGCGATAGCCGCCGCGGCGGCAGCGGGAGCGGCAGCTGCGGTGATGGGACGGCCGACCACGAGGACGTCGGATCCCCAGCCGACTGCGGCCTGGGGGGTCGCGACCCGGCTCTGGTCCTGCGCCTGACCACCGGCCGGGCGGATACCGGGGGTGATCAGCCGGACATCGCCGGGGAACTCCACGCGTAGCGCCGCCACTTCGAGCGCCGACGACACGAGAGCCCGGGCGCCCGCTGTCACGGCGACGTGCGCCCACTGCACGACCAGTTCATCTGCGGGCGGCAGGCGCAAAGCGAGCAGGTCCGTCGGGGCCAGCGAGGTCAGCAGCGTCACGGCCGCGATGCGCGTGTTCGGTAGGGCCTCCGCAGCGGCACCGACCATCGTGGCGCCACCGGACGCGTGCACTGTGAGGAAGTCGGGGGCCAGGGCGGCGACCGCTCGGGCACCTCCTGCGACCGTGGCCGGAATGTCATGCAGCTTCAGATCGAGGAACAGCCCGCATTCCGGGGCCGCCCGACGCACCTGCGCGACCCCGGAGGCTCCGTGGCGCAGGTAGAACTCCAAACCGACCTTGAGGACGTCGACGTGCGGGGCCACGGCGGCAGCCCACTCAGTTGCCGTGTCGACCGAGGTCGTGTCGAGTGCGACGGCCAGTGCCGGGCTCATGGAATCCTCCCGTGGGCAGTTCCTCGGATCTGGCTGAGGGTTCGCCCCGCCACCAGAGTGTGGAGTTCATCGGCGATCCGGGGCCCGGCGCCGGGATCGTTCAGCAACGCGGTGCCGACCGCAACGGCCGTAGCACCGGCGAGGAGAAACTCCAGGGCATCCGCACCAGTGGTCACTCCACCGGATGCCACGATCGGGATCTCGGGGATCGCCTCGTGCACCTGCCAGACGGCGCGCAGTGCGATGGGCCGGATCGCGGGGCCGGACAATCCCCCGGGCACCGTCCCCAGGGCCGGGTGACCGGCGGCCGCGTCGATGGCCACGGCGGGCACGGCGTTGATGAGTGACAGGCCGTCGGCCCCTGCGGCGACGCAAGAACGCGCCAGAGGAACCGTCACATCGCTGCCGAGTTTGGCGAGCACCGGTACCGGGGCCGCGGTGTTGCGCCGCACCTGGTGGATGACCGCGGCCGGATCCGCCGTGCCGCCCGAGGGGTGCGACAGATTCACCTCGATCGCGGCGATGCCTTGAATCTGACGCAGCCGCTGCGCGATCCGCCCGTGCTCGGCGGTGCTGTCGGCCCATATCGACACGATCACGGTGGCACCTGTGGCCATCAGTTCGGGAAGTTCCTCGTCGACGAATCGATCCACGCCGGGCCCCGGCAACCCGAGAGCATTGACCAGACCGCTGGGCGATTCGACCAGCCGCGGCAAAGGTGTCCCCGCACGCGGTGCTCCAGTGACGCTGCGCGTGATGACGGCTCCCAGCACCGACAGATCGGTGACCCGCTGCATCTCAGCGCCCGAGCCCGCGCACCCGGCGGCTGCCAGCACTGGGCTGGACAGCGGGACACCGGCGAGGTCGACGTCGTTCACGCGAGCACCTCGGGGGCGTCGGCGCAGTCATCGGGGATGGTGCCGAGGTCGTCCCACCGCACCAGGTCGGCGTTGAACACGGGACCCTCCGTACAGGCGCGGACCATGCGCGTCACCTGATCCCGACCGGTCACGGGCACGACACACGCGGTGCAGGTGCCGGCCGAACACACCAGATCCGTTTGCAGCGCTGCCTGGTGGGCCACCCCGCCCGCGGCGGCTCGCGCAACGTCGCACAGCACATCTGCCGGTCCGGCCGAATACAGCACCGAGATGTCTGAGCCCAGATGGTCGCGGACTGCGTCGCCGAGGTCACCATCGATCACCGCGGTAGCCGTGCTGACGCGCTTGGCATCGAGCATCCCGAACGGCTCGGGATGGGCGGCGGCGAGGAAAGTCACCCGGCAACCGCGAGCCCCCAGGTCGGCCGCCAGCCGGATCAACGGGGCTGCCGCAACTCCCCCACCCGCGACCATTACCACCCCGACCGGTTCACGGGGGTGGGAGAACGGCCGCCCCAGCGGTGCCATCAGATCCACCACCGACCCCGGCTCGAGCGCCGCCACCCGGCGCCCACCGGGTTCCGCCGAATCGATGACGAGTTCGAGGGCGCCACCGTCGCGCCCAGACGCCGAGCTGTTCGCGATCCAGACTTGGCGGCGCAGCAGCATCGACGAATCCTGCCCCGCGACCGACACCGATGCGAAGTGACCGGCACGGCAGCGGTCGGCCACACCACCGGCCGCCACCGTCAAAACCGCGTAGCGCCCGGATCGGCGCCGGGCCAGAACCTTGGCCCCCCAGTGGGCGACCGGTGGCATCACGCGGTCCCGGCTCGCAGCCGGGCGATATCGGCGGCGTGTTCCTGCAGGGAGCGGACCCCCACCTGCGCATCTCGGGCGGCCTCGATGCCCTGGACGGCCGCCGCGAGCCCGGCTGTGGTGGTCATGCACGGAACTGAGTGAGTGACGGCCGCGGTGCGGATCTCGTATCCGTCGAGGCGGGTGCCGACCCCGAAGGGCGTGTTGACGATCAACGCGACGTCGCCGGAGTTGATGGCTTGCACCGTGGTGGGCTCTCCGTCGGGTCCCGGGCCCTCACGGTGCTTGCGCAGCACCGAGACCTTCAGCCCGTTGCGGCGCAGGATCTCGGCGGTGCCCTCGGTCGCGGCGATGTCGAACCCCAGATCGGCCAGCCGCTTGATCGGGAAGATCATGGACCGCTTGTCCCGGTTGGCGACACTGACCAGGATGCGGCCACTGGTCGGAAGGCCACCGCTGTAGGCACCCGACTGGGACTTGGCGAAAGCGGTCCCGAACGAGGAGTCGATCCCCATGACCTCACCGGTCGAGCGCATCTCGGGGCCGAGTACGGTGTCGACCCCGTGGAAGCGGCCGAATGGGAGCACGGCCTCTTTGACGGCGATGGGCGCCCCGATCGGCAACGTGCCGCCGTCACCTGTGGCGGGCAAGGTGCCGTCGGCGCGCAGTTCGGCGATGGTCTCGCCCATCATCACGCGGGCAGCCGCCTTGGCCAGCGGAACCGCCGTTGCCTTGGAGACGAATGGGACCGTGCGGGACGCGCGCGGGTTGGCTTCGAGGACGTACAGCACGTCGCCGGCCAGGGCGTACTGGACGTTCAGCAGGCCGCGGACCCCGACACCGTCGGCGATGGCGATCGTGGAGCGTCGGATCCGCTCGATCTCGGCGTGACCGAGCGTGATCGGTGGCAGTGAGCAGGCCGAGTCGCCGGAGTGGATGCCGGCCTCCTCGATGTGTTCCATCACACCGCCGAGGTACAGGTCGGTGCCGTCGTAGAGGGCGTCGACATCGATCTCGATGGCGTCGTCGAGGAACCGGTCGATGAGCACCGGGTGTTCGGGGTTGATCTGGGTGGCCCGGTCGAGGTAGTCGGCCAGCATGGCGTCGTCGTAGACGATCTCCATGCCGCGGCCACCGAGAACATACGACGGTCGCACCAGGACCGGATACCCGATCTCGTGGGCGATGTCGCGGGCCTCGGTGAAGGACAGGGCAGTGCCGTGACGGGGAGCCGGCAGCCCGGCGCGCAGCAGGACCCGTCCGAACGAACCGCGATCCTCGGCGAGGTGGATGGACTCAGGCGACGTGCCGACCACGGGCAGCCCGAGATCCTTCAACGACTGAGCCAGGCCGAGCGGCGTTTGGCCCCCGAGTTGGACGATGACACCGGCGACCTCGCCGCTGACGGATTCGGCGTGGTAGACCTCGAGAACATCTTCGAGGGTCAAGGGCTCGAAATACAGCCGGTCGGACGTGTCGTAGTCGGTGGACACGGTCTCGGGGTTGCAGTTGATCATGACGGTCTCGTAGCCGTGCTCGCGCAGCGTCAAGGACGCGTGCACGCACGAGTAGTCGAACTCGATGCCCTGTCCGATGCGGTTGGGTCCGCTTCCCAGGATCAGTACCTTCGGGCGAAGTCCGGGCTCCACCTCGGTTTCCTCGTCATAGGAGGAGTAGTGGTACGGCGTGCGGGCGGCGAACTCCGCGGCGCAGGTGTCGACGGTCTTGTAGACCGGACGTACGCCCAGCGCGTGGCGCACACCGCGCACGACGTCTTCGCCGAGGTCGAGGATCTCGCCGATCTGGCGATCGGAGAATCCGTTGCGCTTGGCGATGCGGACCAGATCCGGCTGCATGACGGTGGCCGCGCGCAACTCATCGGCGATGTCGTTGAGCACGACGATCTGGTCGAGGAACCAAGGGTCGATCCCCGTCGCCTGATGGGCCTCGGCGACCGTGGCCCCACCTCGCAGGGCCTGCTGCACGAGCCGCAGCCGCCCATCGCGTGGGGTTGCCGCCTGCGCGAGCAGTGCGTGTGGATCGGCGACCGGATCGCCACACCAACTGAACTCCGCGTCAGCGCGTTCCATTGACCGCAGGGCCTTCTGCAGGGCCTCGGTGAAGTTGCGTCCGATGGCCATGGCTTCGCCGACACTCTTCATGGTGGTGGTCAGGCGGTCATCCGCGTTGGGGAACTTCTCAAAAGCGAACCGCGGCACTTTGACGACGATGTAATCCAGAGCGGGTTCGAACGAGGCCGGAGTCTCCGCAGTGATGTCGTTGGGGATCTCGTCCAAGCTGTACCCGACGGCCAGTCGGGCAGCGATCTTGGCGATCGGGAATCCCGTGGCCTTGCTGGCCAGGGCACTGGATCGGGAGACACGGGGGTTCATCTCGATGACGATGATCCGCCCGTCGGTCGGATTGACCGCGAACTGGATGTTGCACCCTCCGGTGTCGACACCGACCGCACGGATGATGTCGATGCCGATGTCGCGCAGCCGCTGGTATTCGCGGTCTGTGAGCGTAAGGGCGGGCGCGACGGTGATGGAGTCGCCGGTGTGAACGCCCATGGGGTCGAGGTTCTCGATCGAACAGATGACGACCACGTTGTCGTTGTGGTCCCGCATGAGCTCGAGTTCGTATTCCTTCCACCCGAGGATCGACTCCTCGAGCAGCACTTCGGTGGTGGGGCTCGCGAGCAGTCCGGCGCCGGCGATCTGCCTGAGTTCGTCGGCCGTGTGGGCGAAACCGGATCCGGCCCCGCCCATCGTGAACGAAGGTCGTACGACCACCGGGTAGCCCAACTCCTCCACTGCCGCGAAGCACTCATCGAGGGTGTGGCAGATGCGGCTGCGCGCGGACTCCGCTCCGATGGAGGACACGATGGTCTTGAACACCTCCCGGTTCTCGCCGCGCTCGATCGCATCGATGTCGGCACCGATGAGTTCGACACCGTAGGTGTCGAGCACCCCGGCCTTGGACAGTGCGATGGCGGTGTTCAGCGCGGTCTGCCCGCCGAGCGTCGGTAGGAGTGCGTCCGGACGCTCCTTGGCGATGATCTGCTCGACCATGTCCACGGTGATGGGTTCGACGTACGTGGCGTCGGCGAACTCCGGGTCGGTCATGATGGTGGCCGGGTTGCTGTTGACGAGGATCACGCGCAGACCCTCGTCCTTGAGAACCCGGCACGCCTGTGTGCCCGAGTAGTCGAACTCGCAGGCCTGTCCGATGACGATGGGCCCCGAGCCGATCACCAGCACCGACGAGATGTCGTCACGCAGTGGCATGTCAGTTGCCCCCCATCACGGAGCAGAAGCGATCGAACAGGTAGGCGGCGTCATGGGGTCCGGCGGCTGCCTCGGGGTGGTACTGGACACTCGCAGCCCGCCCGCTGGCCAGACGCAGACCTTCGACGACATCGTCGTTGAGGCACACATGGCTCACCTCAGCGGGCCCGAACGGAGTGTCGAAGGGCTCGTGCAGCGGTGCAGCGACCGCGAATCCGTGGTTGTGGGCGGTCACCTCGACCCTGCCCGTGGCGAGATCCTTGACAGGCTGGTTGATCCCCCGGTGGCCGAACTTGAGCTTGTAGGTGTCCAATCCCAGCGCGCGCCCGAACATCTGGTTGCCGAAGCAGATGCCGAACAAGGGTCGATCTGCCTCGAGCACGGCGCGCACCAGCGACACCGCGTGGTCGGCGGTGGCCGGGTCGCCAGGGCCGTTGGACAGGAAGTAGCCGTCCGCTTTGGTGCCGAGCAGGTCGGTCGCGGATGTCGCGGCGGGCAGGACGATGACGCGAACCCCACGTTCGGCCAGGCGCCGAGGAGTCATCGCCTTGATACCGAGATCGACGGCGGCGACGGTGAATCGGTGGTCGCCGTCGGGCTCGACGACATAGGGCTCGCTGGTCGTGACCTCGGCTGTCAGATCGGCCCCGGCCATGGGCGGGCTGGCCCGCACCTGCGCCAGGAGGTCCGACTCGGACGCGAGGTCAGGTCCTGAGAACACACCCACCCTCATGGCACCGCGCTGGCGCAGGTGTCGGGTCAGGGCACGGGTGTCGATACAGGCGATGCCGACGACACCGGCGGCGGCGAGGTCGGCCTCGAGTTCGCTGTCGGCCCGCCAACTGCTCGCCCGCACTGCGGGGTCGCGGACCACGTAGCCGGACACCCAGATACGCCGCGACTCCGGGTCCTCACGGTTCATGCCGGTATTGCCGATGTGAGGGGCGGTCTGCACGACGACTTGGCGGTGATAGGAGGGATCCGTGAGGGTCTCCTGATAGCCGGTCATGCCGGTGGTGAAGACTGCCTCGCCGAATGTCACCCCTCGCGCGCCATAGGCCTGACCCCGGAAGGTTCGGCCGTCCTCGAGAACCAGGACCGCAGGATCCGTCATGAGACTTCCTCCAGATGGACATGCTCGATGGCGTCGCGCACGGCCGACTGATCGTCGGGGTCGGCGAACCAGATGCCGCTGCTCACCATGGCTCCGGACCACTGCCAATTGATCAGCAGGACACCGTGTCGGCCGTAGTAGCGCATCAGCAGGCCGGGACTCGTGGAGACCGACACGATGTCGTCATGGGGGACGAAGAGCGGCCCCTCGCCCTGGCGGCGCAGCAGTACTCCCGCCGGTGAGACGATCACCTCGGCCTGGGCGACCGCCCCGGCGGCGACGAGCCGTTCCATGGGTTGCCCCTCGGGCACTGTCCCCAGGTACTTGCCCCTCACCCCCTCGGGCCCTCGAGAGGGCATCTCAGTGACCGCGGCGGGCACCGCCGGGAGGGTCAGGTCTTGACGTCGGCCGCGGTTCTGCCAGCCGCGCCGCAGCCCCCACAGCGCCAGCGTGATGACGACGAGCGTCAGCATCACGAGCAGGAGGCGCAACGGCCAATCCGTCACCGCGGCCTGTTGGGACAGTTGGTCGGCGCTCACCATTGCAGTGCGCCTCCCAGCACGGTCGGGGTGCCGCGCAGGAATGTCGTGGTGACCCGACCGGGAAGTCGCATCTCACGGTACGGCGAGTTCCGCGCAGGCCCGGGGAACTGCCAAGGGTCGACGGTCCACTGCGCGTCCGGATCGAGCACAGTGAGGTTCGCGGGCTCCCCCACGGCCAGGGGCCGACCCTGATCGGGCACACGCCCGATCGCGGCGGGGGCTGACGACAGTCGGTCCGCGACCCCCACCCAGTCGAGCAGACCGGGCTCGACCAGCGTCATGACCACCACGGAAAGGGCCGTGGGTAGCCCGAGCATGCCGAAGGCGGCGACATCCCATTCGCAGTCCTTGTCCTCCGACGTGTGGGGGGCATGGTCGGTGGCGACGATGTCGACGGTTCCGTCCGCGACACCCTCCCGCAGTGCCATGACGTCGCGCTCCGTGCGCAGCGGCGGATTGACCTTGTACACGGGGTCGTAGCTGCGGGCCAACTCGTCGGTCAGCAACAGATGGTGCGGGGTCGCCTCCGCCGTGACGTCGATGCCTCTCTCCTTGGCGCGCCGGATGAGGTCGACGCTGCCCGCGGTGGACACATGGCAGACGTGGAGGCGGGAACCGACGTGGTCGGCGAGCAAGATGTCGCGCGCGATGATCGCTTCCTCTGCCGCCGCCGGCCAGCCGCGCAATCCCAGGACCGCCGAAACAGCGCCCTCGTTCATCTGAGCACCCGCGGTCAGGCGCGGCTCCTGCGCGTGTTGGGCGATCACACCGTCGAATGCTTTGACGTACTCCAGCGCCCGGCGCATGAGCAGGGCGTCGTCGACGCACTTGCCGTCGTCACTGAACACCCGCACGCGAGCAGCCGAGTCGGCCATGGCACCCAACTCGGCGAGTTGCTGGCCGCCCAGGCCGACGGTGACCGCGCCGACCGGATGGACATCGACGTATCCGGCTTCCTGGCCGAGGCGGAAGACCTGCTCCACGACGCCGGCGGTGTCGGCCACCGGATCGGTGTTGGCCATGGCATGAACCGCGGTGAACCCTCCCAGCGCGGCGGCAGCCGACCCAGACCGGACGGTCTCGGCGTCCTCGCGGCCGGGTTCGCGCAGGTGGGTGTGCAGGTCGACGAGACCCGGCAGCAGTACCTGCCCGGGAAGATCGAGGACGGTGACGGCGGTGTCGCCGGGGGCAGCAGAAGCGGTAGCAGCGTCCGGACCGATCGCGGCGATGACGCCATCCGCCAACAGGACGTCCGTGACTGCGCCACCGAGCGGGCGTACTCCGCGCAGGAGGTAGGTACTCACGCGCCCACCTCCGCAGCCACAGTGACCGGCGACTGGGAACGGGCGCCACCCACGAGCAGGTACAAGACCGCCATGCGGACGCTGACTCCGTTCGCGACTTGCTCGACGATTACCGAGCGATCGTGGTCGGCGACGCCGTCGGCGATCTCCATGCCGCGGATCATCGGACCGGGGTGCATGACGATCGCGTGTTCGGGCAGCAGGTCCATGCGATCTTGATCGAGTCCGTAGCGGCGGCTGTACTCGCGGATGCTGGGGAAGTACGCGGCGTTCATCCGTTCCCGCTGCACGCGCAGCATCATGACGGCGTCGCTGTCGGGCAGCGGTTCGTCGAGATCGTAGGACACGGTCACCGGCCATTGCTCCACCCCGACCGGCAGCAGAGTCGGCGGGGCCACCAGCGTGACCTTCGCGCCCAACGTGTCCAGCAGGTGCACGTTCGATCGGGCGACCCGACTGTGCAGGATGTCTCCGACGATCGTCACGCGCAGACCAGCCAGGTCGCCGGTGCCACCACGCAAGTGCCGCCGGATGGTGAAGGCGTCGAGCAGCGCCTGGGTGGGGTGCTCGTGGGTGCCGTCTCCGGCGTTGACCACAGCACCGTCGATCCACCCGGCTTCGGCCAGCCGATGCGGTGCCCCCGAGGCGCCGTGGCGGATCACCACCGCGTCGGCTCCCATCGCCTGCAGGGTCAAGGCGGTGTCCTTGAGCGTCTCCCCCTTGGATACCGATGACCCCTTGGCGGAGAAGTTGATGACGTCCGCAGACAGCCTCTTGGCCGCGGCCTCGAACGAGATCCGGGTGCGGGTCGAATCCTCGAAGAAGAGGTTCACGACGGTGCGACCGCGTAAGGCGGGCAGTTTTTTCACCGAGCGGTCGGACAGGGTGGCCATCTCGGCAGCGGTGTCCAGGACCAAGACGGCGTCGTCGTGGCTGAGGTCCTTGGCGGACAGTAGGTGGCGGATCATTCGTCGACCTCCTTGCGCAGCAGGACGATCTCGTCGACACCGTCGATCTCGGTCAGGCGCATCCGGACACTCTCGCCCTTGTGGGTGGGGAGGTTCTTGCCGACGTGGTCGGCCCGGATCGGTAGTTCGCGGTGGCCCCGGTCGACGATGACCGCCAACCGAACCGCCCGGGGGCGGCCCACGTCGTGGATGGCGTCCAATGCGGCGCGAACCGTGCGGCCCGAGAACAGCACGTCATCGACCAGTACCACGATGCGGCCATCGATCCCCTGGCTCGGGATGGAGGTGTGTCCCAGCGCCCGAGCGGGGTGCATGTTCAAGTCGTCGCGGTACATGGTCACGTCGATGGACCCGACGGGCACGACGCATCCCTCGGCCATACCGATCCGGTCGGCCAGTCGCTGCGCCAGGATCGCACCACGGGTCGGGATCCCGAGGATGACGAGATCGTGCGCCCCTTTCGCGTACTCGATGATCTCGTGCGAGATGCGAGTGAGGGCCCGGTTGAGGTCGGCGTCGTCGAGCACGACGGGGCCGACGGTGCTGCCACTGGGCGGAGATGTCCCCATGTCACACTCCTTCGCCGCCTCGCTGGACGGCTTGTTAAAGGATGGTCGAACTACCCTAACCCGCGACTGCGTCCCCGCCGCGCAGCAGGCGTGGGGCGTCGGTCTGGAACATCCGTGTCCGATCACCCTCGGTGGTCACAATCGTCTTTCAAGCGGCTTCAGAGGTCTCCAACGGGGTTCGATGTGACCCAATCCGCACGTATAGTGATTGAGGCTCGCATGGCGACTACGTAACGTATTGATTTGTCGGCGACGTACCGACTACGCAGGGTGGGGAGAACATATGTCCAGCGACTACGCCAAGGCTCTCGGCAGCCGATTGCGGGCGATCCGCCAGCAGCAGGGCCTTTCCCTGCAGGGCGTCGAGGAGAAGTCCGAAGGGCGCTGGAAAGCGGTCGTGATCGGCAGTTACGAGCGGGGGGACCGCGCAGTGACCGTGGCGAAACTCGCCGAACTCGCCGACTTCTACGGGGTCCCGGTGGGCGAACTGCTGCCGGGCGGCGTCGCGGGCGCCACATTGGAACCGCCGACCCAGATCGTGATCGACCTCGAGCAGCTCAACCGGGTACCCACGGACAAGGCTGCGCCTTTGGCGCGCTACGCCGCCGCGATCCAGACCCAACGCGGCGACTACAACGGCCGGGTGCTGTCGATCCGTGCCGAGGACTTGCGCACCCTGGCCGTGATCTACGACCAACCGGCGGGGCTGCTCGCCGAGGAACTCATCGCGTGGGGGGTCCTGAACCCCGAGGCCCGATCCGCCGTCGACTGATCAGTCGATCCGGACGTCTTTTGCCGGAGAGATCCAAGACTTCGGCGGAGTTCCGGCGTCAGGCGCTGCCGATCTTGTGTACCCGCATGCCGTTGGTGGTACCCGGCACCCCCGGTGGTACGCCGGCCACGATCACGACACGTTCGCCCGGTCGAACCCTGCCGATCGCCAGCAGCGCCGAGTCGACCTGCTGAACCAGGTCGTCGGTTTCGCGGACCTTCGGCGCCAGAAAGGTCTCTACTCCCCACACGACGGACAGTTTGCTGCGCACATCCGCGTTCGGGGTGAAGGCCAGCAAGGGGATGTCCGGCCGGTGACGCGAGATCAGGCGGGCGGTCGATCCCGTCTCGGTGAAGGCGATCACGTGAGTCGCCTCGACCGACCGGCCCACATCGACAGCTGCGCGAGTCATGGCCCGGGCGGTCGATCCCTGCGGATCCGGCGGTAGCGGCGGCAGTCGGTCCAACGCCTCTTCCTCGACGTGGGTGATGATGCGGGACATCGTCATGACCACGTGCGCCGGGTGTCGACCCACACTGGTCTCCCCCGACAACATGAGCGCATCGGTTCCGTCGAGGACCGCGTTGGCGACGTCGGACACCTCGGCCCGGGTCGGCCGAGTCGCGGTGATCATCGAGTCCAACATCTGAGTAGCCACGATCACCGGCTTGCCCGCCTTGCGGCACAAGTCGATCGCGCGCTTCTGCTCGAGCGGGACCTCCTCCAACGGCATCTCCACACCGAGATCGCCGCGAGCGACCATGACGCCGTTGAAGGCGTCGACGATCTCCTGCAGTCGCGCGACAGCCTGCGGCTTCTCGACCTTGGCGAGCACAGGCACGCGGCGACCGACCTCGTCCATGATGCGGTGGACGTCATCGATGTCGGCGGCCGACCTCACGAAGGACAGCGCGACCATGTCGACGCCGATCTGCAGCGCCCACCGCAGGTCCGCGTCGTCCTTCTCGGTGAGCGCGGGCACGCTCACGGTGGCCGACGGGAGATTGAGGCCCTTGTGGTCGGAGACGACGCCACCTTCGATGACCCGGGTGATCACCTGGTTGCCGACGATGTCGGCCACCCGAACGGTGACCCGGCCGTCGTCGATGAGGATCAGGTCATCGGGTCGCACATCCCCGGGCAGCCCGGCGTAGGTGGTCGAGCAGATCCCGGAGTCACCGGGGACCTCGTCGGTGGTGATGACGAACCGCTCGTCTCGTTGCAGCGCCACGGAGCCATCGGTGAATGTACCGAGCCGGATCTTCGGACCCTGGAGATCGGCCAGGATTCCCACACCGCGCCCGGCCTCGTCGCCGGCTCGGCGGACATGGCGGTAAGTGCGCTCGTGGTCGGCATGGGTGCCGTGGCTCAGGTTCAGGCGCGCCACGTCCATGCCCGCCTGGACAAGTTCGCGCACCGCATCGAAGGAATCCGTCGCGGGACCCATGGTGCAGACGATCTTGGCCCGGCGCATGGCTCGAACCTAGTGGTCGCGGCGATCCGACTCCAGCGGAGTCCGACGTCAGCCCAGGATCTTGGCTTTCTGGGCTGCGAACTCCTCCTCGGTGAGGATGCCTTGGTCCTTCAACTGAGCCAGCTGCTTCAACTGCTCGACCTTGGCGGTCATGTCGTCGGCAGGGGCAGCCGGGAGCCGGGGCCGGGGCAGCCGGCTGGGCAGGGGGCGCCTGCTGCGGTTGCTGAGCCTGCTGTTCTTGAGCCTTCTTGTCCCAGCGGCTGACCTGGCGCTTGGAAACTCCGTTGGACACGGCGGTGGCAGTTCCGGCGATCACCGCGGTACGGGCGACGCCGCGCAAGAGTCCGGGCATTGTGGTTCCTCTCGGTTCGAGTTCTCGGCTGGTTGGTGGGTGCTGGTTGGGGTGGGGGTTGGGGGTCGGCGGGTGGTGGGTCTCAGCGGCCGGTGATCGTGGCGTCGACGCTCTCGCCGAGGGCGGCGACCACGGCCTCGACGGGGATCCGGCCGTTGGAGATCAACTGTCCACCGGCGCGGCGCATGGCGGTGGCCATGGGAGCGGCCCAGGAGTTCTCGTACACGAGGATGACTGCTGCACTGTCGGCGTCCATGATGGCAGCCACTTCGGCGAGGTCCTCGTCCGACAACATGCCGGTCGCGACACCTGCCAGAAGCTCGAATTCCGTGGCACCGGCGGCGACGAGATCCTCGGGTCGGATCGCCTGGAAACCGCCTCCTGCGAGGTTGCGCACCAGCGCGACGTCGAGGATCCGGATGGTCCCGGACTCGACCAGGGACACCAGATGCGGCAGCGCCTCACCGGTCATCTGCCCCCCGGGGTACTCGACAACGAGGTAGTCGATGGGGCCGAGTTCGATATCGTCGGCGGCCGCTTGGCTCATGGAGATCCTCCAGTGGTGGGTGTCACCGCATCATAGAACGCCACCGCAGTTGCGCACTCCCACACGATCGCACCGGGGCCCCAATCACGCCGGGGCCGGCTCCATCTCGGGTCGCCGCGGATAGGGGTGATCCGGATCTCGCCCCGTGAGGTACTTCAGGATCACGTAGATCGACGATGCGATCGGTATCGCGATCAGCGCCCCGATGACCCCGAATGTCAGGGCCCCGGCGGCGATGATGGTCACGATCGCCAGCGGGTGCAGGGAGACGGCTTTGCCCATCACCAAGGGCTGCATCACATCGCCGTCGAACGAACCCACGACGATCGTCAGTGCGACCACAAGCAAGGCGGTGACGGGGCCCTTGGTGGCGAGCGCCACCAACGCCGCCAGGAAGGTGGCGATGGGCGCACCGATGACAGGGATGAACGCACCCATGAACACCACGGCCGCCAGGGCGGGGGCCAGCGGAACCTGCAGGATCGTCAGTCCGATGAAGACCAGGAACGCATCGCACAACGCAACCACCACCATGCCCCGCCCGTAACCGGCCATCGTGCGCCAGGCGAGTTGGCCGCAGGTGTCGAACGTGTCACGCACCCGAACCGGCACCCAGTCGACCAGCCACTGCCAGATCGACGGCCCGGAGACCATGAAGAACACGGTCCCGAACAAGAACACAGACCCGGCCGTGATGATGGTGCCGACCTCGCCGAGGTCCGACAGCAGACCGGAGGCAATCGACTCCCCGGCGCTCTTGGCCCAAGTCTCCGCCTGTTGCTGGACGGAGTTCAACTGATCTCCGGTCAACTGCAGCGGACCCTGCTGCAACCAGTCCTCGACGTCCTGGATCCCGGCCGTGATCGCCGACGCCAGGGCGGGCCCCTGCTCGATGATGGACCGCAGAACGCTGAAGATGATGACGCCCCCGACGACGGTGATGAGCAGCAGCGCGAGCACCACAGAGACGACTTTCGGGAGCACACGCTGGAACAACCGCGCGACCGGACCTGCCAAGGCGGTGACGAACAGCGCCAGGAAGATGGCCAGGGCAACCGGGGCGATCTGGAAGAGCGCCCAGATGAGGATGTAGATTCCCAGGCCGATCACGAGGATCCGCCAGGTCATTCCGGCAGTGACCGCGAGGGCCCGCGGCACCACGAATGGGGGCAGTGTCGTCGGAGCCTCGGACTCCACCGCCTGCTCAGACACGCGCCGAGTATGGCAGCCACCGAGCCTGCGAATCGGGCGACCCGCCGTCGGCGCTCATGAGTCTCGCACGGCGTCTTGTCTCACGATGGGGCTCCGTGAGGCTGCGCCGGCGGAACGTCAGCCGCTGCGGGGGCTCGGCGGGCGTCGAGCGCGACTCGCACAAGTACCCCCACGATGGCGCCGACGATGGCGGTGGTGGTGACGGCCAGACCGGCAGCCGAACTCAACAGCACCGCCAGGGTTGTCGCGGTGACCGGCAACCGGGTCACCGCTGCGGTAGCAGCGGCCATACCGGCTGCGACCAGCGCGGACATATTCAGCTCGTCCGACAGCAAGGATGCTGCCACTCCGACACCAACACCGAGGAAGACGGCTGGGAAGATCTTGCCGCCGCGGAAACCACTGCCGAGGCTCACCGCGTACGCGATGGTCTTGCCGATCAGGATGGCGATCAGCGTGGATCCGGTGCCGATCGTGAGGACCTCGGGGATGGCGTTCTGCCCGGAGAACAAGATGGTGCCCGTGGTCTGCCCCGTGACGGCTGACACAACGACCGCGGCGGTCGCGACGACCAGAGCGGCAACGACAAGAGCGGTCAGGCTGCCGGCATGGAGTTTCTCCCGAAACACCTCACCGGCACCGACAGCGATCACGGCCAGAATCGCGACGACAGCTGCGACGGGAATCCCTACCGCCACATCCACCAACTGGAGGTCGGGGTATGGCGGTAGCCCGGGCACCGCGAGGACGGACTCGCCGAATCCACCCCAGTCACCGACACCGACCTGGATCACGTATCCGAATCCGAGCGCCACCAACACCGGCAGGATCCCGATCATTGCGCGTTTGCCACCGGGGCTCCCCTTGAGCACAGCCGCCTCGAGCACCAGGATCATGGCGATCAAGGGATTGCCCAGGATCAGGCCCATCGCGGAGACAGCGCCGGCCGCCATACCCAGGTGCCGCACCTGCTCGTCCTGGCCTCGCATGAGTACCGCCCCGGCAGCGGCCCCGATGGCGAGCAGAGGGCCCTCCGGTCCGAGGACGACACCGAACGACAGGGACGCCAGCGCCGCGAACACCACCGAGATGAGGAAGCGGGGATCGATCACGAACGACATGTCGTCCAACGGACTGTGTCCGCCGTGGCCGGGCAGTTGGAGAGCGCCCCAAGTGAGCACGGCGCCGATCAGAAGCAACAGGAACACCCACCACGCCGGAGCCGTCTGCCAGCCCAGCGCCTCCGGAAGATGTGTCCACAGCAATGCCTGCAGTTCGTGCTCGACAGTCACGAACAGCACCGCCAGCAATGAAGCGACAATGCCGATCGCGACAGCCAGGCCGAGCAGTCGACCGATCCCGGCCCCACCGGGTGCCCCCGCGCTCGTGCCGTTCGCGTCGCTCGCGTCGCTCGCGTCGCTTGCGTCCGTGGTGTCGTCCCCAGACATCAGCGCCTCATCACCCCCGCTCAGGTCGACGCCCCTGCCCCGGCTTCGCCATCCTCGACCGGACTGTCGAGGCGCTCACCCGACGCGAAGATCTGGATGATGAACAGGACGACCAGGAGCCCCGCCGTTGTCCAGAGGATCAACTCGACGGTCTTGTAGCGCTGGATGATGATGATCGCGATCGCCGCGATGGTCGCCGCGATCCGCAGTCCCGTCGCCTGGGCCGCGACCCAATGCCGCACCGAGTCCATGGACGCCCCCCACGAGGCGAGCTGACCCTGGATCGCGCCGGCGGCCCGGGTGAACAGTCCGCGCACACCGGTAGCGAAGCGGCTGGGACCGGTGAATACCGCGGCGAGGATCAACACGATGCCGGCCGCGAATCCGGCCCACAGGGCCTGACGCAGGAAGAGAGTGACCTGATCGAGGATGGCTGTGGCCGCCGCTGCGCTCGATGCTTCGGGGAGTTCGGCGATCAGGCCCGCGCGCAGGCTCGCGACCGCGAGGGCGCTGACGAACATCGCGAGGGTCAGTCCTATTCCGAGTCCGAGGACTGCCTTCCGGCTGGTGTTGGCCACCAAGATTCCGAGGATGGCCAAGATCGCGGCGATGATCGGCAGCCACACGCCGATCGTGTTCAAGGCCGAGTAGGCCGACTGGGCTTCGGCGATGCTGTTCGATTCCGCCAACACGATCTGGGCGTCGACCGCGGGAATCTTCGAGGCCACGGAGAACCCGTCGGCCACCAGTTCGGTCTTCACCTGTTCGACCACGTCACCGACGTTGAGTACCAGCTTGTCCCCCTCGATGGAGACCGCTCCGCTGTTCTCGCCGGACAGCACTGAGTTCAACTCCATGTGCAACTGGGTATTCGCTTGCGTCCACACCGACGCGAACTGCGGCGACTGGATGACCTGGGTCACCTTGTCGCGGATGAAGCCTTCGATGCCGCTGTTGACTGGGCCCTCCAAGGCGGTCAGCGCCGCCTCTTGCCTGGGCGTGAGCTTGCGATTGTCGCTCACGACGGAGACGAACTCCTGCGTCAGGGCAGGGATGTCCACCTGTGCCAGCAACTCGTCGCTGACCCGGTCGCTGACGGCCTGCTGCACCGCGGGGTCGCTGGCCAGCGGGGCTACGGTCGCGACGTATCGATCCGTGTCGGTGACCTCGCCACGCGCCCACACCGCCACCACGGACAGCGGCGCCATGATGCAGGCAACGATGATGAGCACGGCCGACCAGAAACTGCGCCACCGACTACCGGTCCGAGCCGGTTTCGGCGTGGGACCGCTTTGCTCGGACAACTGCCCCCGCAGCCGATCGACTTCTGCCTGGAGTTGCTCGATCTGCTTCTGGGCGTCGGTTCCCGAAGGTGACTGGGGACCGGGCCCCAGTGGAACGGTGTCACCGGTCATGGTTGCTCCTTCTCGTCGGGTCTTGACGGCCCGTAGCGCGGTCTTGACGGCTCATGACGGTCCCTCATTCTCGAATACTCATCGGTTTGCCGGCGGCCACCCGGAACAGGTCCCCGATGCCGACATTACGCGCCCGCCGTCGTGCCAGGCGCCGATCGCTGTCGATCGGGACTCTGATCCGCAGACCGCCTGGATGGCTGCGGAACAGCAACGGGGTTGCCAGATCCAGCGCCTCCCCGTCGACGCCAGCGAACGCGCGTCCGGAGCGCGAGTGAACGGCGAACTCGGATGTCGTGAACTGATGAACGTGGGGATCTCGGCCGCCGAGGCCCACCGTCGAGCGAGCCACGAGCGCAGCCGCCTCCGCGCCGGACGACGCGTTCACCGCGAAGACACCGAGTTCACCTGTGGTCAGACTGCGCCGCTGGGATACGTCGAGTTTGGGGCCCAGCACATAGGGGTTGTTGGACACCAGGATCAGGAAGGCTCCGTCGACCTTGGTGCCGTCGGATGCGGTGAACTGCAAGTCGAAGGGTTGCTGTTCGCTGCCGAGCAGCGTCGGCAGGAGTTCCTTGGACGTCTCGAGTTTCGCATCCCGATAAGAGTCCTGCTGGACAATCGTGGCGTACACCCCCATCGAGACGTTGTTCACGAACAGACGATCCCCGACTGTCGCGTAGTCGATGCGCCGCTCGACACCCTCCCGGAACGCGATCATGCCCTCGCGGGGATCGTCGCGATTCAGCCCCAGGTCCAGCGCGAAGTGATTCCTCGTACCCGCGGAAATGCAGACGAACGGAAGATCGTGCTCGGTGGCAACGGCTGCCACCAGCGCCTGGGAACCGTCACCGCCGGCCATCCCGAGACAGTCTGCACCGCGGGCGATCGCGTCTCGTGCCAACTGTTCGAGGTCATCGCCCGGATTCAGCAGGACGACTTCCACTCCGAACTGCTGCGCCAGATCTGTGAGGTCGAACTTCTCCACCTTTCCGCCGCCGGACTTGGGGTTGGCGATCAAGACCGGCTTGCTGGGCGCTGCGGCGATGGATCTGTCGCTGTCGTGCAGGCCCGCGACGAGTGCGAGCCGGGCCTGAGCCGCTGCCGCGGCGGCCAGGATCACGATGGCGATGATGGCGGCGACCCGGCCGTCGAAACCGACCACGACAAGGACGATCGCCCCGGCCACCACGACAAGACCGATGATGAGTCCGGCGGCACCGATCGCGCGACGCGGCATCCGTTCCGTGACCAGCCACCACGCGCCACCTCCGGTGAGCGCCAGTCCCAACAGAGCGATGAGCAGGGCGGCGGGGCTGGACAACAGCAGCACGACCACGAGGGCCACGAGGATCGCCGCACAGATGAGCGCCAGGATCGCCTGAACGCGATGCAATGTCGTCGGCACTGGCACGTCTCGTCTCGATTCTCCGTCGTCATCTCACTGTCGCCCGGAATCCTGCCACCCGGCGACTGCGGCCCGCAGGACGTCACCCCTATTCGAGGAATGGCCGTCTTTCGAGGGATGGCCGTCTGCACCTGCCAGGCTCCCGTACCCTGGTGCGCGATCGCGCATGGGATCAGCCGGGGCGGATCACCCCCGGAGGAATCGCCGGGAGCGGATCACCGAGGAGAAGTATGACCGACAGTTCCGAGGCAACCGTCGAGGCGGTGGCACCTGAGGCTCCGAGCAGCGCCGCCCGGGGCCGGACCATATTGATGGACCCGGGCAATATCTGGCGCATCAGCCTCGTCCTGATCGCTGCGTTCGCGCTGGCACGCTTCTTGTGGTTCATCCTCGACGACGGCGGCAGCGTCATCTTCACCGTCCTGATGTCGTGGTTCGCTTCCATCGCCATGGCGCCGGCCGTGGATCGGCTCGCACGCTTCATGCCTCGCGGATTGGCCACTCTCAGCGTGATGGTGGCGTTCATCGTGTTCGCGGTCTTGTTCCTGATGGCGTTCGGAGCATTGTTCGTCGAGCAACTGACCGCAATCGTGACTGCGTTGCCGAACGCCATCGATGCGATCATCACGTGGGCGAACTCGACCTTTGACCTGTCCCTGAGTGTCGATTCGATCAAGTCCTCGATCGGGTTCGATGCCGCCAAGGCGCAGCAACTGGCGACCCAGATCGCCGGTCAGGCTCTGACGATCCTCGGCTCCGTGGCCAGCGGATTCTTCTCCGTCTTCACGTTCGGGCTGATCACCTTCTACCTGTCGGCTGACGGGCCGCGCCTGCGTCGTTGGTTCGCGAGTCTGTTCCCCGCCCGGATTCAAGGTGTGGTCCTCAACGTCTGGGACATCACCGCCACCAAGACGGGTGGCTACGTGGGTGCTCGAGTGGTTCTCGCCGCGATCAACTCGGCGACCACCGCCGTGGTGTTCCTTTTGATCGGGATGCCGTACTGGCTCCCGTTGGCCCTGTGGACGGGGATCGTGGCGCAATTCGTGCCCACGATCGGTACCTACATCTCGATCGTTCTGCCCGTGGTGGTGGGGCTCACCAGCGGACGACCCATTGTCGGGATCCTGGCCCTCGCGTGGGCGCTGCTCTACCAGCAGGTGGAGAACCTCACCATCGAACCCAAGATCAGCGCGAGAGCCGTGGACGTGCACCCGGCGGTCGCCTTCGCCTCGGTCATGCTCGGCGCGGCGCTGTTCGGCGTCGCGGGTGCATTCCTCGCGGTTCCGGTCATGGCCATGTTGCTCGCACTGCTCGGCATCTACGTGAAACGCCACGACGTCGCCGACGATGAGAGCGCGGACTCCGATGATGCCGACCACCCGGAAACTCCGGCGAAGGCCGAGGTACCCGCGGGCGGTTGACCTCCGCGCTCGGCCGGCTCACACGCTGGCGCTGCGAAGCCCGGACGGACGCGGAGATGCGATGCCGGGCAAGGCCCGGGAGCGCAGCAGCCGCCCGACGGCGCCACCGGTGACGATCCCGATCAGTGATCCGATCACGACGTCACCGGGGTAGTGCACACCGGTGTGAACGCGCGAGTAGGCGACCAGTACCGCAGCCAGGTGCAGCGGTACGGAGGCCGCGGGAAGCACGGAAGACACTCCCTGCGCGAATGCGAAAGCCGAGGCGGAGTGACCGGAGGGGAATGACGTCGAGCGCGGCATGGGCACAAATCGGTGCTTCACGGGATCCGGGCGGTCGGGACGCCTGCGTCGGAAGACGGTCTTCACGCCGACGTTCACGCCGAGACTGGCCGCCCCGATCGATGCCACCCCGGTCAGTGCGGCGCGGCGCCCTCTGTCACCCCCGGCCAGTGCCAGAGCACCGGCGATACCGAACCAGAGCACCGACTTGTCCGCGGTTCGGGTCAGATCTCTGAGCACCTTGTCGAGCCGAGGTGTGGGGGTCGTGGCAACCGCCGCGTACAGGGCACGGTCCATGCGCGACATCTCCGCCACCACGGAGTCCGACTCCGGTTCGGGCAACTGATCAGGCAGTTGGTCGGCGGCGCTCACCAGTCAGACCGTCAGTTGCCGGGCGGAGGCAGGGATCGGCACCGGCAGATTCGAGCTGCCGGTCAGGTAGGCGTCGACAGATGCGGCAGCGGCGCGACCCTCGGCAATTGCCCAGACGATCAGGGACTGGCCCCGGCCGGCGTCACCCGCCACGAACACCCCCCGGGCCTCGGTGCTGTAGTCGTCGGCGCGCACCACGTTGCCCCGGCCGTCCAGTTCGACTCCGAACTGCTCCACCCATGGATCGGCTTCGACCCCCGTGAATCCCATCGCGAGGAAGACGAAGTCAGCCGGGATCTGGCGCACGCTGCCCTCGACCGGCTCGAATCGGCCGTCGATCCACTCCACCTCGGTGAGTTCCAACGCAGTGACGCGGCCGTTGCCGTCGTCGACGAATCTCTGGGTGGACACCGAGTACAGACGCTCGCCGCCCTCCTCGTGGGCGCTACTGACGCGGTACGTCATGGGATAGGTCGGCCACGGCTGGCCCGCGGGCCGGTCGTCGGGAGGATGCGGGAGGATCTCCAACTGGGTGACCGACGCAGCCCCCTGCCGGTGTGAGGTACCGAGACAGTCGGCACCCGTGTCACCCCCGCCGATGATCACGACATGCTTGCCGTTGACATCGATCTCGGCGCGTTCCGTGTCTCCCTCACAGACCCGGTTGGACAGCGGAAGGAACTCCATGGCTTGGTGGACACCCGCCAGTTCCCGGCCCGGGACCGGGAGGTCGCGCCACTGCGTCGCACCAACTGCGAGGACGACAGCGTCGTATCGAGCGCGGACCTCCTCACCGGTGATGTCGCGACCGACGAAGGTGTTCGGGCCGGAATCGCACACCTTCGGCCTCCATCTGCGCCAACCGGCGATCCAGGTGGCGCTTCTCCATCTTGAACTCGGGAATGCCGTAGCGCAGCAGCCCACCGATGCGATCAGCACGCTCCAGCACCGCGACCGTGTGCCCGGCGCGGGCCAGTTGTTGCGCCGCGGCCAGTCCCGCCGGACCGGAGCCGATCACAGCCACAGTCCGACCTGACAGGCGAGCCGGAACCTGAGGGGCGACCCAGCCTTCTTCCCAGGCCTTGTCGATGATCGACACCTCGACCTGCTTGATGGTCACCGCGGGCTGGTTGATCCCGAGGACACAGGCAGTTTCGCAGGGAGCGGGGCACAACCGTCCCGTGAACTCGGGGAAGTTGTTCGTCGCATGGAGTCGTTCGGACGCGATGCGCCATTCGCCGCGCCACACGAGATCGTTCCACTCGGGGATGAGGTTGCCCAGCGGGCAGCCGTTGTGGCAGAAGGGAATGCCGCAATCCATGCAGCGCCCCGCCTGGGTCTGCAGTCGGTCGTCCTCGAACTCTTCATACACCTCGCGCCAGTCGCGGATGCGCACATCGACGGGTCGTCGCTGGGGCAACTCGCGGTCGGCTTTCAAGAATCCGCGCGGATCAGCCATTGCTCGCCTCCATCACTGCCTTGATCGGATCGCGGCCTTCGAGTTCGGCGCGGGCCCGGGCCTGCAGCACTCGCTTGTAGTCGATCGGCATGACCTTGCCGAATCGCTCCAGTGCCGCCTCGGGATCGGCCAGCAGCTCCGCCGCGACCTGGGACTCCGTCTCTTCCACGTGTTTGCGCATCGTGTCGAGCACGAACTCGCGATCCTCGTCGTCCAATGGCTCGAGGCGGACCATCTCCTGGTTGATGCGCAACGGGTCGGGATCCAGCAGGTAGGCGGTGCCACCTGACATACCGGCCGCGAAGTTGCGTCCCGTGGGGCCGAGGACCACGACGCGTCCCCCGGTCATGTACTCGCAGCCGTGGTCGCCGATCCCTTCGACGATGGCGGTCGCACCGGAGTTGCGGACGCAGAACCGCTCCCCGACGCGCCCGCGGAGGAAGATCTCGCCACCGGTGGCTCCGTAGCCGATCACGTTGCCCGCGATGATGTGGTCAGCCGCCACGAAGGGCGCGGCGCGGTCGGGGCGCACCACGATGCGGCCACCCGACAGACCCTTGCCGACGTAGTCGTTCGCGTCACCCTCCAGACGCAGCGTGACCCCGGTCGGGACGAACGCGCCGAAGGACTGCCCGGCTGAACCGATGAAGGTGAGGTCCACTGTGCCGTCCGGCAGGCCCGCACCCCCGTGCGCCCGGGTGATCTCGGCGCCGAGCATCGTCCCCACGGTGCGATGCACATTGCGGATCGGGACCTGGGCACGCACCGGCTCACCGCGCTCGATGGCATCGGCACACATCGTGATGAGTTGGTTGTCCAACGCCGCGGCCAGGCCGTGGTCCTGTGCGACGACGTGGTGGCGTGGATGATCCACCGCGGGAACGTGCAGGATCGGGCTCAGATCCAGGCCATCGGCCTTCCAGTGGTGGATCGCCTTGCTCGTGTCCAGCATCTCAGCGTGCCCGACGGCCTCCTCCAGGGTCCGGAACCCCAGTTCGGCGAGGTACTGCCGGACCTGTTCGGCGATGAACATGAAGAAGTTGACGACATGGTCGGCCCGACCGGTGAAGCGCTCCCGCAGTGTCGGATTCTGGGTCGCGATTCCGACAGGGCAGGTGTCCAGGTGGCACACACGCATCATGACGCAGCCCATGACGACCAGCGGCGCCGACGAGAATCCGAACTCCTCGGCCCCGAGCAGCGCGGCAATCACGACATCGCGGCCGGTCTTCAACTGGCCGTCGGTCTGGACCACCACGCGGTCCCGAAGGCCATTCAGCAGCAGCGTCTGCTGCGTCTCGGCCAAGCCCGAGCTCCCACGGCGCACCGGCGTGTTTCAAGGAGGTCAGCGGGGAGGCGCCGGTGCCGCCGTCGTGCCCGGAGATCAGGATGACGTCCGCGTGCGCCTTGCTCACGCCCGCGGCCACGGTCCCCACCCCGACCTCGGACACGAGTTTGACGTGGATCCGGGCGCGGTTGTTGGCGTTCTTCAGGTCGTGGATCAGTTGCGCGAGATCTTCGATGGAGTAGATGTCGTGATGCGGGGGCGGGGAGATCAGCCCGACACCCGGGGTCGAGTGCCGGGTGCGCGCCACCCACGGGTAGACCTTGTGGCCGGGCAGTTGCCCGCCTTCGCCGGGCTTCGCGCCCTGGGCCATCTTGATCTGGATGTCGTCGGCGTTGACCAGATACTCGCTGGTCACTCCGAACCGTCCCGACGCGACCTGCTTGATGGCGCTGCGGCGCGAGTCGCCGTTGGACATCGGCAGGAACCGCTCCGGGTCCTCGCCACCTTCGCCGGTGTTGGACTTGGCCCCGATCCGGTTCATGGCGATGGCCAGCATCTCGTGCGCCTCCGCCGAGATTGAGCCGTACGACATGGCCCCTGTCGAGAACCGCTTCACGATCTCGGTCGCCGGCTCGACCTCCTCCAGGGGGATCGGCTCGCGGATCCCGACGCGGAACTCGAACAGTCCGCGCAGCGTCATCAGGCGTTGCGCCTGCTGATCAACCTGGTCGGTGTACTCGCGGAAGATGTCGGCGTTCTTCTCACGGGTGGAGTGCTGGAGGCGGAACACCGTCTCTGGGTCGAACAGATGTGGTTCACCTTCCCGACGCCACTGGTACTCGCCCCCGACCGCGAGCCGCCGATGTGCCGGCGAGATCCCGCTGGGTGGGTAGGCCACGCGGTGCCGCCGAGCGACTTCCTCGGCGATCACCTCGAGCCCGACACCACCAAGTTTGGAGGTGGTGCCAGTGAAGTACTGGTCGACCAGGACAGCCGACAGTCCGATGGCCTCGAAGATCTGAGCCCCGCAGTAGGAGGACACCGTGGACACGCCCATCTTGGACATGACCTTGAGCACCCCCTTGCCGAGCGCCTTGACCAGGTTGCGCACGGCGGTCTCCGGGGCGATATCGCCCAGCATCCCGCGCCGGGCGAGCCCCTCGGCGGTCTCCATCGCCAGGTAGGGGTTCACCGCGGCGGCCCCGTAGCCGATGAGCAGGGCCACGTGATGGACCTCGCGGACATCACCGGCCTCCACGATGATGCCGACCATGGTGCGGGTCTTCTCGCGGACCAAGTGGTGATGCACAGCGGAGGTCAGCAACAGCGACGGGATCGGCGCGAGTTCACCGGTGGAATCGCGGTCGGACAAGATGATGAACCGCTTGCCCTGACGGATGACGGCGTCGACTTCCCGACAGATCTCGTCGAGCCGACGGCGCAGCGCCTCGCCACCGCCGCTCACGCGGTACAGGCCTGACACCCGCGCCGCCGCCAGACCCGGCATGTTGCCATCGGCATTGATGTTCCGGATCTTGGCCAGATCGTCATTGTTGATGACGGGGAACGGCAGGCGTACCTGACGACAGTGCCCGGGGACGGCCTCGAGGACGTTCCCCTCCGGGCCGATGGTGGTACCCAGTGAGGTCACGATCTCCTCGCGCAGCGCGTCGAGGGGCGGATTGGTCACCTGGGCGAACAACTGGGAGAAGTAGTCGAACAACAGCCGGGGGCGATCACTGATTGCCGCGATTGGGGTATCGGTGCCCATTGACCCGATCGGCTCGGCACCGGCGCGGGCCATCGGGGCCACCAGGATCCGGACCTCTTCTTCGGTGTATCCGAAGGTCTGCTGGCGACGCAGTACGGACTCGCGGGTGTAGACGATGTGCTCGCGGTCGGGCAGGTCATCGAGGTGGATGATGCCGTTGCGCAGCCAGTCCTCATAAGGCGCCTCGCCCGCCAGTTCCGACTTGATCTCGTCGTCCTCGCGAATGCGTCCGGCGGCGGTGTCGACCAGGAACATCCGGCCCGGCTGCAGTCGACCCTTGCGGACCACCGTGGCCGGATCCAGCTCCAGCACCCCGGCCTCGGACGCCAATACGACCAGGCCGTCGTCGGTGACCCAGAACCGTCCGGGTCGCAGACCATTGCGATCGAGGACGGCCCCGATGACGGTGCCATCGGTGAAGGACACGTTGGCGGGCCCATCCCACGGCTCCATGAAGGTGGCGTGGAACTCGTAGAACGCCCGTCGTGCGGGGTCCATGTCGGTGTGGTTCTCCCACGCCTCCGGGATCATCATCAAGACCGCGTGCGGCAGCGAACGGCCCCCGAGGTGCAGCAACTCGAGGACTTCGTCGAATGATGCGGAGTCGCTCGCGCCGGGGGTGCAGATCGGGAACAACCGCGTGAGGTCGCCCGGAATCAGATCCGACGTGAGCATGGCTTCCCGAGCCCGCATCCAGTTGCGATTGCCCATCACTGTGTTGATCTCACCGTTGTGGGCGATGAGCCGGTACGGGTGTGCCAAGGGCCACGACGGGAAAGTGTTGGTGGAGAACCGGGAGTGCACGAGTCCGATGGCGGAGGCGTACCGCTCGTCGGTCAGATCGGGGTAGAAGGCCGGCAGTTGCGCGGTGGTCAGCATGCCCTTGTACGCGATCGTGCGAGACGACAGGGATGGGAAGTACACGTCGGTCTCACGCTCAGCGCGCTTGCGCAGGCAGAACGCCAGCCGGTCGAGTTCCAGGCCGGACAATCCGGGCCGGGAGACGAAGAGCTGCCGGAATCGGGGCATGACGCTGCGCGCCGTGCGCCCCACCAAGGACGGATCGGTGGGCACATCGCGCCACCCCAGCACCGTCAGACCCTCGTCGGCCGCGATCTCCTCGATGTCGGCGACGGACTGGGCGCACAGGTCGTCGGCCGCCGGGAGGAAGGTCGATCCGAGCCCGTCGTCATCGCAGGGCAGGAACGCCGTCCCGACCGCGTACTCCCCCGCCACCGGCAGATCGAAGTCGACGACGGCACGGAAGAACGCGTCGGGAACCTGGGTCAAGATTCCTGCCCCGTCACCGGAGTCAGGCTCGGAACCGGAGGCCCCTCGATGCTCCAGGTTCGCCAACGCCGTCAGCGCCTTGGCGACGATGTCGTGGCTCGGGGCACCGGTCAACGTGGCGACGAAGGCCACGCCGCAGGCATCGCGTTCGTGCCGGGGGTCGTAGAGACCCTGAGGAGGGGGGAAAGCCGCGTGCATCATGGGCTACCTTCAGTCGTCCGGCGGGCGGGAAACCGGCGATGTGATCACCGGGCTGGCCCGCGGGACGACGTTGGCCCGCGGCTATCGGGATCATAACCCCCACACCGAGGCTCTGACGAGTCCACAGCCGCTCCAAGCGAACGGATGAGCCCCTGCTTGTGGCGACAGTCAGCCGCTACGCGGGGGCTTGGCCCCGGAGGACCCGGAGCCTTCCGCCGACCCAGCACCCTCGACCGAACCACGGCCCCCTGACGGCACATCCCCGGAGTCGGGGTCGGCGTCGGCTCGACTTCTGTTGGCCGGGCGAGCCGTGCGGTTGGAGCTCGGCGGCAGACTCCCGCCCGGGGCGCAGTCGGGCGCTGATCACCAGGTACAGCAGGGCGCCGACCCCGACGATGACCGCCGTCCAGACGTTCAGCCGCAGGCCGAGCACGGTGTTGGCAGTATCGATGCGCAGCATCTCGATCCAGACCCGACCGAGGCAGTACAGCGCGACGTACAGCGCGAACACCCGGCCGTGGCCCATCCGGAAACGCCGGTCCGCCCACAGCAGGACGGCGAACACCGCGAGGTTCCACAGCGCTTCGTAGAGAAAAGTGGGGTGGAAGGTCTCGAAAACCTCGTAGCCGGCGGGACGGTTGACCGGGCTGATCTCCAAACCCCACGGAAGGTCGGTGGGGGCACCGAACAACTCCTGGTTGAAGTAGTTGCCGAACCGACCGATCGCCTGGGCCAGGATGATCCCCGGGGCGATCGCGTCGCCGAACGGTGGCAACGGGATCCCTTTGCGTCGGCAACCGATCCAGGCGCCTAGCGCGCCGCCGAGCACGGCCCCCCAGATGCCGAGGCCGCCCTGCCAGATCTGGACGGCACCGGCCCATCCGGAGCCACCCGGCCCGAAGTAGAGCTGGTTGTCGGAGATGACGTGATAGAGCCGACCCCCGACGATGCCGAACGGCACCGCCCACAAGGCGATGTCCGCCACGGTTCCTGCTTGCCCACCGCGGGCGATCCATCGTCGGTTGCCCACCCATACTGCCACCAGGATGCCGACGATGATCAGCAGCGCGTAAGCCCGCACGGGTAGCGGCCCAAGGTTCCAGACACCCTGATCCGGGCTAGGAATGGACGTCGGCAGGGCCGCGAGCACCGCGGTCACTGGTTCGCGGCGGCTTCCTGGATCGCCTTCAGCAGCGCCTCCGGGGTCGCGCGGTCCTCATTGGAAACCTCGACACCGTTCAGGTAGAGGCTGGGCGTGCCGGACACTCCGGCCTCCTGCATGGCCTGGGTGCCGTTGACGGCCCACGTGACGTAGGTGCGATCGGTCAGGCACTTGTCGAACGTGGTCTTGGCTTCGCCAGTGATCCCGGCCTGCTCGGCGAACGACAGCAATTGCTGGTCGGTCCAGCCGTCGCCCTCGTTCTCGGGCTGGTTGGCATAGAGGATGTCGTGGTACTGCTCACCCTTGCCAGCGTCAACCGCGCAGCCGTAGGCAGCCGCCGCGCGCTTGGAGTGATCGCCGGGGAAGTTGCCGTCGAGGAACGACGTGCTGCGGAAGATCACCTGGGCGTCACCACTGTCGGCGACCTTCTGCAAGGTGGGGCCGAATACGGCCTCGAAGTCACGGCAGGCAGGACACTGGAAGTCCTCCCAGATCTCGAGAACGGGCTTCCCCGTGACCCCGTCGGACCACTCGACACCGAACTTGTACGGCGAGTCCGCCGGGAATGCTCCCGCGGGGGCAGCGGCGTCGGCACTCGGTTGCGTGACGTTCTTGTTGTTCTGGCTCGTGATCCATGCTCCGCCGACCAACGCCGCGACGACAACAACCAACACAGCGCCGATCGAGATGTTGATGATCAGGCGGCGCCTCTTGTCCGCAGCCTCGGCGGCGGCTCGAGCCTCGGCGGCCTTCTCGCGCGCGCTCTTGGGCTTCTGGGTGGCCATCGGATACTGCTCCCTGTGCTTCGCTGGTCGGTCCCGGGACCGGTCTGGCCGGCCCGGGGCTTCAGTGGCTCGCACCACTGTACGCGGACAAAGCCCGGCCGCCGCGCATGGTGACTCTCCTGTGACCCGGGCTCAACGGCTGTGACGGGCGACGCCTGCGACCAGTTCCCGCGAGAACTGTCCGACCGCCGCCACGGCGGCGTCGGCGTCGGTTGCCTCGAGGACCCGCCGGACGAACGCCGAACCGACGATCACACCGTCGGCGAACTGGGAGACATCGTGGGCCTGGGCCGCGGTGGACACTCCGATGCCCACCGCGATCGGGGTGGCAGTGACCCTCCGCAGTCGCTCGACGAGATCGGCCGCTTGGCTTCCGACCGCCTGCTGCACCCCCGTGACCCCCATCAATGAGGCGGCGTAGACGAACCCACTGGTGGCACTGGCGACCACCGCGAGCCGATCGTCGGTCGACGAAGGAGCGGCGAGGAACACATGAGCCAAGCCGCGATCGTCGCAGGCGGCGACCCAGTCGACCCCCTCCTCGGGCGTGAGGTCCGGCGTGATCACGCCGGCGCCGCCGGCCGCCGCGAGTCGATCGGCGAAGCGCCTCGGGCCATATCGGTCGATCAAGTTCCAGTACGTCATCATGACGATGGCCGCGCCACGCCCCGCGACGGCGGCCACGACATCGAGTGCGTCGTCGGTCGTGGTGCCCTGCTGCAGTGCTTGTTCCGCTGCGGCGCAGATGACAGGCCCGTCCATGAGCGGATCCGAGTACGGGATGCCGACCTCGACCATGTCGACTCCGGCATCGATCATGGCCTCGATGATGCGCACCGACGTCGCATGATCGGGGAACCCGGCGGGAAGATAGGCGATCAGGGCAGCCCGATCCGCGGCGCGGGCGCGGGCGAAGGCGTCGGCAACGGTCGTCACGGTTGGTCCTGCGCCGTCAGGCCGAAGTACTCGGCAGCCGTGGCCATGTCCTTGTCACCGCGCCCCGACAGGTTGACGATCATCGCTGCCCGCGGCCCGAGCCGCTGGCCCACCCGCAGGGCACCCGCGAGTCCATGGGCGGTCTCGAGCGCCGGAATGATCCCTTCGGTTCGGCACAGCAACTCGAAGGCGGCCATCGCCTCATCGTCGGTGACCGATTCGTAGGTGGCCCGGCCCCGGTCGTACAGGTGCGCGTGCTCCGGCCCGATGCCGGGGTAGTCCAGTCCGGCGCTGATGGAGTAGGAGGGGACGGTCTGACCAAATTCATCTTGCATGATGTAGGTCCGAGTGCCGTGCAGGACTCCCGGCGCTCCCCCTTCGAAGCGCGCCGAGTGTCGGCCGCTGGCAACACCATGGCCCCCGGCCTCGAATCCGAACAGTGCTACCGCGGGGTCGTCCAGGAACGCGCTGAACAGTCCGATGGCGTTGCTCCCGCCACCCACGCAGGCGACCGCTGCATCGGGCAGGCGACCGATGCGCTCGATGATCTGGGCGCGAGCCTCGCGACCGATCACCGATTGGAAATGCCGCACGATCGAGGGGAACGGCGCCGGGCCGGTCACCGTGCCCAGCAAGTAGTGGGTGTCGGCCACGTTGGTGACCCAGTCGCGCATGGCTTCGTTGATGGCGTCCTTCAGCGTCCGCGTGCCGGCCGTGACCGGGACGACGGTGGCACCCAGCATCTTCATGCGCGCGACGTTGAGGGCCTGGCGCCGGGTGTCCTCTTCCCCCATGTACACGGTGCAGTCCAGCCCCAGGAGGGCGGCCGCCGTCGCCGTGGCGACTCCATGCTGTCCCGCGCCGGTCTCCGCGATGACTCGCTTCTTCCCCATACGCTCGGTCAGCAGGGCCTGTCCGAGGACATTGTTGATCTTGTGGCTACCTGTGTGATTGAGATCCTCACGCTTCAGGAACACTCGGCCACCACCACAGTGCGCCGCGAAACCCGGCACCTCCGTGAGCGGACTCGGACGACCGACGTAGTCGCGGTTGAGGGCGTCCAGTCTGCCGGTGAAGTCGGGGTCCGCGGTGGCGGCCAGGAACTGAGCCGCGAGTTCGTCCAGTGCGAAGGTCAGGGCCTCGGGCACGAACCGGCCACCGTACTCGCCGAACTTGTCGGTCAGGGAGGCCACGGTCATTCCCGACTGAGCGACGGATGCGCCCCGGCAGTCACGAGATCGTGGACCGCAGCGACCGGGTCGCCGCCGGTGACCAGACTCTCGCCGACCAACACCGCATCGGCGCCCTCCGCTGCGTAAGCGAGCAGATCGCGGGGACCCCGCACGCCTGATTCGGCGATGCGCACGCACTCGTCGGGGATCACCGGAGACACCCGCGCGAAAGTGTTCCGGTCGACCTCGAGGGTCTTGAGATTGCGCGCGTTGACACCGATGATGCGCGCCCCCGCGGAGACAGCACGCTCGACTTCCCACTCGTCGTGGACCTCCACCAGCGGCGTCATGCCCAGCGAAGACGTGCGCTCGATGAGGCTGACCAGCGCGTCCTGCTCGAGCGCCGCCACGATCAGGAGCACCACATCAGCACCCGCGGCGCGGGCCTCCCACAATTGGTAGGAGGTGATGACGAAGTCCTTGCGCAGCAAGGGGATGTCGACGGCGGCCCGCACGGCCACCAAGTCGTCCAGCGAACCGGCGAAACGGCGTTCTTCGGTGAGCACGCTGATGATGTGGGCGCCGCCCGCCTCATAGGCCCGCGACAGTTCCGCCGGGTCGGGGATGTCAGCGAGGTGCCCGCGGCTGGGACTGGCCCGCTTCACCTCGGCGATGACCTTGACCCCATCACCACGCAGCACGGCGGTGGCATCGCGTGGCCGAGGAGTGGCCGAGGATCGTTCCTTGAGTTCGTCGAGGGAGGTGTGCGCCATGCGACGATCCACATCGGCGCGCACGCCGTCGAGGATGTCATCCAGCACTGTCACGTGTTGCCTCCCAAGCGCCAACCCTAACGGCGCTCCCGCGTCAGGCGGCAACCGGGCTTGGGCGGGCTTGTCCCGGATCCCGGATCACGACGCGAGCGGAACCAGAACCGTGAACGCGGCACCACCTTCGGGTGCCACTCCGACCTGGGCGGATCCACCCATCCGGCGCGCCAACTCACCGACGAGGGCCAACCCGACGCCCGAGCCGACCGTACGTACCCCGCGATACCTCGCGTAGAGCGCCGCCGGTTGGAACGCGACGGCCCGATCGTCGTCGGTGAGCCCGGGTCCACCATCGCGTACCGTGACCGCGCCCCACGGCCCCCACGGGGTCACTGACAAGACGATGGCTTGACCGGCCGGAGTCACGCGCAGGGCGTTCTCGGCCAGGTTGTCGATGATCTGTCGCGTGCGCACGGGATCTGCTCGGACGACCACAGGCCGCGTCGGAAGCTCGGCAGTGAACCGCACACCCACTCGCAAGCACCGGTCGCGCCACACCTGCGCCGCCTGAGTGGCGAGTTCGGTCAGATCGATGTCGATCGGTTCGATCGCAACATCGACCGCGCCCAGACGCGCCAGGTCCAGCAGGTCGGCGACGAGGCGATCCAACCGTTCCGACTCGGCCTGCATGACCCGCGCCGTCGCCGGCACATCACGTTCGTCGACCATTCCGTCGGCCAGGGCCTCCGCGTATCCGTGGATCGCGGTCAGCGGAGTCCGAAGCTCGTGCGACACCGACAGCAGGAACTGTCGCTGCCTGCCTTCGCTGGCGTCGAGTGCATCCGACAATCCATTGAGCGACTGCGCGATCTCCGCGATCTCGCGCGGTCCTGTGGCAGCGACTTGCACACCTCGCTCGCCCGCTGACAAGGCGCGGGCGGTGTCCGCGAACTGGCGCAATGGTCGGGTCAGGCGCCGGGACACCAGATACCCGATCACCGACGCCACCGCTACTCCGACAAGGACGGCGGCGAGGAGCCGACGCAACGCCTGGGAAGCCGGCTCGACGACGTTGTCCACGGGGGCGAGCAGGACGACGGCGTATCCACTGTTCACGGGCCGTGCGGCGGCCAGGTAGTCGACTCCCGCGATGGAGACCTCGCTGTTCAGTTCGGACCCGGACCGCACCGCCTGCTGGTCGGCGAAAGTCAGTCCCGGGGCGGGTTCGAGATCCGGTCCGATCAGGTAGGCGGAGATCTGCTGCGATGCCAGCAGATCGCGCAGCCGCTGCGGAGAGTCGGTGGAGCCGGGCCGCTGCAGTGCGGCGACGGTGATCTCGGCGACCCGGTTCAATGTGGCCTCCGCCTGGGCCTGGGCGGCGCCGTTGATCAGCGGGATCGAGACTGCGACAGTGACGACTGCCGCGATCAGCGCGATGACGATGCTCAGCAGTACGGTGCGCCCGGACAGGGAATCGAGGGCGCCGAATTTGCTCGTGGGCTGAGCTTCGCTCACTGGGGACCCGGGTCGGCCGCGGCATAGCCGACCCCGCGCACGGTCCGGATGGGGGACGCCGCCCCCAGTTTGCCCCTGACCTGTGCGACATGGACGTCGACGGTGCGGGTGCCGGCGCCGGCGGAGTAGCCCCACACCTCGGACAGCAGCTCGTCGCGGCTGTACACCTTGCCGGGATGGGCCACCAGGTGGGTGAGCAGATCGAATTCCGTTGCGGTCAGAACGATGGGTCGCCCGGCGACCGTCACCTCGCGTGCGGACCGGTCGATGCGGACCTCTCCCAGTTCCAGGACCGCTGCCGCACTCTCCGGACCGGCCGCCCGCCGGACTGCGGCCTTGACACGGGCGACGAGTTCCCGCGGGCTGAAGGGTTTGGTGATGTAGTCGTCCGCACCCAGTTCCAGCCCGAGGACCCGGTCGACCTCGTCGTCGCGTGCGGTGCAGAACAACACCGGGGTCCAGTCGTTGTCAGCCCGCATGCGGCGACATACTTCTGTGCCGTCGATACCGGGAAGACCCACATCGAGGACCACCGCCACCGGGTGCCGATCTCGGACCTCGATGAGCGCTTGCTCGCCCGAGTCGGCGGTAACGACGCCGAAGCCGTCCCTGGACAGGTAGAGTCGGATCAGGTCGCGGATCGCCGGTTCGTCCTCGACGACGAGAACCAGACCACGCACGTGTCAGTCGCCGGTGGTGGCAGGTTTGGGGGTCTTGCCGTATCCCATTCCGGCCATGACCCGGCCGACGATGGCTCCGATCACGAAGAGCGCGACACCACCGATCCAGAACAGCGGCCAGTTGGCCAGTACCACCGCGATGGTCCCGATCAGGAACGAGATCATCATGATGATCACCGCGGTCCACGCCGCGGGCGTATTGCCGTGCTTGTGTTCGCTCATTCTCTGTTTCTCTCTCCTCGGGCTCAGTTCTCAGGTTCCTCTGACTTCTCGGGCCCGGCTATTCCTCGTCCGAGGGGACCGGCACCATGGTCGCTGCCACCGCAACAGCCTTCAGGACAGCCGCGGCCTTGTCACGGCATTCCTGATCTTCGCGCGTGGGGTCGGAGTCGGCCACCAAACCGGCCCCTGCCTGCACGTACGCCACATTGTTGCGGATCAATGCGGTACGGATGGCAATGGCGGTGTCCGACCCGCCCGCGAAGTCCAGATAACCCACCGCGCCGCCGTAAAGCCCGCGGCGTACGGGTTCACGCTCGGCGATGATCTCCATCGCCCGAGGTTTCGGAGCCCCCGACAGTGTGCCGGCGGGGAATGTCGCAGCCAACGCGTCGAACGCGGTTCGCCCGGGGGCCAGGCTTCCGACGACGGTGGACACGAGGTGCATGACGTGGCTGTAGCGCTCGACAGCCATGAACTCAACCACCTCGACCGACCCGGCGGCACAGACCCGGCCGAGATCGTTGCGCCCCAAGTCGACGAGCATCAGGTGCTCCGCGCGTTCCTTGTCGTCGGCGAGGAGATCCTCGGCCAGTCGCGCGTCGTGCTCGGGATCGCGCCCGCGCGGGCGTGTCCCGGCGATCGGGTGCATCGTGCAGTGGTTGTCGGCGACCGTGACCAGGGCCTCGGGTGAAGATCCCACGATGTCCCATCCCGAACCTGCCTGCGGGTTGTCCGGATCAGGCAGCCGGATCAAGTACATGTAGGGGCTCGGGTTGGTCGCCCTCAGCACGCGATAGACATCGAGGGCAGGGGCAGGACTGGCGATCTCGAAACGTTGGGACAGCACCACCTGGAATGCGTCACCGGCTCGGATGTGTTCCTTCACCGTGTCGACGTCGGCGAGGTAGTCACGCTGTTCGGTCCGAGCACGCGGCTGCGGCTCGACAGCCGCGTCGTAGGTGACCACGGATTCGGGTCCGGCTGTCGCCAGATCCGCGACCATTCGATCCAGGCGATCCACCGCGTCGCGCCAGGCATCGTCCACCCGGTCCGGGGAACCGTCGAAGTTGATCGCGTTGGCGATCAAGGTGACCGAACCGTCGGTGTGATCGACGACCGCGAGGTCCGTCGCGAGCAGCATCCCGAGTTCGGGCAGACCCAACTCGTCCGCTGAGTTGTCCGGCAGGCGCTCCCAATGTCGCACGACGTCGTACGACAGGTACCCGACCATTCCCGACGTGAACGGTGGCAGATGCGGATGCGCCGGCGTGGCGAGGGCAGCGACCGTCTCACGCAGGACGTCCAGAGCCGCACCTTCGGTGGGGAGTCCCGCCGGAACCCGGCCGACCCAGCGGGCCCGGGTCCCGTCCGCGGTCAACATCGCCGCGCTGTTGACACCCACGAAGGAGTAGCGGGCCCATTGGCCATGTTCGGCGGACTCCAGCAGGAATGTCCCGGGGCGCTCGTGGGCCAACGCCCGGTACACGGCGACGGGGGTGAGCCCGTCGGCGAAGACGGTTCGGACCACCGGGATGACCCGGCGGTCGCGGGCCGTGTTGCGAAACTGCCTCAAGTCGGGCGTGACCGCGCCATCGGCGATCACGGGCGCACCACCAACGCACGATCCGTGAAACACGTCCGGGTCCCGGTGTGACAAGCCGGGCCGGTCTGCTCGACGGTGAGCAAGACCGTGTCGCCGTCACAGTCCAGCGCCACAGCCACCACCCGCTGTCGGTTCCCCGACGTCTCGCCTTTCACCCACTGCCGCGCACGACTGCGACTGAAGTAGGTCGCTGCTCCCGTGCTGAGAGTCCGTTCCAGCGCCGCCCGGTCCATCCACGCGAGCATGAGGACCTCGTGGGTGGTCGCATCCTGCGCGATGGCAGGGACAAGCCCCGAGTGGTCGAAGTGGACCTGCGCCAGGATGTCCTCGGCACTGTCGTAACTCGCCATTGGCCCATTGTGCCCGTGGGGCCCTCTCCGCGGTACCAGGAGATCCCTGTGATCAGGGTTGGCAACGTCGTCTGCCCACCGAGGTCGGGGTGGGGCGCGGGGTGGTGTCGAGACTTCGCAGCCTCATGCCTAACATGGGGCGCGTGTCAGCGATTGATCTCTCCCGCGCGGAACGAGCCGGGATCTGCGATCTCCTGGAGGAGGTCGGTCCCGACGAGCCGACCCTCTGCGAAGGCTGGACCACCAGAGACCTCGCCGCCCACCTTGTGGTGCGGGAGAGCCGACCCGACACCGCGCTCGGCATCCTCGGTGGCCCACTGGCCTCGTGGACCGAGAAGGTCCAAAACGACGCGGCGTCCCAGCCCTACGACAAATTGGTCACCCTGGTGCGCAACGGTCCGCCCATCTGGTCGTACTTCCGATTGCCGTGGGTCGACGGCCAGCTGAACACGATCGAGTACTACGTCCACCACGAGGACGTCCGCCGCGGACGAGACAACTGGACCGTGCGCGACCTCGATCCTGAGTTGTCCGGCTTCCTGTGGGATCGCCTCCGGCTCGCGGGGCGGGGCTGGTTCGCCGGCATCCCTGGAGGGGTCACGTTGGTTCGCACCGACGGCGCCCCGGACGATACGTGGACCAAGGGCGGCGAACCGATGGTGACCGTGACCGGCACCGCGGGCGAACTCATGATGACCGCTTTCGGTCGTAGTGCAGCCGACGTGGAGATCGAGGGCGACCCGCAGGCTGTCGCGGAATTCCGTGCCACACGGTTGCATGTGGACGAAGACGATCTGATTCCCGACGAACAGTAGGACGAGCCCGCCGGCCCGGCAGGCAGATCCCGCACTCGGACTTTCCGGTCAGACTTCGCCCACGTGGCGGACCGGATGACCCGCAGTCGCCAACTCGGCCTTGACCGCCGCTATCGAGGTGGTCCCGAAGTGGAAGACGCTCGCGGCAAGGACCGCGTCGGCCCCCGCCGAGACCGCTGCGACGAAGTCCCGCGGCGCACCCGCACCCCCGCTGGCGATGAGTGGGAGCGATGTCACCGCCCGTACCGAACTGATCATCTCGGTGTCGAAGCCGGCGGTAGTACCGTCGGCATCCATGGAGTTGAGCAGGATCTCGCCCGCTCCCAGGTCTTGCACCTGTCGGACCCAGTCGATGGCATCGACACCGGCGGACGTTCGCCCGCCATGAGTGGTGACCTCGAAGCCGCTCGAGGCGGAGGAAGACCGCCGGGCATCGACGGACACCACGACGCACTGTGACCCGAATTGCCGCGCGGCTTCGGCGATCAGTTCCGGTCGGGCTATGGCCGCGGTGTTGACCCCCACCTTGTCCGCCCCAGCCCGAAGCAGTGCGTCGAAGTCCTCGGGCGTGCGGACACCGCCTCCCACGGTCAGGGGGATGAAGACCCGTTCGGCGGTACGACGAACGACCTCGACCATGGTGGCTCGTCCGGCGTGACTGGCCGTGATGTCGAGGAACACCAATTCGTCGGCACCGGATTCGCTGTAACGCGAGGCCAGTTCGACGGGGTCCCCCGCGTCACGCAGATTGCGGAAGTTGACCCCTTTCACGACGCGGCCCGCGTCGACGTCGAGGCACGGAATCACGCGGATGGCGAGGGTCATCGGTGCGTCACCGGGTCACGTGTCGTCGGATCCATCCGATTCACAGGTCACCGGGGTTGAGGTAACTGTGCCGGGGTGCCACCGCCACCAGCGCTTCCGCCAAGGTGAATGCGCCCGCATAGAGAGCCTTGCCGATGATCGCGCCCTCGACGCCCAAGGGCACAAGTTCGGCCAGGGAATGCAGATCCTCGAGGCGGCCGACCCCGCCCGAGGCGACGACCGGGCGGTCCGTCGCCGCGCACACGGTCTCCAGCAACTGCAGGTTCGGGCCCTTGAGGGTGCCGTCCTTCGCGACATCGGTGACCACGTACCGAGCGCAGCCGTCAGCGTCCAGCCTGGCCAGGATCTCGAACAGCTCTCCCCCATCGCGGGTCCATCCGCGGGCGGACAGCGTCGTACCGCGGACGTCGAGTCCGACGGCGATCCGATCGCCGTGCTCCGCGATCACACGAGCACACCACTCGGGAGATTCCAGGGCGGCGGTGCCGAGGTTGACCCGGCGGCACCCGGTGGCCAGCGCGGCCGCGAGGGACTGGTCATCGCGGATGCCCCCCGACAGTTCGACGTCCACGTCCAGATGGCCGACAACGTGAGCGAGCAGGTCCCGGTTCGAGCCACGACCGAACGCGGCGTCGAGATCGACCAGGTGAATCCACTGCGCCCCCTGCTCCTGCCAGGCCAGTGCGGCCTGCAGCGGGTCGCCGTAGTCGGTTTCTGTCCCTGCCTCGCCTTGAACGAGCCGGACCGCGGTCCCGTCGGCGACATCGACAGCGGGCAATAACTGCAACGTATCCACGGCGGAAAGCCTATAGCCCTGATACCCCGGCCCATCGGCCACTGCGCGCCACCGAGGACCTGACGGATCCGGACCAGGGCCTCCGGGTGAAGGTGGCTTGGGCCTCAGGGCGAAGGTGGCTTGGGCCTCAGGGCGAAGGTGGCTTGGGCCTCAGGGCGAAGGTGGCTTGGGCCTCAGGGCGAAGGTGGCTTGGGCATCAGGGCGAAGGTATGGTCGGCGCCTCGGTGGGCGGGAGAGTGGGAGGGGTCGGTGGGACAGTCGGCGGCAGAGTCGGCGCCTCGGTGGGAGTCTTGGGCGCCTTGGTCGGTGGCGCCAACGTGGGCGCCGTCGTCGGTGGCGCGGTCGGAACGGGAGTCGGTTGAGACGTGTCCCGCAGGAGGAAGAACCACAACAGTGCGGCGGCGATGACGGCGGCCAGGACAACCAGGATGATCAGCAGCCAGTTCGTCGAGCGCTGTGCCGTCTCAACGGCCGGGTCGGTGACGACCGCTGCGCCCTCCGGGCCGGGCACGACTGCCGGGTAGGCGCGGGCGTCGGTCCACCGGGTGCCGTCCCAGAACCGTTGCCGCCGGGGATCCTCGGGGTCCGGATACCACCCGGGCATGGGATTCGACATGACACCTCCAACTCGGGACACTAGCGCAGCAGAGCGAGCCAGTTACGCATGACGGCGATGCCCGCATCCCCTGATTTCTCAGGGTGGAACTGGGTCGCGGTGAGGACGCCGGACTCCGCAGCGGCCACGAACGGCTCGCCGTGCCGACTCCAGGTTGCTTCGCCGCGTTCTCCTTGCCACGCCCGCGCGGCGTAGGAATGGACGAAGTAGAACCGCTCGTGGCTCACGCCCGCGAACAGGGCACTGCTGGGTGAGGTGGTGACCGTGTTCCAGCCCATGTGCGGGAGCACATCGGCGTGCAACCGATCGACGGTGCCGGGCCAATGTCCGAGTCCCACCGTATGCAGCCCGTGCTCGTTGCCCGCGTCGAACATGACTTGCATCCCTACGCAGATTCCCAGTACCGGGCGCCCGGCAGTCAATCGCTCGGCGATGATCCGAGGACCATCGGCGGCACGTAAGCCCGCCATACACGCCGCGAATGCGCCCACTCCGGGAACCACGAGGCCGTCACAGGACATGGCGTCGTCACGGTCAGCGGTGATGACGGCCTCGGCGCCGGCGCGCTGGAGCGAGTTCTGCGCCGAGCGCACGTTCCCGAAACCGTAGTCGAAGATGACCACGCGTGGCCGGGTGCGCACCCCAGGGGTGACGGTCGGATCAACCACCCAGGGTTCCCTTGGTGCTGGGCACCCCGGCCACACGAGGGTCGATCTCGACCGCCGTTCGCAGTGCCCGGGCTACGGACTTGAACTGGGCCTCCACGATGTGGTGGGCGTTGCGCCCCGACACCACCCTGACGTGCAAGGTGATCTGAGCGGTCGCGACGACTGATTCCCAGATGTGGCGCGTCAACGTCGTGTCATAGGTCCCGATCAGTTCCACGAGCTCGGGTTCCGTATGCACGAGATAGGGCCGGCCCGACAGGTCGACTGCGCTCTGCACGAGAGCCTCGTCGAGCGGCACCAAAGCATCACCGTAGCGGCGAACCCCCTCCTTGGTCCCGAGCGCCTCACGGAGGGCCTGCCCGACGGCGAGCGAGGTGTCCTCGACGGTGTGGTGAGCGTCCACATGGAGGTCGCCGACGGTGCGAACAGAGAGGTCGAATCCCCCGTGTTTGCCCAGTTGCGCCAACATGTGGTCGAAGAACGGGACGCCTGTGTCGATCTCGGTGCGACCCGCCCCGTCAAGATCCAGCGCCACCGACACCTGACTTTCCTTGGTGGCCCGTTCCACCACGGAAGCTCTGGTCATGTTCGCCATCCTCCACTGTCGAGCAGCGCTGCGCGCAACGCTTCGTTCTCTTCTGCTGTGCCGATGCTGACACGCAGGTGACCCGGTCCTCCGGTCTCCCTCACGAGCACCCCCCGACCGCGCAGGTCCGAGAACAGTCTCCGGGAGTCCCGGACGGGGCCGATAAGGATGAAGTTGGCGCTGGAGTCCGCCGCCGGGATGCCGTGATCCGCCAACCATTGCTGCAGGAGGCGCCGCTCGGACACCAGGTCAGCGACGGGCGCTAGGAGAGTGCTCGCGTGTCCGAGGGCGGCCACCCCAGCGGCTTGGGTGAGGGCAGACAAGTGGTACGGCAGGCGGACGACGCGCAGGGCGTCCACGATGGCGGGAGAGGTCACGGCGTACCCGAGCCTCAGCCCGGCCATGCCCCACGCCTTGCTCAGGGTGCGGAGGACGATGAGCCTCGGGCACTGGGGCAGCAACTCGACCGCGCTGCGGGCCCCCGGCTCGAATTCGATATAGGCCTCGTCGACGACGAGGACGCCGCTGGACGCGATCAGCGAGTGCAGGTACCGAACTTCGTCGAGATCGAGCAGCCCACCAGTCGGGTTGTTCGGCGACGCGACGACCACGACGTTGGCGGCGCAGCCGGCGATCAGTTCGGCAGCGATGTCCGGTTCGATGCTGTGGTCGGCTGCCCGGGGCGCCGTGGCGTAGGCGGTGTTCGTGTCGCGCGCGTACACCGGATACATGGAGTACGTGGGCGTGAAGGACACGAGCGTTCGACCGGGCCCGCCGAAAGCCCCCAGGATCTGGTGCATCACCTCATTGCTGCCGTTGGCGGGCCACACCTGATCCGAAGCCACGCCGACGTACGCCGCGAGAGCGTCGCGCAACTGTGCCGCTTCCCGATCCGGGTAGCGGTTCAGCCGCACCAGCTCGGCTGCGACCGCCGCAGTCAGGTCGGCGACGACGGGCGGCGGCGGCGGATACGGATTCTCATTGACGTTGAGTCGCACCGGCACGTCATCCGTGGGGGCACCGTAGGGCCGCTCCCCCACGAGATCGGCACGCAGAGGAAGTTCAGTCATGAGCGAGCGGAATCCGGGCGGTGATAGCCGTTGCATGTGCCGGCAGGTCCTCGGCCTCCGCCAGCGTACGGACGGTGTCGGCGATGTCAGCCAGCGCGGCGTCATCGTAGGACACCACCTGAACCGGACGCAGGAATGTATGCACTCCGAGGCCTGAGGAGAACGCGGCCGAACCGCCCGTGGGCAGGACATGGTTGGATCCGGCCGCGTAGTCACCCAGGGACACCGGCGTGTGGGACCCGAGGAAGATGGCACCCGCGTTGGTGATGCGGTCGGCGATCTCCTGCGCATTGTGGGTGTGTATCTCCAGATGCTCGGCACCGTAGTTGTTGGCCACGGCGATCGCGTCGTCGATCCCGGCAACAATCACGATGGCGCTCTGGACTCCGCTCAGGGCCTCGGCGATGCGCTCCGTGTGCTTCGTCGCAGGAACCTGTCGCGCCAACTCGCCGACGACAGCTTCAGCGAGGCTTTCGGAATCGGTCACCAGAACAGCGGCTGCGAGCGGATCATGCTCGGCCTGGCTGATCAGGTCGCCAGCGACACAGGCGGCGTCGGCGGAGTCGTCGGCGATGATCATGATCTCGGTCGGGCCGGCCTCGGAGTCGATGCCGACTGAGCCCATCACCAGGCGCTTGGCGGCCGTGACCCACACGTTGCCAGGACCGGTGATCATACGAACTGGTCGCACGGCTGTCGAGCCCGAGCCCCCGCCATGGGCGAGCAGCGCGACGGCCTGGGCGCCACCCACGGAGTACACCTCACTGACTCCGAGCAGTTGGCACGTCGCGAGGACGGTCGGGTTCGGCCAGCCACCGTTCTCCCGCTGTGGCGGGGAGACCACGGCGATCGACGCGACGCCCGCTTCCTGTGCGGGCACCACGTTCATGATGACGCTCGACGGGTAGACCGCGCGTCCACCGGGCACGTAAAGACCCACGCGGTCGACAGGCACGAAACGTTGTGTCACCGAGGCGCCTGGCACGACGGTGGTGGTGACTGATCTCGGGTGCTGATCACCGTGAACCCGGCGCACCCGCTCGATCGCCTCGGCGAGTGCAGCTCCCACCGAATCGTCGAGTTCCGCCAGGCTCGCGACCAGGACCTCCTCAGGTACGCGCAGCGCGGGCGGTCGCACGCCATCGAGCCGCTCACCCCACCGCAGCGCCGCCGTCGGCCCCTCGGCAGCAACGTCAGCGACGATAGGCGCCACCTCGGCGACGGCGGCACCCACCTCGAAGGCGGCCCGGGGCACCACGATGTCGGCACCGGGGACCCCACGGTGGTTCAGCAGCTGGATCACTCGCCTAGTCTACGAAGACTGATCCCGGGCCGCTTCCGGCCGCAGATTACGGACCGCCGCCCGGCCGCCGAAGAATGGCCGCCGCCGGCCGCAGGAGAATGGCCGCCGCCGGCCGCAGGAGAATGGCCGCCGCCGGCCGCAGGAGAATGGAGAACGGGTGGCCAAGAAGGACGGGAAATCCAAGAAGGACGGGAAATCCAAGAAGGCGAGCAAGTCCACCCGGAAGGCGACTCCCGCGACGTCGACGCTGGCCCGCCTGGGCATTCCCTACGCGCTGCATACCTACGAACACGACCCCCGAGTCGAGCAGTATGGCGAAGAGGCCGCCCAGGAGCTCGGGGTCGATCCTCACCGCGTCTTCAAGACCCTGGTGGCGGACGTCGACGGCGACCCGATCGTGGCTGTAGTACCGGTGAGCACCAAGTTGGATCTGAAGGCTCTGGCAGCGGCTGTCGGTGGGAAGCGGGCCGTCATGGCCGATCCGGAGCGAGCCGAGCGGATCACGGGCTATCCGGTCGGAGGGATCAGTCCACTGGGCCAGCGCACGGAACTGCCGACGGTTCTCGACACGTCCGCGATGGACCACGAGTCGATCCTGGTGTCGGCGGGTCGGCGCGGGATGGACCTCGAGATCATGGGGACACACCTCATCGCCGCCCTCAACGCGCGCACCGCCCCGATCGCCCGCTGATCTGGTGCCCGAGCCCTCTGCGGGGTCTCTTGCCCGGGGCCGATCACCGGACATCTCACTGAAACTTGCGGTTCCCGCACGGCTGCCGGCGCTCCCTCGTCAACCGGCCTTCCGCCCGCGCGATCGGCTACTGCGGATCCTGCTCGATCTCGGCAGCGAGCTTCTTCCGATTGGTCCAAGCGTCACGGAAGGCTGCCACGAAGGCATCTTTCACTCCATCGCTGCCCAGGAACGCCGCGGCTTCCTCATCCGTCATGCGCACCAATCGCTCATTCACCGCCATCCACCCGTAGCCCATCGCCAACGTGACACTCGACGCGACCCCGGCCTTGATGACGAAACCGGTGACCGACCCCGCACCTGGCACGAACTTCACGATGGTGCCCGCCAGATACCGCCCGATGGTCGATGCCCCGGTGGCCATCACGATGCTGCCGAAAGCCTGGACGAGGCGGCTGGACGGAGTCGGCACTCCGTAGGCCGCCGACACCGCTGCCAGCATGCCCATCTGAACGGGGAACAGCGCTGCGGCATCTGCTATCGGCAGGGGGACGGCGCAGGTTCCGGCAGCGGCAGTGGTCGCCGCCCGAATCGCTAACTTGGCGCGCCGTCGCTTTCTTTGCAGGTCGATGCGCTGGGCCGCCTCGAGGGCCGCCCGCACCGACGCTGGGATCACCTCCGCGGTCGCATCCAGCAGTTCGTGCAAGCCGCACAGTTCGGGTGTCACCCAGGGGTCCACGCGGGCGTTGGTGAGGATCGGGGCGGGACCCGGCTGGGTGGGCAGTCCCCGGGACTCGATGGCCGCCGCGAGTTCGATCGCATCGGGGTGGATATGACCGTCGCGTACGGGAACCTGACTCAAGACGATCAGGACGGGCAGGTCAAAGGCCGCCAGTCGGGTCACGAATCCGGCCTGGGAATCCTCGAACCGGCGATCACCTGAGCGCACGACGTACCAGACCGCGTGCACCTGGTCATTGATCGGACCCTGGCGCCGGCGACTGATCTCGACGCCAAGCCGTTCCAAGATCGTGTCCCCGTGCTCGCCGGTCTCGAATCCCTTCGTGTCGAAGACGCCGACCGGCAGGCGGTCGTGGGCGAAATACTCGGTATCCACGGTCACCGGGACCCCGTTGCCGGTGGGAGCCACGTCCGAGCCGAAGATGGCGTTGATCAGGGTCGACTTGCCCACTCCGGTCTTGCCGCAGATCAAAATGTTGAACCGGCCGATTTTGGCCCGCTCCTCGTCGAACCGGCGTTGGAAGTCTTCGGCCCACCCGGGGTCCAGTCCCATCTCGACTCCTTCACCGGAGTTATGGCCATCGTGCTCGCGGTCAACTCTCCACCGTTTGCAGCTACCGTTGCGTCGCTCTTTACTTCGCCCGGCATTCGTCACCGCACGTCGGCGCCCGAAACATGTCAGCGTGAGGAGACCGGCGCGTGTTTGTGCCAGCGTAGTGCTGAACCTGCTCATCGGGCGGATGAGGAACCCCGATCAGGGCACCTTCCGGCGGAGCGCAAGCACATGGGCCACAATGGCGGGCATGAATGCGCGGTCTCCCTTCCTGATCGGTGGCGTGATCGTCGCCGCCATCGTCGGGCTCGGCCTGTTCCTGCTGGCCCGCACCGGCAGCGGTGAACCTCCCGCTGCTGCCCCGGTGCCATCGCCGTCCGTGACGCCTTCGCCGACCGCTGGTACCCCCACCGCCGCACCGGATCCCGAGTCCGTGGCCGCGGATCAGGGGAGCACCGTGCTCAAGATCAAAGTGGCGGATTGCGAGGCCTGCCAGGTGACAGCGGTTCCGACCAGCACCGCGGGCGGCGCCAAGGACTGGTCGGCCACGGTGGAGCAAGGGATGGCGCAGATCGAGCTGCCGACCCCCCAGACGTTGGGCCTGGCGTTCTTCGTCCAGGGTGAGAAGGACGGCACCGACACGCCCGCTCGTACGCTCGTGACGCTGCAGCCCGACCAGGTCCCCCCGGGCGACCCGGTGGCGGCGGAGCGGGTAGCCGCTGCGAAGACGGCCGGCTACTGCTGGTCGGGCACGACTCTCGACGTCGCCACGTTGGCCTTCGCCGCGCAGGAGTCGGGCAGCCGAGTCCAGCGGGCGTGGGCCGATCCCGCACTGCCGACGCTGGCCGCACAGGTGGACCTGGGCAAAGGCTCTGACAAACCCGTCACGTTGGCCTGCGCCGAGGAGTAGTTCAGCCAGGTGCTCAGGCGACCGAGCCGGGCCCGAGCAGGGCCTTGAGTTCGGCGAACAGTGCCGGAGTCGGGGTGACCCGCAGACGGTCGTCCAACCGCAACACGGTGGTGCGACCGGAGCTGCTCAGGTGGAGCTGCACCTCGACCGTTCCGGGATGAGCGGCCAGGACCTCCTTGAGGCGATCGACGACCGGGGGGACACACCGGGCGGCTGCCATGTTCACCCGAACCGGGCCAGTGTGCTGCTGGGAGAGGTCGGGGAAGGTGACGTCCCGAGCCACCAGGCGCAGGCTGTCCTCGTCGCGGCGTTCGAGACGCACTGTGAACAGGGCGATCTTGTCCTCCACCAGGTAGGCGCTGACGGGGCCGTACTGGCGGGGATACACAGCAATCTCGACTGACGCGTCGAGATCTTCGAGTTGGACCAACGCCCAGGGCTCGCCCTTTTCCCGGGTGATCTTTCGTTGCAGGGAACTGACCAGGCCGCCGATGGTCACGACGTGCCCTGAGGGCCGGTCGTCCACCAGCAGTGACGCGATGGAGCAGTCGACCGCCTGGCGCAGCAAGTGCTCGACACCGTTGAGCGGGTGATCGCTGACGTAGAGTCCGAGCATCTCTCGCTCGGCGGCCAGCAGTTGGGATTTGTCCCACTCCCCCACCGGGATATCCGGGAGTACGGAGAAGCCACCGACTGCACCTGCATCGGAGTCGTCACCGAAGAGGTCGAACTGCCCGACCGCTTCGGCCCGCTTGACCTCGACAGCTGCATCGACGAGTGTCTCGTGCACCGAGACCAGCCCCTTACGGGTGTGACCCAGCGAATCGAAGGCCCCCGCCTTGATCAGGGACTCGACGACCCGCTTGTTGCAGACTCCGATCTCCACAGAGCCGATGAAGTCGGTGAAATCAGCGAATCGTCCGTGGCTGCGTCGGGTCGCGATGATGGACGCGACAACGTTCTCGCCGACGTTGCGGACCGCGGACAATCCGAACCTGATGTCGCCACCACGGGGCGTGAAGTCCGAGTCCGACTCGTTGATGTCAGGCGGCAGGACCTTGATGCCCATGCGACGGCACTCGTTGAGGTAGATCGAGAGTCGGCCCGGCCCGTTCGACGTGGACTTGTCGTCCTTGACACTCGTCAGGAGGGCTGACATGAACTCCGCTGGGTAGTTTGCCTTGAGGTAGGCCGTCCAGTAGGCGACCAGACCGTACCCCGCGGTGTGAGCCTTGTTGAACGCATAGTCGGCGAAGGGAACGAGGATGTCCCACAGCGCCGTGATGCACGCGTCGGAGTAGCCGTTGGCCTTCATCCCCGCGGAGAAGGGCCCGAACTCCTTGTCGAGGATCTCCTTCTTCTTTTTGCCCATGGCACGGCGTAACAGATCGGCCTGGCCGAGTGAATAGCCCGCAACTCGTTGGGCGATCGCCATGACCTGTTCCTGGTAGACGATGACGCCGTAGGTGTCGCCCAGGATGTCGGCGAGGGGTTCGGCGAGCTCGGGATGGATCGCCTCGACCTTCTTGCGCTCGTTCTTGCGATCCGCGTAGTCGTTGTGCGCGTTGGCCCCCATGGGACCTGGCCGGTAGAGCGCCAACACGGCGGAGATGTCTTCGAAGTTGTCCGGAACCATGGAACGCAGCAGGGCTCGCATGGGGCCACCGTCCAACTGGAAGACCCCGAGGGTGTCGCCGCGGGCCAGCAGTTCATAGGTGGGTCGGTTGTCCAGCGGGAGTTCCTCGGGGACGACCTCTTCGCCGGTGTTGGCGCGAATGGAGTTGATGCAGTCGTCGATGACAGTAAGGGTGCGCAGACCGAGGAAGTCCATCTTCAACAGGCCGAGCGTCTCGCAGGCTCCCATGTCGAACTGGGTGATGATGGATCCGTCGGCATCGCGCCGCCACACGGGGATAACATCCGTGAGCGGCTCGCTGGACAAGATGACCCCGGCCGCGTGCACGCCCACCTGGCGTTTCAGGCCCTCGAGCCCGCGGGCCGTGTCGACGACTTCCTTGACGAGACTGTCGGACTCGTACAGATCCCGGAACTCGCCTGCTTCGCCGAATCGCTTGTGCTCGGAGTCGAAGATGCCGGACAGGGGGATGTCCTTGCCCATGACCGCTGGCGGCATGGCCTTGGTGATGCGGTCGCTGAGTGCGAACGGCTGGCCCATGACCCGGGCGGCGTCCTTGATGGCGGCCTTGGCCTTGATCGTGCCGTAGGTGACGATCTGGGCGACGTGGTCGGCGCCGTACCGCTCTGTGGCGTAACGGATCATCTCGCCGCGGCGACGCTCGTCGAAGTCGATGTCGATGTCGGGCATCGACACGCGTTCGGGGTTGAGGAACCGTTCGAACAACAGTCCGTGCTGCAGCGGGTCGAGTTCAGTGATGCCCAAGGCCCAGGCGATCAGGGCACCAGCCGCGGACCCACGGCCCGGACCCACTCGAATCCCGTTGGCGTGGGCGTGCCGGATGAGGTCGGCGACCACGAGGAAATAGCCCGGGTATCCCATCTGGGCGATGACCTGTAGCTCGTAGTCGGCCTGCCGGCGGTGCTCGTCCGGGACCGGATCGGGCGCGAACCGGGCGATCAGACCACGTTCCACTTCCTTGACGAGCCAGGACTCCTCGGTCTCACCTGGCGGGACCGCGAAACGCGGCATCAGGTTGGCGCCCTCGGCGAACGAAACGTCGCAACGTTCGGCGATCAGCAGGGTGTTGTCGCAGGCACCCGGAAGATCGGACCACATCTCCCGCATCTGGGCCGCGGTCTTGATGTAGAAGTCATGGCTGTCGAACCGGAACCGCTTCTCGTCGGACAACAGACTCTTGGTGCCCACGCACAGGAACGCGTCATGCATCCTCCAGTCGTCGGGGTGCACGTAGTGGGTGTCATTGGTCGCCAGAAACGGAAGATCCAACTTGCGCGCGATGGTCAGTAGGTCGTCGCGGAACCGACGCTCGATGTCGATGCCGTGGTCCATGACCTCGCAGAAGTAGTTGTCCTTGCCCAGGATGTCGCGGAAGTCGGCGGCGGCAGCGAGCGCCTTGTCGAACTGCCCCGCCTGCAACCAGCGATTGACTTCGCCGGATGGGCAGCCGGTGGTACCGATCAGCCCCTTGCCGTAGCGGTCGAGAAGATCCCGGTCGAACCGCGGGGCACGGTAGTAGCCCTCGATGCTGGCCAGGCTGGACAGCCGAAACAGGTTGTGCAGTCCGACGTTGTTCTCGGCCCACAACGTCATGTGCGTGTACGCGAACTTGCCGCGGCCCTCGCTGATCTCGCCGGCGCCTTCGTCGTAGCCCCCACCGAAGTCCATGGGTGCACGTTCGAATCTGCCGTGCGGCGCGTAGTAGCCCTCGATCCCGATGATGGGCTTGACTCCGGCCCGGCGGGCCTTGGAGTAGAACTCGAACGCCCCATAGAGGTTGCCGTGGTCGGTCATCGCGATGGTGTGCTGACCAAGTCGGGAGACCTCGGAGAAAAGGTCGTCGAGACGGGCCGCCCCATCGAGCATGGAGTACTCGGTGTGGACGTGCAGGTGGACGAACGAGTCGTCCGGGGCCCGCTGATCCGGCACCGTTGCACCCCTCACCATGGTTGTCGACTGTTGCCCGGCGCCGACCGCTCGTGCGGTCAGGACCAGGGGGAAGAACCCGTTGACTCTAACCCGTGGATCCGACGGCTCCCGGCTGTCCCGCGGCAACACGCCGGGACAGGTTGGTTCACCTTCAGCCCTGATCGCCCAGTCGGCGCAGCGCCTCGGCGAGATCCGGTGGGTAGTCCGAGGTGAGAGTCAGTTCGCGGCCCGTGTCCGGATGAGTGATCCGCAGTTCGACGGCATGGAGCCACTGTCGAGTCAGCCCCAACTTGTCGGCGAGCACCGGATCGGCCCCGTATGTCACATCTCCGGCGCAGGGATGGCGCAGCGCCGCCATGTGCACCCTGATCTGATGGGTCCGACCGGTTTCCAACCCCACGGTGAGCAGCGTCGCGTACCGGAATGCCTCGATGGTGTCGTAGTGCGTCACGCTGGGGCGACCACCGGCGACCACACCGAAACGGTGATCGCGCAGCCGCCCGATCGGGGCGTCGATCGTGCCGCGCAACGGATCCGGGTGACCCTGTACCAGGGCGTGGTAGGTCTTGGTCACGGTGCGCTGCCGGAACTGCTCTTTCAGATCGGCGTACGCGAAGTCGGTCTTGGCGACCACCATCACGCCACTCGTGCCGACATCCAAGCGATGCACGATGCCTTGGCGTTCCGCGGCGCCCGCCGAGGCGATCGTGTGACCAGCGGCGCGCAACCCTGCGACGACCGTCGGTCCGGTCCACCCGGGACTGGGATGGGCCGCCACCCCCACGGGCTTGTCGACCGCGACGACGTGTTCATCTTCGTACAGCACCACCAGACCGGGGACGGGTTGCGGCAGCGGAGTCGGGCGGGTGGCCGGGAGGGTCACCTCGAGCCACGAGTCCGCGGCCAGCCGCACTGACTTGCCGATCGCAGCACCGTCCAGGATCACCGAACCGGATTCCGCGAGATCGGCCGCCCGAGAGCGCGAGATGCCGAGCAGGCGGGCGATCGCCGCGTCGGCACGTTCCCCGACCAACGCGTCCGGGACGGGCATTCGGCGGACGTCGTCGGTCACGAGGCCGGTTCGGTCTGACGGCTGCCCAGCGCCTCGTCAGATTGCCGGCCGGTGGGTTCGACGCCCATCAGCGACAGCACCACCACAGTGATCGCCCCAGAAACCACCGCCATGTCCGCCACGTTGAACACGGGCCAGTAGGGCAACCAGATGAAATCGACGACGTGTCCTTGGCCGAGCCCGGGCGGCTGGATGATGCGATCGACCAGGTTGCCCAACGCGCCGCCCAACAGGACCCCGAGCGCCACCGCCCACCAGACGGAGGTGACACGGCGCGAGTACCACACGATGACGATGGCCACCACGACCGCGACGGCGGTGAACAACCACGTCTGACCCGTTCCGATGCTGAAGGCACCACCCGGGTTGCGGATGAAGGTCAGGCGCAGGATGTCGCCGTACACCTCGACGGCGGGTTTGCCGGCCAGTGCCTGCTCTGCCCACCATTTGGTGAGTTGGTCGATCGCAACAACCACAACGGCGATGGCCGCGACCACGAGAGTTCCATTGCGGATGCCACGCGGTGTCGCCACCCGAACAGGGTACGCCGATATCAGCGGCGCTCTTGGCGCTGCTTGCAGGCCAGGCACATCGTGGCGCGGGGAAACGCTCGCAGCCGCAGTTTGCCGATGGCCTCGCCGCAGGACGAACAGATCCCGTACCCGCCAGAGTCGAGCAGTTCCAGGGCCTTGAGCACCTGATCGCGCATCTCCTCGACACTGGCGGCGAGCGCCATCTCGTGCTCGCGTTCGAAAGTCTTGGTGCCCGCATCGGCCTGATCGTCTCCGGCCCCGTCGATCGCCTCGGACATCATGTCCGCGAGATCGGCGGCCATGTCGATCAGCTCGGTCTCGAGGTCGCGCAGATCCTCCTCCAGTTCGGATCGGACACCGGCGATCTCGGCCTTGGTCCAGGCGGACTCGCCCTCGCGCACAGGGAGCCCTCCTCGCCGCAGTACGGGTGCAGCCCTCTTGGCCGTGGATTTGCGCTGAGCGGGGGCTCGCTTGGCTGCGGAACTCGGCACGGCCGGCGCCTGCTTGGTGGCCGCCTTGGTCGGAGCCGTCTGTGTCGCAGCTGCCTTCTTCGGGGCGGCTTTCTTGGTGGCTGCTTTCTTGGTGGCTGCTTTCTTGGTGGCTGCTTTCTTCGGGGCAGGAGTGGGTGGCGTCGAGGCGGAGGACTTCTTGCGCGACGCCTGCGCCGCAGGTGCCTTCGTGACTGAGGGCTTGGGCGATGCCTGCTTCACCGCCGTCTTCGTCTTCGCTGGCGTCTTCTTCGCTGGCGACTTCTTCGCTGGCGTCTTCTTCGCGGTTGGCCGGGTCACCGGTGTTTCCGTGCCCGCCGTCTTCTTGGTGGCAGTCTTCTTGGTGGCCGCCTTCTTGGTGGCCGTCTTCTTCGTTGGAGAGGCCTTCTTGGCAGGGGCCGACTTCTTGGCGGCAGCCGGCTTCTTCGTAGCTGCCGACTTCTTCGCGGTGGGTTTCTTCGCAGGGGTCTTCTTCGCGGGGGTCGTCTTCGCGGGGGGGCTCTTCGCGGTGGGGCTCTTTGCGGGGGGATTCGTAATGCTGGGTGTGGATACTGATCCAGGGGCCTTTGCCTTGGAGCGCTTGGCGGACACTTCGGACACCTTGGTCTTGGCTCCGGCGACAGCTCGGCGCAGCCCTCCGATCGCCTTGTTGGCCATGGCTTCGCCCTTGTTCGTCCGACAGAAACTCCCGCACTGTAGTCACCGCGACACGGTGTATTCAACCAGCCACGCGGAACAAGGACGACCTGACCTCTGGTCAAGAGCTCCAACTCCCTGCGATGACCCGCGATTGTGGGCTATTTTTCACATCTGGAACCTCCCCAGGGGGACGTCGCTGGGCGCACGTCCATGACCTGCGTCAGTCCCTTTGAATGGTTCGATCCCGACTTGCTAGGAGGCAGTTGCCGATGACACTCAAGCCACTGACATTCGCTGGGCTGGCCACCGTCGTCGGCCTCACCCTCATGCCGGTTTTGGGCCCGGCGAGCGCGGCACCGCAGGCTCCGGCGTCGCAGGTGACCGCCCAGGCGACTCAATGCCCCCGGGTTGTGGCGCACCGAGGTGGCTTCGAGACCGTCCCCAACCAGAACGAGAACTCGATGGCAGCATTCAAGCGCGCGGCCAACATGGGAGTGGATGTCCTCGAGACCGATGTGTGGTTCACCAAGGACAAGGTCGCCGTGATCATGCATGACCAGACTCTGGCGCGCACCGTCCAGGGCGACCCCCCGGGAACCGTGGGCGACTACACCTTCGCGGAGCTGGAGCAGTTCCGGTTGAAGAACGGCGAACGTATCCCAAGCCTTGAGGAGTTCTTGGTCTTCCTCGTGGAACGTGACTTGACGGGTTTCGTCGAGTACAAAGACGCCGACGACCCCACCCTGTACCGCCTGTACCTGGACCTCGTGGAGAACTCAAGTGCCAAGGTCTATGGCTCGGGCTTCTCCAAGGACTTCCTCAACTGGTTGCACGCCGAGGACCCGGCACTGCCGTTGATGTGGTTCGGAAACCGCAGCGGATCGGTGCCGATCGCGACCGAGCCCGCCGACGTGCCTCAGGGCGCGGATCCAGGACTGATCAACTACCTGCAGAGCAAGGAGTTGGTCGACCGCTTCAAGACCGCCGGCATGAAGATGAACGTGTGGTTCAACACCATCACCAAGGGCGACAACCCCACCGGCGAACCCAATCTGGTGGGTCAGGGCTGGGAGGGCCTGGCCCAGTTCGGGGTTCACTGGATCTCCACGGACTTCCCCGACTACTACAAGCAGTGGACGATGGAGAACAACACCTGCACGGAGCGAGCCCCGAAGAAGTCCATCGCCACGTGCGTGATGCCGCCGAAGAAGATGAAGGCAGGGCGCATCTACTCGGTGATGCTCGATGACTGCATGTCCAGTGCCGCGAAATCGGTCAAGGTGAAGCTCAAGGCCGACAAATCCGTCGCCAAACTGGTGCAGCGGGGCGACTGGTACAAGGTGAAAGCCAAGAACTCCGGCAAGGCCAAGTTGACGTTCTCTGCGCCCGAACGGATCTACCGGTGCGACCCGGCGAATCCCGAGCACTCGTGCACTGAGGCGGTCGAATGGGTCTCGTACTCGGCTTACCAAGACGTGAACAAGTACAAGGTCAAGTAGTTCGCCACAGCTGCGCGCCGAAGGATATCCATGGCCACCGTGATCTCGACCTTGTTCATGTCGCTCGACGGGGTGGCGGAGGTCGACCCCGCCTGGCATTTCCCGTACTTCGACGAGGCGATGGGCAACGCGGTGGCGCAGGATTACTCCGGCACAGACGTTCTCGTCCTGGGTCGCGTCACCTATGACAGTTTCGCTGGCGCATGGCCCGAGCGAGAGGCTGCCGGTGGGGAAGATGCGGCCTTCGCAGCCACGCTGGGTGACCTCCGCAAGATCGTGGCCACCCGTGGGTCGCAGGACCTCGGCTGGCGCAACGCGGAGTCCAGCGACGACATCGTTGCGAGCGTGGCGGCTCTGCGGGCCGACGACCGTGTGGGCAAGGTCCTGGTCGCAGGATCGCTGTCGGTGGTCCGGCAACTGCTCGCCGCCGAACTGCTGGACGAGTTGAGGCTGCTGGTCCACCCGGTGGCTGCCGGAAGTGGCGAGCACCTGTTCGACGCCGATGCGCCGATGCAGCCTCTGAGGCTGCTGCACTCCGCCACGTTCCCGACCGGGGTCGTCCAGCTCGTCTACGCGCCGAGCGAGTTGCCCGGCCAGGCCACCTACGCCGATGTGACCGAGAACGTTCCTCAGACCGGGTCCGACTGAGGGGCGGTCGACACCTCCTGAGTATCCCGTGCTCGCTGGGACGGCTGCTCGAGCGACTGCTGCATTGGGGCTGATCGGCTACCCTGGGCGGTGCTGCTGACGTCGAAGGGGACGCGCGGCATCCGACTGGTGATCGGACAGCGACCGGGGTTGGTGAGAGCCCGGACGATCACCGGATGCCGACATCGCCCCGGAGTCGCTGGAAGAACGCCTGCGGGCCAGTAGAACCAGCACCGACCACGAGAGGCCGCCACCGGCGGCAAGAAGGGTGGTACCGCGGCACCCGGCACGTGTCGGGGGTCGTCCCTTCCCCGACCCGGAGGACGACATGTACCGCGACGTGCCCGCCCGCATCGACAGCCCCGCCGCTATGGAGACGGGCATCATCGAGTTCTGGCGCGAGCACGACATCTTCCATCGCTCCCTGAAGCAACGGGCCGGTGCTCCGCAGTGGACGTTCTACGAAGGACCCCCTACGGCGAACGGAAGCCCCGGCACCCACCATGTCGAAGCCCGCGTCTTCAAGGATGTCTTCCCGCGGCATCGCACCATGAAGGGCTACCTCGTCCCCCGCAAGGCCGGCTGGGACTGCCATGGCTTGCCCGTGGAGCTGGCCGTGGAGAAGGAACTGGGCTTCAGCGGCAAGCAGGACATCGAGGCCTACGGGGTGGCCGAGTTCAACCAGCGGTGCCGCGAATCGGTGCTGCGTCATGTGGACCAGTTCGCCGCCATGACCGAACGGATGGGCTACTGGGTCGACATGGACTCGGCCTACTGGACGATGGCACCGGCGTACGTGGAGTCGGTGTGGTGGTCTCTGAAACAGATCTTCGACAAGGGCCTGCTCACCTCCGACCACAGGGTGAGCCCGTACTGCCCGCGGTGCGGGACGGGACTGTCCGATCACGAGATCGCCCAGGGCTACGAGGACATCGTGGACCCGTCTGTCTACGTCAGGTTCCCCGTCACCAGTGGGGAACTGGCGGAACGTTTCCCCGGAGTGGCCCTGCTCGTATGGACGACGACCCCCTGGACGTTGGTGTCCAACACGGCGGTCGCCGTGAATCCGGATGCCGACTACCAGGTCCTGCGACTGGCGGATGAGACGCTGCTCGTGGGCACGGACCTCGTCGCAGCCGTTGTCGGCGACAGCGAGTACCAGGTCCTGGCGAACCTGACCGGACGCGAACTGGAACACCTCGTCCTACCGGCCTCCCTTCGACCTGGTGGATGTTCCGGATGCGCACTACGTGATCTTCGGCGACTACGTCACCACCGACGACGGAACCGGCCTGGTGCACATCGCGCCCGCGTTCGGAGCCGAGGACTTCACCGCCGCCCGGGCCTACTCATTGCCACTGGTCAACCCGGTACTCCCCGATGGCACATTCGCACCCGACATCGACATCGTCGGGGGGATGTTCTTCAAGAAGGCCGACGAACCTCTGGTGGCGGACCTGCAACGACGCGGCCTGCTGTTCCGTCATCTCCCCTACGAACACCCCTACCCGCACTGCTGGCGGTGCCATACGCCGCTGATCTACTACGCCCAACCGTCGTGGTTCATCCGCACCACGGCCCGCAAGGACGAACTCCTGGAACAGAACGAGGCAACCAACTGGTTCCCTCCCACGATCCAATGGGGCCGCTACGGCGATTGGCTGCGCAACAACATCGACTGGGCCCTGAGCCGCGACCGCTACTGGGGAACGCCGCTGCCGATCTGGCGCTGCCCGGAGAACCATCTGACAGCTGTCGGTTCACTCGCGGAGTTGTCGCGGTTGTCCGGTCAAGACCTCCACACGCTCGATCCGCACCGTCCGTTCGTGGACGACGTGACGATGCCCTGCCCCGAGTGCGGCACCACAGCCGTGCGCGTGCCGGAGGTCATCGACTGCTGGTACGACTCCGGAGCCATGCCGTTCGCCCAATTCGGGTACCCGCATCAGGGCACGGAGGAGTTCGAGTCCAGTTATCCGGCGGACTTCATCTGCGAAGCAATCGATCAGACTCGCGGGTGGTTCTACACCCTGATGGCGGTCGGCACCCTCGTGTTCGACCAGTCCAGCTATCGCAACGTCTTGTGCCTCGGCCACATCCTCGACGAGGAAGGCCGCAAGATGAGCAAGCACCTGGGCAACGTGTTGGAGCCGATCGCGCTGATGGACGAGCATGGCGCCGATTCTGTGCGCTGGTTCATGTTGGCGAGCGGATCACCGTGGCAGGCCCGCCGGGTCGGACATCAGGCCATCGCCGAGGTATGGCGCAAGGTGCTCGCCACTTACTGGAGCACGGTGTCGTTCCAGGTTCTGTATGCGCGGGCGTCCGGTTGGGATCCGACCGACGTGACGGAGTCCGACCACGTCATGGACCGCTGGGCGCTGTCCCGGGCGAATGACATGGTGGCGACTGTCGATGAGTTGCTGGAGCGATTCGACTCACAAGGGGCGGGCCGCGAACTCGCCCGATTCATCGATGACCTGTCCAACTGGTACGTCCGACGTTCCCGACGGCGATTCTGGGCGGGCGACCCGGGGGCGTTGAGCACCCTGCACGAATGCCTACGACTGCTGACTCTCGCCATGGCCCCGTTCACACCGTTCATCACTGAGCGCGTGTGGCAGGACCTGTTCGCGGCGGGCGGCCCCGAGTCGGTCCACCTCGCGGACTGGCCGCAGCCGGAGCCCGCACTCGTGGATCCGCAACTGACGGAGCACATGGACTTGGTGCTGCGCTTGGTCGATCTCGGCCGCACCGCCCGCGGCGAGTCCGGGATCGGAACGCGACAACCACTCGCCGCGGCGCTCATCTCCGCTCCCGGATGGAGCCGACTGCCCCACAACATGCGGGCACTGGTCGCCGATGAACTGAACTGCCAGAAGTTGGAGTCGCTCTCCGACGCGGCCGGGGAACTCGTCGAAGTCAGCGTGAAGCCCAACTTCCGGGCATTGGGGCAACGCTTCGGCAAACAGACACCTGTGGTGGCCGCTGCGCTTCGCGAACTCGACCCGGCAGGTCTCGTCGCGCAGTTGCGCGGTCCGGATGCGGAGACGTCGATCCACGTGACCGGCATCGGTCCCGTAGCACTGACCGATGCCGACGTCGTCATCACCGAGACGCCGCGAGAAGGGTGGGCCGTTGCGGCGCAGGACGGAGCGACCGTCGCGCTGGATCTGCACCTGACCGACGATCTCCTACGCCAGGGAACAGCGCGTCAGGTAATCCGGGTCGTGCAGGAAGCGCGAAAGTCCGCCGGATTCGATGTCAGCGATCGGATCGAACTGCGCTGGGAGGCCCAGGACGACGAGGTTGCGGCAGCGATCGATGAGTACTCCGACCTCATCGCCGGGGAAGTTCTGGCCGTGACCATGAACGCGGGAACGGGGGATGGCGACGGGTACGCCGGTCGAGACGGCGCCTTCCGAGTGTGGGTCAGTCGGCGCGCCGAGCCGTGAACCGACTGCTGATCACACGGCCAGTCCGGACAGCACCGAGATAGCGATGCCGATGGCCAGGATGAGGACGAGGAAGGACAGGTCCAACGACACCTGACCCAGCCGCAACGGGGGGATGAAGCGGCGCAAGAGCCTGAGTGGCGGGTCGGTGGCCGTGTAGACACCCTCGGCGACGATCAGCAAGGGGCCCCGAGGATTCCAGTCCCGCGCGAAAACCTGCACCCAGTCGAAGATCAGCCGTCCGATCAGGACCAACCAGTAGATCCACAGCGCTGTCGCCAGGAGTCCGAAGAACGCGCCCACGCCTGTTGCGCGTCAGCTTTGGTTGAAGAAGCCGTCACGCGCCTGCTGCACGGCGGGAGCGTCGCGGACATCAACATTGGCGGGCGACAACAAGAACACCTTCTGAGTGACACGCTCGATGCTGCCGTGCATCGCGAAGACGAGGCCTGCGGCGAAGTCGACGATGCGCTTGGCGTCGTTGTCGTTCATTTCGCTGAGGTTCATGATGACGGGCGAACCCGCGCGGTACTCCTCGCCGATCCGGCGGGCATCGTTGTACGAGCGTGGGTGGATGGTGTGGATCGCGTAGGGATCCACAGCGGCGCTCGTCGATGATGCAGGACTGGCCGCGGCGGGTCGGTACGTCTCGGTGTCGCGCCTGGGCAATGTCGCCACGCTGGCCGGGGCGGAGTCGGCCGCCCGGGTGGGCGCCGGGGCCGACGATGCGTCGGCATAGTTGTCGTAGTACTGGGGGTCGTCTTCGACCAGGCCCAGATAGACGCCCAGTCGCTTCATCGCTGTTGCCATGTCCGCTCCTCGTTCGGGGAAGTGAGGCGCCGCAGTCCCCACTGGCAGTCCTTCATCTCTTTCGTGTCCACCAAATCCTCTGTCTGGCCCTCTGTCTGCAACCGTTCTCTTCTGCTGCAACCGTTCTGTCTGCAACGGGTTGCCAGATTTCCTGGCCGTGACCTGCCGAGCGTTTGGACTGCCGAGCACAGACTCGCAGTCGCACATTACCCGACATGCGCACGTTCTCCGAGCACCGCACTGCCGACACGCAGGTGTGTCGCGCCGGCCATCACGGCAGCTTCAAGGTCTCCGCTCATTCCCGCGGACAGCCAGTCCGCCTCCGGGAATCGGTCGAGCACCTGGGCTCGAACCCCGGCGAGCCGCGCGAAGGCAGCCGTCGGGTCCTCCCCGAGCGGGGCCACGGCCATCAACCCGCGGAGTTCCAGGTGGTCAGCGGCGGACACCTGCGCACACAACTCCAGTACGGCGGCCGGTGCCGCACCACCCCGGCCGGGCGCAGGCGGATCGGTCAGGTCGACTTGCACCAGGGCATCGAGTCGACGACCCGCTCGCGCGGCACCGGCATCCAGGGCCGTGACCAATCGGCCCCGATCGACGGAATGCACGACGTCGCAGTACCGCGCCACAGAGGCGGCCTTGTTGCGCTGGAGTTGCCCCACGAAGTGCCACGTCAGGTCCAGATCAGCGCAGTCGGCTGCCTTCGCGGCTGCTTCCTGATCCCGGTTCTCTCCGACATCGCGCACTCCCAGGCCATGCAGCAGGCGGACATCTGACGCCGGATAGGTCTTGGTGATGACGATGACCACGATCCCCGCGGGATCCCGGTCGGCCCGAGTGCAGGCCACGGCCACGCGCCGGGAGATCTCCTGGAGGTTGGTCCTCAGCTCGAGTCGACGGTCCTCGCGGTCTTCATGCCGGGTCTCGGGGCTGGTTTCGGGCCGGGTTTCGGGCCGGGTTTCAGGCTGGGATTCAGTCATGACGTCCCCGGGATTCATTCCCTGCCCTGCCCGGTCCGGGTTGACTCTCTGCCCGGGATTGATGGTGTCTCTCAGGCAACCGGACGACGACCCCTTGCCGCCCCGTCACCGCGTCACGTCGGTAGGAGAAGTGATCGGCTGACTCCGCGGTGCAGGTGGGATCCGCACCGACCTCGAGCACACCGGTGGCCCGCAGCTGCTGACGGGCAGCCGCGTGCAACGCAACGGCGGGGCTTCCGGTGGCTGTCCGAGCAGCAGCATCCGGAGCGGCGGCGGCAACTTCGTCGCGGACGTCGTTCGACACCTCGTAGCACCGCGGGCAGATGGCGGGGCCGAGACGCGCGGTGATGTCGGCGGGATGGGCTCCGAGTTCGGTCATGGCCGCCACGGCCGCGCCCGGTGCGTTGGCGGCGATACCGCGCCATCCGGAGTGAACGGCGGCGGCCACGCCCGCGACGGGGTCGACGAGGGCGAGCGGGACACAGTCGGCCGCCATCGCCAGGAGCCCGATGTCGGGACTGGTAGTGACCAAGATGTCCACGGCGGGCACCACACCGGGAACCGCGACGGCGGCCGAGGTGCGACCGTGCACGGCCTGCATCACGGCCAGGTCGGCTCCGGTGAGGCCCACCCGTGCAGCCAGGAGACCGCGGTTGGCGGCGACGGCTGTCGGCTCGTCTCCGACATGATCACCGAGGTTGAGGCTGCGGTACCGGCCGGCGCTGATCCCGCCGCGCCGGTCCGAGAAGCACACCCGGGCAAGCGGAGCCGGCCGAGTGGGGCCGGGGGAACCGACCCCACCGGGCTCGGTGGTCACTTCAGGAAATCGGGGATGTCCAGGCCGTCATCGGTGTCGTCGAAGACGGTGCGCTGCGGCTCGACGGGGGTACCGCCACCGACTGGCTGCGCCACGGCACCCTGGGTGCGGTGTTGGCTGGGCCGGGACGACACGACCTCGGTGTCGGGCACGCGGACCTCCGCGACCACCTCGCGGGCCTTGGGCAGACCGCCGTCGAAACCGGCGGCGATGACGGTGACCCGGACTTCGTCGCCCAATGTGTCGTCGATGACCGTTCCGAAGATGATGTTCGCCTCGGGGTGGGCGGCCTCGGACACCATCCGGGCAGCTTCGTTGATCTCGAACAGTCCGAGATCACTCCCGCCGGCGATGGACAGCAGGACACCGTGCGCACCGTCGATGCTCGCCTCGAGGAGAGGTGAGTTGATGGCACCTTCGGCGGCCGTGATGGCGCGATCCTCACCTCGTGAGGACCCGATCCCCATGAGGGCGGATCCGGCGCCTTGCATGACGCTCTTGACGTCCGCGAAGTCGAGGTTGATCAGGCCGGGCGTGGTGATCAGGTCGGTGATGCCGGATACGCCCTGGAGCAACACGTGATCGGCCTGCTTGAAGGCATCGATGACGCTGATCTGGCGGTCGGTCAGCGACAGAAGGCGGTCGTTCGGGATCACAATCAGTGTGTCGACCTCGCCCCGCAGGGACTCGATGCCGGTCTCCGCCTGGTTGCCGCGGCGCCGGCCTTCGAAACCGAAGGGCCGGGTGACGACACCGATGGTCAGTGCCCCCAGGCTGCGTGCGATCCGGGCAACGACGGGCGCTCCCCCGGTGCCGGTTCCACCGCCTTCGCCGGCGGTCACGAAGACCATGTCGGCGCCCTTGAGGACCTCTTCGATCTCGTCGGCGTGGTCCTCGGCGGCCTCGCGGCCGACATCGGGGTTGGCGCCTGCCCCGAGCCCCCGGGTGAGGTCTCGCCCGATATCGAGCTTGACGTCGGCATCGCTCATCAGTAGCGCCTGCGCGTCGGTGTTGATGGCGATGAACTCAACGCCCTTCAGGCCGACCTCGATCATGCGGTTGACGGCATTGACGCCGCCGCCACCGATTCCGACAACTTTGATGACGGCCAAGTAGTTCTGTGGAGCAGCCATGGCTGCCTCCCTCCCCCCACCGCCCCCAGGCGATGGTCTTGTGCGATTTCCCACCCAATCCGAGACCTCGACCTATGGTCGAGGTGACACTTCCCCGAGTGCTCAGATGTCGGAAGGTTATGCAGATCACATGACCCCGGCAAGCAGTTCCGACCCCATTTCTCGGGGTAATGTCTCGACCTCAACTCAACATATGGGGTTGGGTTCAGTTCACAGAGGGGCGACGTCCCCGTTCGAGTCCTGCACCAGACCGCCCCCCCGGTGGCGCCGGACCAACCGCTGGGCGGCTGATGGGCCGAACAACAGCAAGGACTTCGACAATGCCTCTGCCACCCAGGCGTTCGGAGCTATCGCAGTGGCTCCCGCCCACCGGGCCCGCATCTGCCGCCCGGTGCGAGGGTCCAGCAGGTGATGGTGGGGGTCGCCACGCGTCGTGTGCCAGATGCGCTTGGTCGTACTGCTGGTCGCCAGCCCGCCGGCTTGCAGCCGCACGCTGATCTGGGGACCCGGCACCTCCCGGTCGATGCCGATCTGCCAGGGGCTGCCTTTGTCGCCGCGGACCCTCAGATCCCCACCGAGGTTGACCAGGCATGCGTCAGCCCCCGAGGCCATGATCTGGGCCGACACGAGATCCGCCGCGAGCCCCTTCCCGATCCCCCCCGAGTCGATGGCTGCCCCGGGAGCCAGCCGGACGAACCGAGTGCGCCGGCACAGCTCCAGCACCGGGCGGTGTGCTGCGGGGGCCGCATCGGTGACCGCTTGTACACCCAGGTCGGGGAAGTCCCGGTCGTAACCAGCGGCGACGATCTGGTGAGCCATGAAGGGGTCGAAGCGTCCCTTCGTGAACTGGCGCCCCACGATCCCGGCGGTCAGAAGCAGCCAACTGTCCTCACTGAGCATCCCTTCTCCGCGGGAGTTGAGTTGGCTGATTTCGCTGTCGGACTCGAACCTGGTCCATGCCCTCGCCAACTCGCCGACACGGTCTTCAGCCCGGGAAACCACATCCCGTCCAGCTCCGACGACGACGACATGGCACTGGGTCCCCATTGCTGCGAACGTGCGCTCCCAGCGCTGGGTGACCGGCATCAACTACCGCTCGACTTGGAGTCCTGTTGGCTCGAGGCGTCGCAATGGTCCACGGCGGCCTCGTCTGCACCGACACATACCTCGAAGTACGTGGGGCCACTGGTCTCGCCGCCGGCTTGAACGTCCAGGTAGGAGCCGGACCTCTGCGCGACCATGCCGGCCCCGGCGCCACCGTACCCACCCCAGCCTCCGCCCGACCCACCGGAGTTGGTGACGGAGTAGCCAGCGCTGGTGGCCGCCTGCTCGTAGGACGAAACGACCTGCTGGGGGGTCATACCGGAGATCTCGTACCGGGTGTAGATCGCGGTTTCCTCCTGCGAGGAGCTCAGTTGCTTGGCACCTGAAGGAGGCGCAGGGACACCGGTGGCGGTCGGGGCAGCCTCAGTTGCCGATGCATCGGTCGCTGGCGCGTTGGTTGCCGGCGTACTGGGAGCAGGGGTGCTGCTACTACTGCAGCCCGCGGCCACGGTGACGAGGCCGGTCATGCCGAGTGCGATGACGGCAGTGCGCTTGTTCATGGAACCTCCGAGGGCTGTCTTGGTGCTGTGCGCCAGATGGTTGCTGTCTGCCAGATGGTAGCCAGGTGTCCGGCGCTGGTCATGCCGGTCGTGACGGTTCACTTGGTGTCCGGCGCTGGTCATGCCGGTCGTGACGGTTCACTTGATGTCCGGCGCCTGATGGTCGGTGAGGTGATCGGGAGGCCCTACTCCGCGGTGGAGTCCTCGGGGTCGGGTTGGTTTTCCTTGGGAAGGTCCAAAGCGCCGGTGACCGCGGGGCGTTCAGGGACCGACACGTTGATCTTCTTCGGTTTGAACTGCAGCAGCTGCACCGCTGCAGCGGCCTTCAACTCATCCTGACCCGGCAGCCCCCACTCCACCGGGACTCCGTTCTTCAGCACGATCGTCATGGAACCGTCCGCAGCGGTGTCGACCGACTTGATCGCGGAGCGTTCGTCCTCGGGCCAGCCCCGCAGCGCTGCCACCGCCGGCGCATAGTCGGGTCCCGGCGAGTTCAGGAGGGGCAACTCCTCGGGGCGCGCGGTGGCTTCACTGATCACGGCGCCCTGGGTATCCACGATCACCCACCGGTCGGGACCTCCGGCCACCGCGAACGGAATCCGTTGCACGACTTGCAGGTCGACGGTCCAGGGGCGTTGCAGGACGATGTCGACGGACTCGATTCCCGGGAGGGCGGCAACTCGCTCGGTGACGGCTGCGGTGTCGATCTCGCGGATCGGTGTGCCTTCGGTGATCGCAGCCGCTTCGAGGACCTCGGCCTGCTTGGCTGCGGTGGGACCCGACACCGTGACCGATCGGACCGGCACGGGCGAGTACCAGGACTGCAGCCAAGCGAGAGCCACCAGCGCAGCGACGGCCAACACGGCGAACATCACGAACCGGATGGGGACCCGTCGGCCGGAGACCTTTCGCTCGGATCCATTTCGGCCGGCGCGATTCGCTCCAGAGGTCCGTCGGAGCCCGAACCTGCGCCGGGAACGAGGAGGAACAGAGTCCGCGGTGACGTCGGGGGGCGCGTCGGACGTGAGCGTCATGTGCCCTCCTCCGATTCACGCAAGAGCGTGAGAACCTCTGGCCCCAGCAGGGAGATGTCCCCGGCCCCCAGGGTCATCACCATATCTCCCGGACGCGCGCGAGCCGCCAGATGCCCGGCGACACGCGACCACGACGGCTCGAAGACCACGTTGCCGGGCGGCAGGGGCACATTGGCCGCCATGGCTTGCCCACTGGCACCGGGAATCGGCTCCTCTCCGGGAGCGAAGACCTCGAGGACCACGACGTCATCGGCCAGGCCCAGGGCCTCACCGAACTCCTTGCTGAACATCGCGGTGCGGTAGTAGTGATGGGCCTGGAACGCCACGACGAGCCGCCCCGAGCCGACGAACTCCCGGGCTGCACTCAGCGTCGCCTGCAGTTCCGTGGGGTGGTGCGCGTAGTCGTCGTACACCCGCACCCCCGCGACCTCACCCCGGTACTCGAAGCGGCGCCGGGTACCTGTGAAGGCGGACAGCGCGGCACGCACCTCGACGGCGCTGAAGCCGAGTCCGACACAGGCGGCGAGCGCGGCCGTCGCGTTCAGCGCATTGTGCCGCCCGGGAATCTGCAGCACGATGTCGCCCATCCGTACACCCCGGTGCACGACATCGAACCGGTAGCCGCCGTGATCGCTGCCCAGGATCTCCACGCGGTAGTCCGCATCGGAGTGGGTGCCATAGGTGACCACTGTGGTTCCGCGGGCCCGCGAGCGTGCCGCTAGATCGGCGCTGCCGGGTTGATCGAGACAGATGACCGCGAAGCCGTCATTGGGGGCGACCAGATCGACGAACTCGTCGAAGGCATTCTGCAGTGTTGCGAAATCCCCCCAGTAGTTGAGGTGATCCGGTTCGACGTTCGTCACCACGACGACGGCGGGATCCATGAGCAGGAAGGCGCCATCCGACTCGTCCGCCTCGACGACGAAGAAGTCTCCACGTCCGGTGTGCGAGTTGCTCCCCAGGTCGTTGACCTCGCTGCCGATGGCGAACGACGGATCCGCGCCGCAGCGCTGCAGCGCCACGGTGATCATGGACGTCGTGGTGGTCTTGCCGTGGGTGCCGCCGACTCCGATGACCGTGCGGTCGGCCATGACGAGAGCCAGAGCCTGCGCTCGGGTGAGCACGGGGATCTCGCGATCACGCGCGGCCATGATTTCGGGGTTGTCGTCGGGAATGATCGGGGTGTCGATGACCGCATCGACGTCGGCCCCCACATGATCGCCGCGGTGCCCGATGAACACCGTGGCGCCCTGGCGCCGCAGTGCCTCGAGCCGGGCCGAGTCGCGCATGTCGCTACCCGACACGGTGACGCCGCGGTCCATCATGAGTCGCGCCAGACCGGACATTCCTGCCCCACCCATGCCGACCAAGTGCACCGCGTGGAGGTCGGCCAACGAGGCCGCTGTCATCGGGGTCCTCCCGCCGCGTGTATGACCAGGTCCGCCAACCTCGCCGCTCCGTCGCGAATGCCATAGCCGGCAGCGCGGCGGCCCATCTCAGCCAGTCGACCGGGGTCGCTGAGCAGATTCGAGGCGGTCTCCCCCAGTACCGCTGCGGTCAGATCGGCGTCATCGATCATGATGCCACCTCCCGCGGACACCACCGGCTCGGCGTTGAGCCGTTGTTCCCCATTGCCGATCGGGTAGGGCACGTACAGGCAGGGCAGCCCAACGGCCGCGACCTCGGCGCAGGTCATGGCTCCGGCGCGACATACGGCCAGGTCCGCCGCCGCGTAGGCGAGATCCATCCGGTCGATGAAGGGCAGCGGGTGATACCCCGGTCGGGGTTCGACGGCATGACCCTGGCGCGGACCTACGGCATGCAGGATCTGGATCCCGGAGGCCAGGAGCCGATCGCGGCTGCCGGCGAGCGCCCCGTTGATCGACGCCGCGCCCTGGGAACCACCGAACACGAGGAGGACCGGGCCATCCGGCGCCAGGCCGAAGAACTCCCGCGCGGCGAGACGTTGCGAGTCGCGGTCGAGGTCGCTGATGACCTGCCGCAGCGGACACCCGAGCCGGCGAGGCATGGGGCAGGGTGCCGGCGTAGTTCTCCGCGACCCAAGGAGTCATCCTGGCCCCCAGCCGGTTGGCCAGTCCGGGCCTTGCGTTGGCCTCGTGGACGACGAAAGGAACCCGGCCGCGTGCGCCCAGGTAGGCCGGGATCGACACGTAACCGCCGAACCCGACCACGATGTCGCAGCGCTGGTCGGTGACGATCCGCCGGGCTTGCAGGGTCGATCGGCGCAGCCGAGTGGGGAGACTGATGAGGTCCCGCCCCGGCCGCCGCGGCAACGGCACCGGATCGATGAGCTCCAGATCGTACCCGCGCTGCGGTACCAGTGACCCCTCCAATCCCTTCGCGGTTCCGATCACGACGATGGCGGTCGTCGGGTCACGTCGGCGCAACTCATCGGCGAGGTTGAGGGCGGGTTCGATGTGCCCGCCGGTACCGCCGCCGGCGATGGCGACCCGCGGGGTCAACGGATGGATCCGGCGGTCTGCTGGGCCACTTCCTCGTGGTACTGCCGCAGTCGGGCAGGATGGCGACGAGCGGCTCCGAGCAGCAGCCCGATGGCGATCAGCAGCGGGATCAACGACGAACCCCCGTAGGACACCATCGGCAAGGTGACGCCCGTGATGGGCAGCATCTTCAACGCGGCGCCGACGTTGGTGACGACCTGGATGATCAGCCAGGTACCGGTGCCGGCAGCCAAGAGCCGTACGAAGCGGTCGGGTGACTCCTTCGCCAGGCGCAGGATCGCGAACACCAGGACGGCGAACAGGGCAAGAACCGAGAACGTGCCCACCATGCCGAGTTCCTCGCCGATGACCGGGAAGATGAAGTCGGTGTGGGCGGCAGGCAGACTGCCCCACTTCTCGCGGGATCCGCCGATTCCGGTGCCGAACCAGCCGCCCGTCCCCAGGGCGTAGGTGCCCTGTGTGACCTGCCAGGCACCGTCGAGTTCGTCGGCGTTGGGGTCCAGGAAAGCGGTCCAACGCCGGACCCGGTACTCAGCGGCGAACGAGGCGAAGACGACAGCAACGACACCGAGGGCGCCAAACGCCGCGAACAAGCGCAGTGGAGCACCAACCGCGAAGAACAGTCCCAGCAGGATGAAGCCCAGAATCATGGCGTTGCCGAAGTCACCTTCGAGGGTGACGAGGAACATTAGCAGCCCACCGACGGGCGCGACCGGGATCAGCAACGTCGGCCAGTCGGTGATGGGGCGGTACTTGCGGGTCAACGTGTCGGCACCCCACAACGACCAGGGCCAGTTTGGCGATCTCGGAGGGTTGCAGCCGGAATGGCCCGCCCAGGTCGATCCAGTTCTGTTGGCCGTGCACCGCCACTCCGATGCCGGGGATCAACACCAGCACGAGCAGTACGAGCGCGAGCCCCATGGCCGGCCAGGCCAGGCCCCGGATCGTCGCCGTCGGGAGCCGCGACGCCACGACCATGGACACCAGACCCAACCCGGCGAACAGTGCCTGCTTGACCACGAGGTCGGTGCTGCCCCCGGTGTCTCGAATGCTCTCGATGGCCGAGGACGACCAGACCATAATGAGGCCCAGCAGCAGCAGGAACAGCGTGGAACCGAGCAGAAGGTAGTAGATGCTGGCCGGGTGGCTCACCAGGCGGTCGCGCCAGGTGGCGTCCGGCTGCAGGGTCTCGCTCAACGATGCTCCTCGGTCGGCGCGGCGAGCCGGTGCACCTCTCGCGCGAACATGTCACCACGTTGCGCATAGCTGACGAACATGTCCCACGACGCGCACCCCGGTGCCAGCAGCACGGTGTCCCCCGGCTCGGCCATCGCGGCGGCGGCGGCCACCACCTCGGCCATTGCCCCAGTCTGCGCGCTCGCGACCACAACGACGGGAACCTCGGGGGCGTGTCGCTGCAATGCGCCGGCGATGACCGCACGATCGGCGCCCAGCAGGATCACAGCCGCGCAACCGGTCCCGGCTGGCGGCCACCAGTTCGTCGAACTCCTGCCCCTTTGCCAACCCGCCCGCGATCCACACCACCGATTCATAGGAGCGCAGCGACGTGTCCGCGGCGTGGGTATTGGTGGCCTTTGAGTCGTCGATGTAACGCACCCCTCGCACCTCGGCCACATCGGCAATGCGGTGACCGGCCGGGGTGAACGAACGCAGCCCCGCGGCTATCGCCTCCGGGGATACGCCGAACGCGCGGGCGAGCGCGGCGGCCGCCAATGCGTTGGCGACATTGTGCGCCGCAGCCGGATGGACATCGTCCACAACTGCCAGTTCCACCGCCGTGGTGTCCCGATCGGCGCCGAACGCGCGGTCCACCAGCAGTTCCTCGACGACGCCCAACTCACCGGGACCAGGGATCCCCAACGTGAACCCGATGGCCCGGCATCCCGGCGCGACATCGGCGTCGCGCACCATGGCGATCGTGCGCTGGTCGGCGCAGTTGTAGATCGCAGCCACCTGACAGCGCTCGTAGATCCTGGCTTTGGCGGCGGTGTAGGCGTCGAACGACCCGAAATGGTCGATGTGGTCCTCAGCGACGTTGAGGCAGACAGCCGCCAACGGGCTCACGCTGTGCCAGAAGGGCAGCTGCGGCGCCCCGACCTCGACGGCGATGACATCGAGATCGTCGGCCATCACGGCCTCGACCAAAGAGACCCCGATGTTGGCCGCCGCGATGGCTCGCTGACCGGCCGCCCGCAGGATCGACTCGAGCATCAGCGTCGCGGTCGTCTTACCATTCGTGCCCGTGATGGCCAGCCATGGAGCCGCTTGCGCAGACCGCAGCCGCCAGGCGAGTTCCAGTTCGCCCCACACGGTGACTCCGGCGGCAGTAGCGGAGCGGATGATCGGCGCGGTGGGGGGAAAGCCGGGCGAGACGACGAGCAGATCCAAGTCTGTCGGCAGCGTGTCGCCGTCACCCAGCCGGACGGTGGCGCCGATGGAGCGCAGTTCGTCCGCCCAACGCTCGTGGTCCGCACTAGCGCCCGCGTCGACAGCGACGACGTCAGCCCCGAGCGCCACCAACGCCCGGACACACGCCGCACCTGCCACCCGGATGCCGGCCACGCACACGTGGATACCCGACCAGTCGCTGGCCCGTCCGAGACCGTCCAGCTTCATTGGTTCGACCATGGCACCACCCATTCGGCGAAGAAGATCGTCACAGCTGCGGCCATGCAGAGTCCCTGGATGATCCAGAACCGCACCACGATGAGGATCTCGGGCCAGCCCCGCAGCTCGAAGTGATGGTGCAGGGGCGCCATCCGAAACACACGCTTGCCCGTGAGCTTGAACGATCCGACCTGAAGGATCACGGACACCGTGACGATGAAGAACAGTCCCGCGGTCAGAGCCAACAGAAGTTCGGTACGACTCATGATGGCGAGGCCGGCGATGGCGCCGCCGAGGGCCAGCGACCCGGTGTCTCCCATGAAGATGGCGGCTGGGTGAGTGTTCCACCACAGGAACCCGAAGCAGGCACCGGCGCACGCCGATGCGAACACGGTGAGGTCCAAGGGATCTCGGACCTGGTAGCAGTTGGCCGCGACAGCGGCACCGCACGACTGATTGAACTGCCACACGGTGATGACGGTGTACGCCAGGAATGACGCGAGCGCCGCACCGGTGGCCAGACCGTCGAGCCCGTCGGTCAGATTGACGCCATTGGTGGTGGCCGTGATGAGGAACCAGACCCACAGCACGAACAAGGCCAACGGCAACACCAACGAGGTGTCGCGCACGATCGACACTGCCTGGGAGGCAGGGGTGAATCCCTGCGCATCAGGGAAGTGCACCGCTGCCAGAGCGAATGTGAGGGCCACGAACGCCTGACCGATCAGCTTGGTGCGGGCCCGGATGCCGGTGGACCGCTGCCGGAAGATCTTGAGGTAGTCGTCGGCGAAACCCACGGCTCCCAGGCCGATCACCAGCCACAGCGCGAGCAGGCCGGACACCGACGGCCACGTCCAGAACACGAGGTGGACCAGGGAATAGGCGATCACGATCGCCACGATCATGGCCGCACCACCCATGGACGGCGTGCCGAGTTTGCCCGTGTGTTCGGGGTATTGGATGTCGTCGGTGGACATCCGGATGGCTTGGCTGTACCCGTGTTTCTGCAGCAGCCTGATGAGAAGTGGGGTACCGAGCAACGTGATCAGCATGCTGATCCCGCCGGCGAGGATGATCAAAGGCACTAGAGCGTGTCCACCTGCTCGGCGACGGCCTCGAGTCCGACGCTGCGGGAGGCCTTCACCAGGACGATGTCGCCCGGGTGCAGTCGGCTGCTCAACTCGGCGACAGCGGCCGGGATGTCGGCGACCCACACCGATTCGCCGTTCCAAGATCCTTCGTGGGCTGCACCGAGATGGATCGGGCGAGCGCCCTCGCCGACGACCACCAGTGCGTTGATGTTGAGCCGGACTGCCAGGCGGCCGATCTCATCGTGGGCGGTCAGCGACTCGGCGCCGAGTTCCTTCATCTCGCCGAGTACAGCGAACGTGCGGCCCGAAGTGCGACGCCCCATCTCGGCCAAGGACTTCAGGGCAGCAGCCATGGAATCGGGGTTGGCGTTGTAGGAATCGTTGACGAGTGTCACGCCCCCGGCGGTTGTGCTCACTTCCATGCGCCACCGACTGGCGGGTTCGGCGTCGGACAGCGCACGCGCCACGTCCGCTAATGCGACCCCGCTCGCACAGCAGGCCAGCGCGGCGGCAGCGGCGTTGTGAGCGTTGTGCTCCCCGCTGCTGCGGAGGTCCACCCGAGCCGATGCCCCCGCGAACGTCAAAGTGAAGGAGGGCCGGGCCAAATCGTCGAGTTCCAGCTCCGAAATGCGCATGTCCGCCTTCGCCGACAGCCCGAAGGACCGCACGGTTGCCGATGTGCGCGTGGCCATGGCGGCAACGAGGGGGTCGTCGGCGTTGAGAACCGCCGTTCCCCCAGCGGGTAGTGCGGCGACGATCTCGCCCTTGGCGGCTGCGATCACCTCGCGGGAACCGAACTCACCCAGGTGAGCGGTGCCGACGTTGAGGACGACCGCGACATCCGGCGGGGTGATATGACACAAGTACTCGATATGACCGGGACCACGGGACCCCATCTCGGCGACGAGGGTGCGGGTGTCCGGTGTGCATTGCAGTGCGGTGACGGGAAGTCCAACTTCCGTATTCATGGATCCGGCCGGCGCAACAACCGGCCCCCGCAGGTTCGCGACCGTGGCGAGCAGGTCCTTGGTGGAGGTCTTACCCGACGAACCGGTCACCGCGATCACCGTCAGGTTGGGCAGGGAAGCGACCACGGAACGTGCGAGTTCTCCCAGGGCAGCGACCGGGTCCGGGACCACGACGGTGGGCAGCGACGGACTCGGTCTGCTGCCGAGAACTGCCCGCGCACCAGCCGTTGCGGCCACCGCGGCGTAGTCATGACCATCGACCCGCTCCCCGGGGATGGCCACGAAAAGGTCGCCGGGGGCAACCAGCCGGGAGTCCGCACAAACCCCGGTGACCACCGTGTCATCTGCCGACGTGTCGTCCGCCGACGCCGCGGTGCCCGCCACGGTTCCGGAGACGGCATCGGCGACGCCGGCCAAGGTGAGCGGGATCATCTGGCACCTCCGGCGGTGATGGCCGACGCCAGGACGACGCGGTCGTCGAACGGCGTGACGACGCCGCGGACTTCCTGCCCCTGCTCATGGCCTTTGCCGAGGATGAGTACGGCGTCACCTGGCTGGGCCCGGTCCACTGCTGCCCGGATTGCTGCCGCCCGGTCGGGGATCTCACTGATCTCGGCACCGGATTCGGCCCGTACAGCACCCTCGAGAACTGCCTGCCTGATCATCGCCGGGTCCTCCGATCGAGGGTTGTCGTCAGTGACGATCACGATGTCGGCCCCCCGGGCCGCCACTGTGCCCATCAATGGCCGCTTGCCCGGATCCCGATCGCCGCCGCACCCCAGCGCGACGATCACCTTGCCGCTGCTGAATTCGCGTACTGCGCCGATGGCTCGAGCCACAGCCTCCGGGGTATGAGCGTAGTCAACGAATGCCGCAAACTCGGGCGCCGACACCGCCTCCATCCGACCCGGCACACCCCGGCACCGCGCGAGGCCTGCAGCGGCTGCTTGCGGATCGATCCCGGCGCCGGCGGCGGCGGCCAACGCCCCGAGCACGTTCGCCTGGTTGAACCGGCCGGGCAGGTCGGAGGACACCGGTACCGTCAGGTTGGGTCCTCTCGCGGCGGCGTCCCAGCCGCCGCTTCGTCGCACGCGCAGGTCGACGAGACTCCAGTCGGCCGGTTCGTCGCGGCCATACGTGACCCGAGGGATCTCGCTCGACTCCGCGAGCCGGCGCCCCCATGCGTCGTCGACACAGATGACCGCACGCTTGCTGCGACCCGGTTCGAACAACTGCCGCTTCGCGGCGAAGTAATCGGCCATGTCCTGGTGGAAGTCGAGGTGGTCCTGGCTGAGGTTGGTGAAGACCGCCACGTCGAATGCCAGCCCAGCGACCCTGCCCAGTACCAATGCGTGACTGCTCACCTCCATAGCCACCGCAGTGACTCCTTGCTCCCGCATCACGGCGAGAGCGGCGTGCACGTCGGGAGCCTCGGGAGTGGTTCGGGCCGAGGGCAGATCCTGGTGGCCGACCTTGATACCGATCGTGCCGATCACGCCGGTCGTGTGACCGGCCGCCGCCAAGGCTTCGGCGAGCAGATAGGTCATGGTGGTCTTGCCGTTGGTGCCGGTCACCCCGATGAGCAACAGGTCGCCTGCGGGCTGGTGGTAGATCCAGCTGGACAAGTCCCCGAGCATTGCGCGCGGGTCCGCGACGACAATCACCGGGACCGGGCTATCGGGGCACAGTTGGGAACCCGAGGCATCGGTGAGGATCGCCGCGGCGCCGGCGTCGGTGGCCTGATCGGCGAATCGGGCCCCGTGGGTTGTCGCGCCGGGCAGCGCTGCGTAAAGATCGCCAGGACGCACGGCACGAGAGTCGAGAGTGATCCCCGCGACCAGGAGGTTCCTGGGCACCTTTGCCGACGCGAGCGCGGGGGCTTGGTGCAACGGTCGGGGCCTTGGTCCCGGCCGACTGTCCAGGGTCAGGACGTCCCACCCCAGGTCAGCGGCCACTTGGCCCGCTTGCCCCCAGTGGGGGGGACATTGTGGTTGGCGAGCGCGGCGGTCATGAGTTTCTGGACGACCGGGGCCGCTACTTCGCCGCCGTAGTAGCCGTTGCGGGGGTGGTCGAACCAGGCACCCACCACGAGTTGGGGATCATCCGCCGGTGCCATGGCCAAGAAGCTGGCGGTGTACCCGCTGTAGCAGCCACATTCCTCGTCGTAGCGCTGCGCGGTTCCGGTCTTGCCGCCCACCAGGTATCCGGGCACCTGAGCGACCTTGGCGGTACCGCCCTCGCCGACGACCATCTGCATCATGCTCTGCATGGTCTGGGCGGTCTCGGGCGAGACGACCGGCTCCCCTTCGACGGGGCTGGTCTGCTCGGTGGTGCCGTCGGGGGCGGTGTAGCTGTCGATGATGCGTGGTTGCACGGGCACACCATCGTTGCCGATCGTAGCGGTGGCATTGGCGATCTGGATCGCCGTCAGGGACATGCCCTGGCCGAACGCGAGGGTCGGGAACGTCGTGTCGGACCATTCCTTGGGGTGGGGCACGTAACCTGTCTGCTCCCCCGGCAGATCGAGTCCGGTGGGTTCGCCGACCCCGAACGCCTTGAGGTACTCGTAGAGCTTCTTGCCACCGATCTTCTCGGCGGCGAGGACAGTCCCGATGTTGCTGGATTCCGCGAGCACACCCGCCAAGGTCAGCTGCAGTCCACCGTGTTCGTGCGAGTCCTTGAAGTACTGGCCACCGCGGAACAGCGAAGGCGGCACCGACACCCGGGACCGGGGCTTCATCTTGCCCTCGTTCAGGACCGCCGCCAACGTCATGAGCTTCGCGGTGGATCCCGGCTCCATGGCCCATGTGACCGGCTTGTTCGCCCATTCCTCTGGTTTGACCTGATCGGGATCCAAGGGGTCGAAGGCCGGCGCTGTGGCCATGGCGAGGATGCGGCCCGTACCGACTTCGAGAACGACTGCGGTGCCGAAGTCGGATCCGGATGCCTTGACCTCGGCGGCAACGGCTTGCTGGGCGGCCCACTGCAGATCGGAGTCAATGGTGAGTTTGACGTCGCTGCCGGGCACCGGATCGATTTGCTGGACGTCAGATGTGGGGATCTCGGTGCCACCGGCCGCCTGCTCGAAGGTGACGCTGCCCGGCGTTCCGGCGAGGAGCCGGTCGAGCCCGGACTCGAGGCCCACCGCGCCATGGCCTTCGGCATTGGTGAACCCGATGATGTTCGACGCCAGCGGGCCATTCGGGTAGTCGCGAATCGTGCGGCGCTCGGAGAAAATCCCCTGCAGCACCACGGGGTCGTTGCCGGGATCGGAACGCCATGTCTGGATGTTGCGCCACACCTGAGGTTCGGTGGCCTTCTTCAAGTAGGTGAACCGGGCGTCGCCGGTGAGGAGCGGCTGCAACTCGGTCGGTGACATCCCGATGATCGGACCGAGTACTGCGGCGGTCTGAGCGGGGTCGACCACCAATGTCTGGTCTGCCGTGATGTCACGAACCTCGATGGATGTTGCGAGGGGGCGACCGTCCACATCGGTGATCTCGCCTCGAGTCGCCGGGATGTCCTGCGACAGGATGCGCTGGTTGAGCGCTGCCTCTGCGAGGTCGGGGCCCTTGAGCGCCTGCAGCTCGACGAGGCGAGCGGCGAACAGGCTGAGCACCATGGCGAAACCGATGATGACGACTTGAATCCGGCGCCGGGAGTTGGCCAACGCGAAGGGCTTGTTCGCGGGTGGACGCCCGGGGCCGCCGGTGCGCGGCCGCTGCTGGGTGGGGGCACTCATCGGCCACCTCCGCTGACAATGGCCCGGTCATAGGCCGTCTCGCCGGCCGGGCCCACAGCGGCACCGTCCGAGCCTTCCGGGTCGAGCGTGTCACCGGTCGCCGAATCCGGCCCGGCCGAATCCGGGGCGGTCGGATCAGAAGCGGACGGATCAGAAGCGGTCGAATCGGTGGGATCAGTCGTCGGGTCGGTCGTTGTCGGGTCGGTCGTCGTCGGGTCGGTCGTCGTCGGGTCGGTCACGGTGGGATCGGTCACCGCCGGATCGGTCGAGTCGGGCGTCAACGGCGTCGCCAGGTCTCCACTCGTTGCGGACCCAGGGGTCGCTCCGGCCGGCATCGGTGTGCCCAGGATGCGCCCGGTCGAGATGTCGATGTAGGCCGTGGTGGCAGCAGCCATCAGTCCGGCCTGCCGCGCCGCGTCGCGCAGGTTCGTGGGCGAGGACAGCCGCTGGACCTCCTGGCTGAGCGCCTGCTCCTGCTCGCCGAGCAGGATGCTGTCGGCCTTGAGCCGGGATTGTTCGAAAGAGCCGGCCGCCAGGCTGTTGTTGATCAGCAGCAACGACAACAACCCGAGGCTGAGGATCGCTGCGATCAGACCCAGGAAGGGCAACGATCCGAGATGGCGGCGCTGATGCTCGACGGCGCGCTCGGTGCGCCGGGGCCGGACCCGTAGTCGCGCGGGTCCGGTGGTTCGGATCGGGGTCGCGGTGGTCATGCGGCGACCGTCCACGTCGGCGGGATCGGGAGAATCCGCTGGACGGCTCTCAGCCGCACGGACGCCGCCCGGGGATTGTCGCGAACCTCGGAGTCGGAGGCTTGCTCCGCTCCTCGGGTGAGTAGACGTAGGAACGGGCGTGCGTCGTCGGGGATCACCGGCAGTCCGGCGGGTACCGGTGGACGTGCCCCGGCTGCGAACGCGCGCTTGACGATGCGGTCTTCCAGCGAGTGATAGGACAGCACAGCCACCCGGCCGTTGGGGCGCAACGTTCTGACTGAATGCTCCAGGCCCAGCCGAAGCGCATCGAGTTCGCCGTTGACCTCGATCCGCAGGCCCTGAAATACCCGCTTGGCGGGGTGCCCCTTGCGTCGCGCCGCGGCGGGAATGGCAGCGTCGCAGATGGCGGAGAGTTGATCGGTGGTCGTGATGCGCCGCTGCTGACGTTCAGTGGCGATTCGACGCGCGATCCTTCGCGCGAACCGCTCCTCGCCATACAGCGCGAACACTTGTTCCAACTCCCCGGGACTGTAGTCATTCACGACGTCCTCGGCCGTGACCCCGCTGCGCGGATCCATCCGCATGTCCAACCGGGTGCTCCGACTGTAAGCGAACCCCCTCGCATCACTGTCCAACTGAAGGCTTGACACGCCGAGGTCGAACAGAACAGCTGCCGCATCGTTCCCCCCCGCCGCGGCAACGGCGCCCGAGATGTCGTCGAACACCGACGAGAACGGCACGAAACGGTCGCCGTATCCGGCCAGCCGGGCCGATGCCAGCGCCAGCGCTTCGGGATCGCGGTCGACCCCCACGACGGTGATCGTGGGGAAACTCGCCAACAACGCCTCGCTGTGGCCGCCCAATCCGACCGTGGCGTCGATGACGATCCCGCCGTCGGTGGCAGCCGGTGCGAGCAACTCGACGATCCGACCCACCAGGACCGGATCGTGGGTGAATGAGCCCGACACGTGCCTCCTCCCTCAGGCCTGCTCAGGAGTCCCCCGGCTTACTCTGCGGGCCTCAGGCTGTACCAGAGGTCCCGAGGGAGTCGCGAGAGCCCTCACATTCGCAGATCGCGCCGGTTCCGGGTCCGACCGTGCCATCAGGTCCCCTCCCGCGCACCCGGCGCCGGGGAAGAGCGTCGGGACGTCACCTGGGTGGGGCGAGTTCCGGCCATCGGGGAAGAATGGCCGGCTCTGCGGGCGGAGGCCTCACAGCACGGTCAGAAGATGCCCGGGACCACCTCCTCGCCAAGGTCCGAGAAGGACTCCTCCTGGGCGGCCAGGTAGTGCTCCCAAGCCGGGCCGTTCCAGATCTCTGCTGTACTGCCGTTGCCGGCGATCACCACATCGCGCTCCAGGTCCGCGTAGTCGCGCAATGGCTGGGGCAAGCTGATGCGCCCCTGCTTGTCCGGGACCTGGTCGAAAGCTCCGGAGAACAGCACCCGTAGGTACGAGCGCACCGAGGCGTTGGATCGTGATGCTTCGTTGAGGCGTTCGGCGTAGCGCGCGAACTCCTGCTCGGGCCACAACACGACACAGCGGTCCTGACCTTTGGTAAGGACGATCCCCGCCGCGAGTTCGTCGCGGAACTTGGCGGGCAACACCAGCCGACCCTTGTCGTCCAGCCGAGGCGCGTGAGTGCCCAACAGCATCGCGCACCTCCACTCCGCCGCAGGCCAGCCCGATTGTGGTCCAGTCCTCCATTTCGCTCCACTGTATTCCACTTTCTCCCACTGTCAACCGCATCGCCCCGCGCCGGCCCCGCCATGCCCACCACCGTTCGTGGTCCGGCCCACGACTGCGCGGCCGAGTCGGCGATGAGGCGGCCGAGTCGGCGATGGGACGGCCGAGTCGGCGATGAGGCGGCCGAGTCGGCGATGAGGCGGCCGAGTCGGCGATGGGACGGCCGAGTCACCGATGGAGGTGTTGGCCGTTCCCTCAGAGGGCACCGGTCCTCAAAAGGCACCGGCCATACCCCCAAGGGACACCTGCCGTGCCCACCCAAGGGACACCTGCCGTGCCCACCCAAGGGACACCTGCCGTGCCCACCCAAGGGGCACCTGCCGTGCCACCAAGGGCAGGGACTGGTTGACTCAACAGTGGAGAGTTGCGCGGCGCTCCACTCTCAGTGCACCTGAGCATGAGAATGCGGGCGGCACCTGAGCATGCGAGTGCAGGCGTTCCCGTGAGCGCGACGCATTGGAAGATCGCGACGCGGGGATGAGGAAGATCGCGACGCGGGGAAAAGGCAGTGGAAGAGAACGCAATGGAAGAAGAGGTGTCATGACCGACGATCCGGGGGAACCACCGGTCGACGCCGGTGCCGCCGGCGAAGTCGCTCCACGGCGCGAAGACGTTGCCCCGCGCGAAGACGTTGCCCCGCGCGAAGACATTGCCCCGCGCGAAGACGTTGCCCCGCGCGAAGACGCCCTCCTTGAGGACGAGGCCTTCGCCACAGACGCCGCACTGCTAGAAGACGTCCTGCTGGAAGACGTCCTGCTGGAAGACGTCCTGCTGGAGGACGTCCTGCTGGTGGTGCGCGCACAGCGCGACGAGGCCGGCATCATCCGCGATTTCCGCTGCGAGCAGGCCACTGGCACCGGCGGGCGGCTACTGGGGGTGTCCGCTGGGGACCTGGGCGGACAGAGCCTGCTCGCCGCCGCCCCGGCGGAGTGGCAGGCCGTCGACATCTGTCGCGCCGTCGTGGCGTCCGGGGTACCAGTGGTCTTCGAGATCCCCCCCGTCGTGGGTCGGGACCCGTTCTTGGCGACAGCGTCGAAGTATCGCGACGGCTGCATCATCACCGGTCGAGCCGTCCCCGGGGCGGACTTGTACGACTCACTGACGGGACTGCCCACTCGGGCACTGCTGATGGACCGGATCAGTCAGGACCTGCTCCGCAGCAAACGCTCGGGGCGTTCGGTCGTTGTGCTGATGGTGGACCTCGACAACTTCGCCGCGGTCAACGACGATCTCGGGCACGACGTCGGAGATGCTCTCCTCACCGCGGTCGGACAGCGGCTACGAGAGGTGCTGCGTGAGGCGGACACCATCGCTCGTCTGGGCGCCGACGAGTTCGTGGCGCTGTGTCCAGAGGTCGGCACCGAGGAGCAGGCCGGCATGATCGCCCGCCGACTTGCGACGGCACTCGCGCGGGACTTCGATCTGCTCGGCGCGACGGTGAACCCCGGTGCGAGCATCGGAGTCACCCTCAGCACCCCGAACAGCACGCCGGATGATCTGCTCCGTGACGCGGGCAGCGCCCTGAGCCAAGCGAAGCGATCTGGTGGCGGACAGTGGGCGCTGAGCACGGACGACATGCACAAGGTGGCCGTCGGGATCATGCGCCGGGAGGACGAACTCCGCAACGCGATCGGGGCCGATCAGTTCGAACTGCATTTCCAGCCGATCGTCGATCTGACATCGGAGCGGATTGTGGCGGTCGAAGCGCTGATCAGGTGGGAACACCCAGAGGCCGGCCGCATCCTGCCCGACGAGTTCATTGCGGCGACCGAGCGGCGCGGCCTGATGACCCAGATGGGTGCTTGGGTGGTGGATCGGGCATGCCGCGTGGCTGCGAGTTGGCCGGTCGGGGGGCGCCGGCCCGAACCACGGATTGCCGTCAACATCTCTGTGCGCCAACTCGGCGTCGGCACTCTTCCTGATCTGGTCAAGCAGGCCCTCCACGAACACGGGACGAGGCCCGACCGTCTGGTCGTGGAGATCTCGGAACCCGACCTCATCAGCGCCGATCCCGACATCGTGTCGGAACTGGTGGAGTTGGCCGACCTGGGCATTCGGATCGCTGTCGACGACTTCGGCACGGGCCACTCCGGTTTCAGCTACCTGCGTCCGCTACCGGTGAGCCAAATCAAGATCGACCGTTCCCTGATCGCGGGACTGGGAACCGACAGCACCGACACGGCCATCACCAGCAGCCTGGTTGCGGTCGGGGCCGGACTCGATCTCGAGGTGGTGGCCGAGGGCGTGGAACGCCCGGAGCAACTGGAGTTGCTCCGCACGATGGGGTGCCCATTCGCCCAGGGTTGGCTCTGGCAGGCAGCGACCACAGCCGACGCGATCGAACGCCTACTGCTTCGCGACGAACCACTCACACGCACACAGTGACGCTCAGCAGCGCGAGCAGTGCGTCGGTCGGCGAGGGCACTGCGTCACGTCACCGGAAACGACCCGTGAGGGTGTGGCGCCAGCTCTCGGGCAGCACCTTGTCCAATGCCGCACGGTCGACCTGCGATCCGACTGTCGCGATCCGCCGCCACGGGAGTCTCGCGGCCAGGTTGGGGGCGTGGCCGTGCATCGCGTACGAGGCAGTCATGGCCATCGTCTCGGCGAAACCTGACGCTGCCACCGTCACTTCCTGGAAACCCACCGACTGCGCCATGTCCCGCAACTCCTGAGGCCTGAAGGTGTGCAGGTTGGCGGCCATGGCTGCGAGTTCCCAGAACTCATCCTCCGCAGTCAGGCCTCCCCGCAGCCCGGGCAGTCGCAACATGGCCGCGACGAGCCACGCGCCGTGAGTCTCCACGATCGGCGTGGGCTCGCTCGACAGCACGACTGCACCGCTCGGACGCATCACGCGACGCCACTCCCGCAGAGCAGCCACTGGATCAGGAAGATGATGCAGCACACCGCGGCCGACGACGACATCGACGACGCCGTCCGCGAACGGCAAGCGAGTTGCGTCACCTTGGACCAGCACGGTGGCCCCGGCGGAAGCCGCCTTCCCGAGCATGCCCGCTGACAGGTCCACTCCGATCACCTGCACGTCCGGGCGCAGTCGAGTCAGTCCGGCGGCGAACCATCCGGTGCCGCAACCGACATCGACGACGACGTCACCGTCGCGCAGCCGCGATCCCAGGAGTTGCTCGACCTCGGTGACCGCTGCGTGCGCCGATACTTCGTCGTGAACGATGCCGAAACGCTCGTCGTAGTAGCCGCATTCGTGGTCGTGGAACACCCGGTTCAGCGCGACGTCGTCCATCTATCTGCTCCTCGCCGGATTACTACCGGCCGCGACCAGACGGAACCCTCGCTGCGCAACGGTCGGCGTGGTCGGTCTCGTGGGGTGAGACAACAGACTTCACCGGTTCCCGATCGCGGGTGGCTTGGGTGGCTTCGGTGCGGGTGGGTGGCTTCGGTGCGGGTGGGTGGCTTCGGTGCGGGTGGGTGGCTTCGGTGCGGGTGGGTTCAGTACTGGCCGCGCTCGTCTCGGCGTCGACGCCAACGCTCCTCGAGCCGGTCCATGAAACCGGAGGAGGCCGCCTTGGGAGCCTGAGGGGCAGGTGCCCCCGCCGTCGAGGTATCGGTCTCCGCCTTGGCGGTGTAGGCGTTGTAGGCGACAAACGCACCGGCGACGGTGCCGAGGAATCCGAGGAGACCCACGGCCGGCAGCGACGTGGCGACCCCGACGACGATCACGGCAAGACCGACCACAGCCCCGATCACCCCGAGCAGCAGTCGCCTGCGGTCGATGGCCGCCCGGCGGGTCTTGCGCAAGGAGTCGGCGAACTTGGGGTCCTCGGCGTAGAGGGCACGCTCCATCTGCTCGAGCAGCCGCTGTTCATGGTCCGACAGGGGCATGCGACACCTCCAACGCTTTCAATTCCACAATAGGCGGGGCCGGGCACATGGGAAAGTCCAGTCGCCGATTCCGCGCAGCAACACCTCTCGGGGATGCGCGGGGTGGCTGGAACGCATGGGCTGAGACTAGCGGGCATCGAGCGATATGGCCCGGCCGATCCGATGATCAAGGGCGGGAGGAGGTGGTGGGTGAGCGACACGCGAACGACCCCCGCCCTTCCGCGGCGACGGTGGGTGCCGGTATTCGCCGGGCTGTCAGCGCTGTGTTTCGCCGTCGCGGCTGTTCTGACGCAACAGGTGGTGGCACAGACACCTCCCACCTGGGATGCCACTGTTGCGATCGCTTTCCATGAGGCCGCACGGTCGTCCGGACTTCTTGTGATCGTCGGACAGTTACTACGGTGGGCGGGATCGCCGCTGGTCCTGGTTCCACTGACGATCGTGATAGTCGTGCTCCTGGCGGCACGGGGGTATCGGGGCTGGGCGATCTACCTGGCGGTCACCTCTTTGGGAGGAGCGGTCGTCTCGGAGGTTGTGGATGCTGCTGTTGGACGCGAGCGTCCGGTGTGGTCGGACCCGATCGCCGCGGCAACCGACTACGCGTTCCCGTCAGGGCATGCGCTCGGAGGGGTCACGACGTGGGTGGTCTACGGGATCGTGGTCCTGTTCGTGGTGCCGGGCGGACGAGGAATCGCCGTGGGGCTGTGGACGGCTGGCGTGTTGATGGGTGTGGGGCGGCTGATCCTCGGCGTCCATTGGCCGTCCGATGTGATCGCGGGCTGGATGTTCGGGGCCGGCTGGGTGCTGGCGGTGTCCGCTGCGGCACTGGGGGTGGTCAATCGCCGGGAGGTTCCACCAGACGAGCGGGTTTGACGACGTGGCGACCGAACCGCTCAGCGATACGGTCGACCGCCAACTCGGTCTCTCGCCAGGCAGGTCCGGTGTCGTCGAGCAACAGTTGCCGCGGTGTCGTGGCGCCGTCGCTCAGACCACTCATGCGCACCCCGACGAGACGGACCCGGGCCCGCTGCAGGTCCAGGGAACCGAAGAGTTCCGCAGCTGCTGTGAAGATGTCGCGGGCGACATCGGTGGGATCGGGCAGGGTTCGCGACCGCGTGATCGTGGTGAAATCAGCGAACCTGACCTTGACTGTGACAGTGCGACCCACGTAACCGCGGGCGCGCTGCCGGGCGGCGACCTTCTCGGCCAGACGTAATATCTCGCGCAGGACCACCGAGGCATCGTCGACATCGGTACCGAATGTCTCCTCGGCACCGATGCTGCGCTCGGGTTCGTGCGGGACCACGGCCCTGGGGTCTCGCCCCCAGGCCAGTTCGGACAGATGCCGCCCCGCGGCGGGCCCGAGGACCCGGCACAAGGTAGTCACGGGTGTCCCGGCGATGTCAGCGACCGTGCGCAGCCCCAGGCGGGTCAGTGACTCGGCGGTCTTGTCGCCTACTCCCCATAACGCGCTGACGGGCAATGGGTGCAGGAACTCCACGACCCGATCGGGCGGGACCACCAACAATCCGTCAGGTTTGCCCAGTGTCGATGCGAGTTTGGCCACGAACTTCGACGCGGCCACACCGACCGAGCATGTGATGCCCTGCTCGTCCTTGACCCGGGCGCGGATCAGGTTCGCGATATCCCGCGGAGATCCGAGCCGACGGCGGGCGCCGGAGACGTCCAGGAAGGCCTCGTCGAGGCTGAGAGGTTCCACAGCAGGAGTGATGGTGCGGAACAACGCCATCACACCCTCGCTGGCGTCGGCGTATCGACGGAAGTCCGGTTCGATGACCACGGCCGCGGGAGCGAGTCGGCGAGCCCGGGCCATGGGCATGGCCGAGTGGACCCCCAGCGCACGTGCCTCATAGGTCGCTGACAGCACGACTCCGCGGTTGGCCGAACCGCCGATGACGACGGGTTGGCCCACCAGATCAGGTCGGGCCAACAAGGAAACCGAGGCGTAGAACGCGTCCATGTCGACGTGCAGGACGGTGCAGTCGCGATCGTCGGCATGGACCGGCTGACTCGCCCGGGGCCGGTCGATCTGACTACGGCTCATCGGCTCACCATCCGCTGCTCCCAGGACTGGAATGCCACAACTTCGCGGGCGCCTCGCCGGTCTTCTCGCCAGCCCCATCAGAGTCAGTGTGAGTCGTTGCGGCCGCCGCTGATTGTTCCCGCGCCGGACTACCGTTCTTCACGTCTGCGCCTGCGGGTCTGATGTCAGCGTAGGGCGACATCTTGAAACCGCTGGCATGGACGAGAATCCGGCGGCGCTGGCGCATACCACCGGCAGCGGTTCCGGAACCCGGACTGCCGCCTAGAGTCTGGTGGCCGGTGACCCTGGAGGTGTTGTTGGGCCCCACATCGGCGCTCATCGATTCACTGATCATCTGCTGCACCCCGGTGGGGCCCTGGTCCAGCCAGACCTGCCGTACGGCGCCCAACTCCCAGCAGCCCGTGGCCCGCAGCGACAGTCCCCGCGGTCCGGTACGTCTGACCCGGCCAGTGACCAGCAGCAGCCAGGAGTGGAACAGGGTCGCGGCGTACGGCCCCTGGGCGTCTTCGAAGAAGGTGACGTCGACGGGGCCGGTGGCGTCGTCAAGGGTCAAGAACACGACCCGGCGGCCACTGCGTACCGGAGGGGTCTGGGTCGCGACCTTGACCCCGGCGACCAGAACCTCGCTGTCCGAGCGGCGCCGCATGAGGTCCTGCGCCCGCGCGACTCCGATGTCGGTCAGCATGTCGTCGTAGAACGACACGATGTGGGAGCTCACATCCAGCCCGAGGATCTCGACTTCGGCCCGGACCTGTTCGGCGGGATTCATCTCGGGCAACCCACTGGCCATCAGTGCCGGGGTATCGGCGAGGTCCAGGGTCAGCTGTGCCGTGAGTTCCTCGGGCGCACGGACCGCGGCCGGGGCCTGCGACTGCCGGCGGGCGGCTGTGGCCGGATCCCGCGGATCGACGGTCGCCGCCCGAATCCGTTCGGCGGTGATCGCCGCGCGACTCCCCCGTCGCGTCGATGGTCGGTATCGGTCGAGGTCGGCGACATGCAGAAGCAGATCGCGCCGGGTCACCCGATTCACCCCGGGTCCACCGCCCACCAGGTGCAGCGCATCGAACCCGCCGGCCAGAACCAGGTGTTCGGTGGTCGATCGATCCGCACCCGCCCGGTGCCAGAAATCGGCCAAGGACCGGTAGGGGCGACCGGCCACGATGGTGGCCTGCTCCGCCTCCGAAATACCCTTGACCTCGGCCAGTGGCAACCGGATCCCCCACCGCTGCCGCCCGACCTGCTGGACCTCGACACCGCCAGGCTCAGCACCGCCAGGCTCAGCACCGCCAGGCTCAGCACCGCCAGGCTCGACACCGCCAGGCTCGACACCGCCAGGCTCGACACCGCCAGGCTCGACACCGCCAGGCTCAGTACCGACAGGCTCGACCCGGTACTGCCGATCGGACCGATTGACGTCCAAACCCAGGACCTCGACACCGTGCCGACGGGCATCGTCGAGGATGAGGCGCTTGGGATACATGCCTGGGTCATGGGTCAGCACCCCGGCCAAGAAAGCGGCCGGGTGATGCGCCTTCAACCACGCCGACTGGTAGGTGGGCAGGGCGAAGGCTGCGGCGTGGGCTTTGCAGAACCCGAACGACGCGAAGGCTGTCAGCACGTCCCAGACATCTTCCACGGTCGAAAGGTCGTATCCCTGGGCCAGCCCGGCCGGATACAACCAGGCTCGGACCTGCCGCTGCCCCTCGGGGCTGCCCAGACTGCGCCGGACCTCGTCGGCCTGCGCCAGGGAACAACCCGTGATCACCGCGATGATCCGGATGACCTGCTCATGGAACACCACCACTCCAGCTGTCTCGGCCAGCACCGGACGCAGGTCGTCGTGCAGATACGAAGTGCACTGCCATCCGTGCCGGGACCGAAGGAATGGGGTGATCATGTCGCTCTTGACCGGACCGGGTCGGAACAAGGAGATGTCGATGATCAGGTCGTTGAAGGACTCGGGGGCGAACTTGCCGATCAATTCCCGCTGACCCGGTGACTCGATCTGGAAACACCCCAGCGTGCGGGTGCTGCGGATCAACTCGAACGTGGCGGGATCGTCACGCGCAACCGAGTCGATATCGACGTCCACCCGCTCGGTGCGGCGGATCTCGGCAACCGCATGCGCCATGGCCGACTGCATCCGGATCCCCAGGACATCGAGTTTGAGGAAGCCCAGCTCTTCGACGTCGTCCTTGTCGAACTGGCTCATGGGAAATCCCATCCAGGAGGCCTCGACCGGGGTGCGGTCCAACAAAGAACTGTCGGAGAGCAGCACGCCGCAGGGATGCAACGCGATGTGGCGTGGCAGGCCGTCCAGCGACTGAACGAGATCCAAGAAGGTGTCCAGTCGGCCGGCTGCCGCCATCCGGCCCATCGCTGAGGAGCGCAGTTCGGGAAGATCGGCCAACGCCGCTCGGGCATCGCGAGCCGCAATGTGCGGGAATGCCTTGGCGAAGGCGTCGATCTCGCCGGGCGGGAAAGCCAGCGCCGCTCCGACATCGCGCACGGCATGACGGACCCGATAGGTGTCCATCATCGATACGCAGGCGCACCGTTCCCCACCGAACCGGTCCAGGATGGCTTCGTACATCTCGGTCCGCTGGGCTGACTCGACGTCGATGTCGATGTCGGGCAGCGCCCGCCGCAGTGGCGACAGAAACCGTTCCATGATCAGCCCGTGGTCGAGCGGATCGACCCCGGAGATCCCCAGCAGATGGTTGACCAGACTGCCGGCACCCGAACCACGGGCGGCAACCCGGACCCCATGGCCGCGGATGAGGTCGACGACCTCGGCAACGGTCAGGAAGTATCCGGCGAAACCGAGTGTGGCGATATCGGCGAGCTCGGCGTCGAGCCGGGACCGGGCCGTCCGGGCGCGGTGGCGATCCGGGTAGCGCCGGTGGAGTTGTGCCATGCATCGCTGCCGCAGCACCTGATCGCCACTGACGTCGGTGTCCGGTAGCAGAACCGACATCTCGGGGACATGAACCGATCCGATGCCGAGGTCGGCGACCGGATCCAGTGCCCACGACCGGGCGAGCTGCTCGGTGCGTTCCAACCAGCGTCGGACGCGGCCGCGGGTATCGGGGTAACCAGCGGCCCGGATGACCTGTTCGGCCACGTCTTCCATCTCGGTACCGGACTTCAGATACCCCTCGCTGGTCCCTCGATCCAGGTGGCGGATGTCGATCGGGACGAGGCGACGGATGGAGTCCAGGACGTCCACCACCCGGGCCTGCTCGGGTTCGGCGTGACGCACGGCATTGGTGAGGACGGGCTCGATCCCTCGGTCGTGAGCCCAACGCAGCATCCGGGCAGCGAGCGGCAACGACAAGGCACTGATCCACGGCCGGTCGGGGACCCGGTCGGGGATCGCCGCCAGGTGGCACACCACCTCGGCGTAGACGCCGGATCCGATGATGTCCTGCCAGCGCCGCAGCACTTGGTCGGCCAGGTCGGGGCGGCGAGCGGCGACGGCCCGACCACACTCGGAGTCGGGTCCGAGCAGCACCACAATTCCCTCGCCGTACTGCTCGATCTGGGTCAGATCGAGTATCGGTCGACCCCGTTCGCCATCTAGATGAGCAGCCGATACCAGTCGGCACAGCGACGCCCACCCGACCCGGTTGCGGGCCAGCAGCACGACCCGCGGCAAACGCTCGTCCACTTGTGCCCCACCCCGGGCAGGAGCGCGACGCCGCGTGGGGATCGATCGAGCGGGCAGCAGACCCGTCGGCCGGACCGCCAGATCGACGCCCAACACCGGCTCCACCCCGTGGTCACGACAGGCGAGGGCAAACCGCACGGCCCCGTACAGTCCGTCGCGATCGGTCAAGGCCAGTGCGGTCTGGCCGAGGTCAGCGGCTCGGCGCACCAGGTCGACCGGACTGGATCCGCCGTACCGCAACGAGAATCCCGAGGCGACATGGAGGTGGGCGAATCCGGCCACGTCAACCCGCCCGCCGGCACGCGGTGAGCAGCGTGACCACAACGCTGAGGAAGTTGTGGGCGTCCCGGACCAGGTCGTCGGCCTCGCGGGTACCGACCACCTGCTCCGCGCCCGCTTCGATGGCCACCCGCCGACCTTCGCCCGCAGCGAAGAACTGGGCCCACTCCCCTAACTCGGGGGCCACGGCGGGCAGCAGGGTCCACACACTGCGGGGTGGCCCGGACTGATCCGGGCGAGCCCGGGCCGCGAGCACTGCCGCCGCCGCCCGGCGCGCGACCAGATGTCCCCGGATGAATCGGTCCGCTGCCCGCGGCTGCACCACCGCCGCCTCGATCTCCGCCACGGCGGTGGCCAGCAGTTCCACGCTGGCAGCCGGCAGCGGCGCCGGAGGATGCTGTGGAGCACGCATCGTTCGTCCCTTCTCTGGTTCGTTCTTCAATTCCTGGTCGGGGTCAGTCCTGAAACTTCAGTCGAGGACGGCCCGCAGCGACCACCCCGCGGGAGTCCGGCACAGGTCGAACACTCCGGTCCGAGTGCCGGAACGGGCCTCGACCCGCCACAGGAGCCGCTGCCCGGTCGGGCCGCTCTCGGCTCCAGCCGCCCCGGACCCGCTCTGCCACCACCGGGCGGCCTCGACCCACCGACCGAGCACCTCAGTGACTGCATAGGTGTGGCGGCGCCAGCGAAATCGCTGCGGGGCGCCCGGCGATGTCTCACTGGTCCACACGGCGATCGGCTCGCCATAACGCCTGCTCACGGTTGTTCGCTCACGGCTGCTGGTCCACGGTTGCTGGTCCACGGTTGCTGGTCACGGCTGCTGGTCCACGGTTGCTGGTCTTCCTCGGCATCTGCTCGCCCCCGAATCATGATCGAACATATGTTCGATAACAAGGACGTTACGACTGGGGTCCGACAGCCGTCAACACCTCGGTCCCGAATGGCGGGGAACTAGTGTTTCGGACATGCCCGACCTGCCCGGTCCTGTCGTCCGGGTCGCCGAGGAACTCGGTGGCCTGGGCGCCTCGGGCGTGCCCGGCCCCACCCCGGCCGCGCCCCTGCCGGCCGACCAGACCATCGCCACCACACAGGTCTTCGAGGCCGATGGACGACCCGTCCTGGTCGTGTGCGACGGTCGCGCCGACCCCGTGGACCTCGCCGGTGTTCTGGGCACCATGACCGTGCGCGTCGTACCGGAACCAGTCGCCCGCCTCTGGACCGGGCAGAGCCCGGCAGCGATAGCCCCCGTCGGGCACGCGGAACCCGTGACCGTGATCATCGACGTCAACCTGTCCCGTTGGCGGCGCATCTGGGTTCCCGCCGGCGCCCCGGGCTACTGCTTCCCCACCACGTACAGCGAACTGCTGCGCATCACCGCCGGAACCGCCGCCGAGGTCGGAGAGTTGCCCGGCCCGGGCGCAGCGTCCACGCTTCAGTCGTGACCATCCGCCTGTCGTGGGCTTTCACGGCGCTGACCATCGCCGGACAGATCCTGTGGGTGCTGGTGTCCGGCACCACACGCGACACCTTCACCGTCGGCGGCGTCGTGCTGTTCTTCCTCGCGTCCCTCACCCATAGCCTGGCCACCCAGCCTCCCGGCTGGACGGCGCGGTTCTTCGCGATCTCTTTGCTGTTCGGCTGGGCCATCGAGGCCATCGGCACCGGGACCGGTCTTCCGTTCGGCGCCTACACCTACGGCGACCGTCTGGGCGCGGACATCGGATCGGTCCCGTGGGTGATCCCGTTGGCGTGGGCGATGATGGCGTACCCGATCTACGTCGTGGCCGCCCGCATCAGCATGGGCGCGTTCACCCGCGTGCTGCTGGCCGCGACCCTCCTCGCGACATGGGACCTGTTCCTGGACCCGCAGATGGTCTCCGAGAGGCACTGGTGGTTCGCCGACCCGACCCCGGCCCTGCCCGGGGTCGCGGGGATCCCGCTGTCGAACTTCGTCGGCTGGATCGTGGCAGCCCTGATCGTCATGACCATCGTCGAACTACTGGCCGGACCTCCCGCTGAACCCGTACCCACGACTTCTCCGCCGGTCGTTCTCCTGACCTGGGTGTATCTGTCGAACGTCTTGGCGAACGCCGTGTTCTTCGGGCGCCCCGCAGTGGCTCTGATCGGCGGCATCGCGATGGGGATCCCCATGGCGATCGTCTGGGCAGGACTGCGCCGTCCTGAGGTTCGCGAGTTTGCCCGATGAGACTCCCCCGTGCCACTGCGTGGGTCCGCGCCGTGGTGTGGGCCACTACTGCCCTGACCATCGCGGGTGCGGTCCACGCGGCCTCGAACTCGAAGAACCTGCGTCACCTGCGTCCCGGACGCAGGCAGGACGCAGGTGCGTTGCCGGCGGTCTCCATCCTCGTGCCCGCCCGCGACGAACAGGCCACGATCGACGGCTGCCTCGAGATGCTGCGCGCGCAGCGGGGCCTGGCCGCCACCGAGATCATCGTGCTCGACGACGACTCCAGTGACGACACCGCCGACCTGGCCCGCCACCACGCAGAATCGGACCCCCGCGTGAGGGTGATCAGCGGCCACACCGGCCCCCCACCTGGCTGGCTCGGAAAGCCCTATGCGTGCCACCGGCTCGCTGCCGCCGCCTCGGGCGAGGTACTGGTGTTCGTCGATGCAGATGTCCGCCTGCACCCCGAGGCCGTCGCTGCGGCAGTCGCGGACCTCGTCTCCTCGCGGTCGGATCTGCTGAGCGCCTGGCCCCGCCAACTGGCCGCGACCCACTTGGCCCGGATGGTGCAGCCATTGCAGCAGTGGTCGTGGCTCACGACCCTTCCGTTGGCGCGGGCGGCCACATCTGCCCGAAGCTCCATGGCTGCGGCCAACGGACAGTTCCTCTTGCTGACCCGCGAGGGATACGACACCTGCGGCGGGCATGGCGCAGTCGCGGGAGAGGTGCTGGAGGACATCGGACTCGCCCGCGCGGTCAAGCGGTCGGGGGGCCGCGCCGACGTCGTCGATGCGGCCGCCGTGGCGCAGTGCCTGATGTACGCCGACAACCGCGAACTGGTCGCCGGGTACACGAAGTCGCTGTGGCGGGCCTTCGGCGGCCCGGTGTCGGGGGTTGCTGTCACCGCGACGCTGGCGATCGGACACCTGCTGCCCCCCGGCTACGCACTTGTCGGACAACACCGCGAGACCCGCATCGTCGGGCTGGTCGGCTACTGCGCCGCGGTGGCCGGTCGCATCGTCGCGGCGCGGTCCACCGGCAGCGCAGCGTGGCCCTCCGCCGCCGAACACCCGGCCGCAATGGTGGCTCTCTTCGCCCTGACTGTCCGCTCGGCGGCGCTGTCCTACCGCGGCGGCCTGCAATGGCGCGGGCGACCAGTCGGACCCAGGGTCCGGGTGCACGGGGCACTACGCTGACGCTGTGTCTCGTATCAGTGTGATCGGTGCCGGGGCCGGTGGGCTCGCTGTCGCCGCCCGCCTTGCGGCGAAAAGGCATGAGGTCACCGTCTTCGACACCGCCGACAGGGTCGGTGGGAAGTTGTACACGCTGCGTCGTGATGGCTTCGCCTTCGACACGGGACCGAGTCTGTTCACGCTTCCGGCCGTGTACCGCGACCTGTTCATGCACACCGGCCCCCCGCTGGAGTCCGAGATCGACCTGCAGGAATGCGAACCGGGTTTCGCCTATCAGTTCGGCGACGGCTCACGCCTGGAATTGCCCGGCTCGAGCATGGGGCGCACGGTCGCGGCCATCGGCGATCAGTTCGGACCATCCGCGGGTGAGTCGTGGCGTGAACTCATGAGGCGGGCGGCAGACATCTGGCGCCTGACCCGCACCAACGTCTTGGGGACGGCCATCCGGGGGCGCCGGCAGTTGATGTCGCTGTCGCGACCACGCGATCTGCGAACCGTCGCTCCATGGCGGTCCCTGCACGACATGGGCACCGACGCCCTGACCGACTCCCGCCTCGTGACACTGCTCGATCGGTATGCGACCTACAGCGGCTCCCAGCCGAGAAAGGCACCCGGCGCTTTCATCACCATTCCCTACGTCGAGGCCACGTTCGGGATGTGGCACATCGGGGGCGGTTTGGGAAACCTGGCCGACGCGCTGTGTCGCCGTGCCGAGAAGGCGGGAGCCCAGTTCCGACTCGGCACTGGCGTGCGCTCCATCGACACTTGCAACGGTGCCGTGACAGGTGTGGTCACGGACTCCGACGAGATGGTGCCGGCCGACATTGTGGTTTCCGACGTCGATTCCCGCAGACTGCCCGCGATGTGGGGCGATGACGCCGCCTCGACCCAGACGGACTCCTACAGCGGATTCGCGATCCTGGCCGCGGTCGCCGGCACGACTGACGGGCTCCGGCACCATTCTGTGTGGTTCCCCGCCGACTATGACGGCGAGTTCACCGACCTGGCGGCGGGCCGCCCCGTGGCCGACCCCGCCATCTACGTGTGCCGCCCTGTTGATCCCCAGATGGCGCCACCGGGGGACGAAGCGTGGTTCATCTTGGTGAACGCCCCCCGGCACGCACCCGACGCACCCGACGGCCACGACTGGTCGGACGACGCGGCCAACGAACGCTACGCCGACGACGTGCTCGACCTGCTGGCGCGTCGAGGCATGGACATCCGCCACCGGGTCCGCTGGCGGATCCTGCAGACCCCGTTCGACCTCGGACTCCGCGACGGGTCCGGCGACGGCGCGATCTACGGAACGGCGGCCCATGGCGCCATGTCCGTGCTGCACCGGGCCCAGAACATAGGCCCGGTGCGGGGCTTGTTCCGAGTCGGCGGTACAGCTCATCCCGGAGGTGGACTGCCATTGGTCGGCATGAGCGCCGAGATCGTCGCCGAGGAGATCGGTCGAGCCTGAGCGGGGTGAGGCGGGCGGAGTCAACCCCGCCAGCCGGCAAGCCGTCCACCCTGAGACACCACCCGCAACCGACGCACCGTCGCTCGCCGATCCTTGTTCGTAACTACGATCAGAACCTGATCCCCCACTCGGAACCGAGTCGTGTTGTCGGGCACGATCGCTGCGTCGTCACGCACGACGAGCGAAACCGACGCGCCTTTCGGCAGCCGAAGCTCGGCCACATAAAGCCCCGCTAGGTGGGACTCTCCGTCGACATCGACACCCAGCAATGAAGCATCCATGCGGTCCATCGGCGCCGCTTCGACTGCCAGTTCCTCCGCTTTCCATTCGGAACCGACTCCCAGCCTGCGCCCGATCCAGGGCAGCAGCGGGGTCTGGAGCAGCGTCAGCAAGACGACCAGGATCAAGGTCGCGTCGAAGACCACTTGAGACCCGGGCACAGCCAACCCCAACGGGATGGCGGCGAACACAATGGGAACCGCGCCGCGCAACCCCGCCACCGAGACGAAGGCGATCCAACGTCGGGGCAAACGGAACGGGAGCAGCGTCACGACTGCTGACACAGGGCGCGCCACCAGAACCAGAGCGACGCCCGCGACCACTGCCGGAACGATCGACGCCAGTGCCTGCTCCGGCTGAGCCAGCAACCCCAACATCACGAACAAGCCGATCTGGGCCGCCCAGGCCAGGCCCTCGGCGAACCCGATGACCGAACGGCGGTGAGGCATGCCCTCGGCAGAGCCGACCAGCACACCGGCGATGTAGACGGCCATGAATCCGGACGTGTGGGCCACGGATGCCGCGCCATATGCCAGCGCCATGAAGCTCATAACGGCGATCGGATACAGACCGACCGAAGGCAGTGCGAGCCGTGGCAGCAGGTAGCGGGCCCCCAGTCCGACTGCGATTCCGAAGGCCGCACCACCGATGAGTTCAGCGATGACGATGAGCGGCACTTGCCACGGTGACAAAGCCGCGATGTCACCACTGGACAACACCACGACCAGGACGACCACAGGAGCGTCGTTGAAACCCGCCTCACCTTCGAGGAGTGAGCGCAACCGAGGGTGCAACCGGAGCCGACGCAGCACGGAGAAGACAGCAGCCGCATCCGTCGCCGCCACCACAGCCCCGATGAGCAGGGCCATCTGCAGGGTGACATCGGTGAGGGAGACGAGGGCGAAGGTGACGATCGCGATGCTGATGGCGACCCCGGCCGTGGCGAGAACCAGGGCTGGCCACAGAACGGGCCTGAGGTTGTCCATTCGTGTCGTCAGGCCGCCCTCTGCGAGGATCACGACCAGCGCCGCGTACCCCAGCACGGTCGCCAGTTGCGCGTCCTGCAGGTCGTACTGCGGGAAGATCCACCCGATGACGAGTCCGAGGCCGAGGTACAGCAACAGGCCTGGGATTCCGATGAGCCCGGCGAAGCGCACTCCGAGCACAGCCAACAGCGCCACCGCGGCGCACGCCAGCATCGCCACGGCGAGGCTGTCGAGATCCATGCCCCAGTCTTTCAGGCCCGCCCGGGGACGTCAGGCAGTGACGCCGGCGGCCAGCCGGTGCTGCAGCCCCAACGCGGAGTAGATCTCACGGCTCGCCGTGGATCGGTTGAGGGTGTAGAAGTGCAGTCCCGGGGCCTCGCCGGCGAGCAGCGCCTGACACATCTCGGTGGCGACGGCGACACCGAGGTCGGCGACGGCACCTGGATCATGCGCGACCTGGTGGAATCGCCGGGCCAGCCCCTCGGGGAAAGCGGCTCCGGACAACTGCGCGAATCGTTCGATCTGAGCGACGTTGGTGACCGGCATGATGCCGGGGATGATCGGGATGGTGACGCCCGCGGCGTTTGCGCGCTCACGCAACCGGAAGTAGTCGGCAGCGTCGAAGAAGAACTGGGTGATCGCGAAGTCGGCGCCGGCGTCCTGCTTGGCCCGGAGCACCGTCACGTCGGACTGCAGATCCCGGGCCTCGGGATGGCCCTTCGGGGAACGCCGCGACGCCCACCGTGAAGTTGCCGAGTTCCTTCAGCAGGGACACGAGTTGCACGGCGTGGTCGTACCCACCGGCGTGGGGCACCCAAGGCCGACCCAGTCCGCCCGGAGGGTCTCCGCGGATCGCCAGCACATTGCTCACGCCCGCGTCCGCATACTGGGCGATGACGGCATGGAGGTCATCCACGCTGGCGCCCACGCACGTGAGGTGGGCGACGGGAGCCACCGTGGTGTTCTGCTGGATCTGATGGGTGATCCGCACCGTCCGGTCGCGGGTGGAGCCACCTGCACCGTAGGTGACGGAGACGAAAGTGGGGTGCAATCCCTCGAGTTCTCGGATCGCCTGCCACAACTGACGCTCTCCCGCGTCGGTCTTGGGCGGGAAGAACTCGAAGGAGAACGAACGCTCTCCCGTGTGCAGGGCATGCCGCAAAGAGGGGTTCTCCACGGGCCGATGCATCCGGAAAGGCTATCCCACAGCCTCGCGTTCCGGATCACCCGAGTTGTGCCGGACCGTCTCGGGCCTACCCTCTGAGAGTGGATGAAGCACAGCCATGGGACGTCGACCAGATGCGCGAACGCGTCGGAAAGCGAGTCAACGAGTTCCTCGCCGGCCAACGCGATCTGCTCGACAGCATCAGCCCGGACGCCGGTGCTCTGCTCGACCCGCTGTCCGATTTCATGGCCGGTGGCAAACGACTGAGGGCCATGTTCTTGTACTGGGGCTGGCGAGCGGGGGGTGGGCCCGACCACGATTCGGTGGTCTCGGCCGCGGCCGCGATGGAGTTGCTGCAGGCATGTGCTCTGGTCCATGACGACGTGATGGATCGCAGCGACTCCCGGCGGGGCCGGGCGTCGATGCACCGCCAGTTCTCTGCGCAGCACCACAACGCCGGTTGGGCCGGCGATTCCGGGGAGTTCGGCTTCGCGACCGCCATCCTGATCGGCGACCTGTGCCTGTCGTGGGCCGACGAACTGCTCCTCGGCAGCGGACTGCCGACGGACGCGTTGCAGCGAGGCAAACCCGTCTACGACGTCATGCGCACCGAGCTCATGGCCGGGCAGTACCTCGACATGCTGGAGCAGGTGCGCCGCAATGCCGAGGTGGCCCCGGCCATGCTGGTGGCCACCTACAAGTCCGCGAAGTACACGATCGAGCGTCCCCTGCACCTGGGTGCGGCCATGGCCGATGCCGATCCGGGCGTCACCGATGCGCTGCGCCAGTACGGCTTGGCCCTGGGCCGTGCGTTTCAGTTACGTGATGACCTGCTGGGGGTATTCGGCGATCCCGCCGAAACCGGGAAACCGAGTGGTGATGATCTGCGCGAGGGCAAACGCACCGTGCTCATCGCACTCGCCCTGCAGGAACTCGACGACAACGGTCGACGCGAACTGTCCGCAGGGCTCGATGCACCGTCGGCCTCGCCGCCCGACGTACAGAGAATGCGTGCCTTGGTCGAGAGCACGGATGCGCGCCACGAGGTCGAGCGGATGATCACCGACTTCGCGCAGTCCTCCCGCTCCGCATTGACCGCCCCCGGATTGGACCCCACCGTCGTGTCCGTCCTGGACGCACTCATCGACGTCGCCACGCGCCGGGTCGCGTGAGAACCGTGATCGAGCGAGCGACCGCAGGGCCTTCCGGTCCAAGCGGCCGAATGGTCCGGAAGGGCCGAGATGGCCGAGAGGGCGGAAGGCGAGAGGGCGGAGAGGAATGACGAGAACATGAGAACCGTGAGCGGACCCACCGACCGGGTCGTGATCGTGGGCGCCGGACTCGGTGGCCTGTCGGCAGCGCTGCGGCTGGCCGGAACCGGGCGCTGCGTCACCGTGGTCGAGCGGGAACCGATCCCCGGCGGGCGCGCCGGACGGATCGAGGACTCCGGGTACACGTTCGACACCGGGCCGACCGTGCTGACCATGCCGGAACTTGTCGGCGACGCCCTCGCGGCCGTCGGTGAGGACATGTCCGACTGGCTGGACCTGGCACCTTTGGAGCCCATCTACCGCACCTACTACCCGGATGGTTCACAACTCGACGTTCATGCCGATCCGCACCGCATGGCCGCGGAGATCGAGTCGGTCATCGGCCCCGACGAGGCCTCGGGCTACCTGCGCTACGTCGACTTCTTGACGCAGTTGTACGACGCGGAGTTCGGCGACTTCATCGACCGCAACACCGACTACCCGTGGGACCTCCTCACACCCAACCTCGTGCGACTACTGCGCATGGGCGGGTTCCGCCGTCTCGACACGAAGGTGCGGGACTACCTGAAGGATCCGCGGACCATCAGGTCGCTGTCGTTCCAGGCCATGTACGCCGGCGTCTCGCCGTTCAAGGCACTGGCCATCTACGGAGTGATCTCCTACATGGATTCCGTCGCAGGGGTCAGCGTGCCGAAGGGTGGCATGCACGAGATCCCGGTGGCGATGGCCGGAGCGGCCGCCAAGCACGGCGTCGAGTTCCGCTACGGCACCACCGTCGAATCGATCGAACGGACCGGGCGGCGAGCGACCGCGGTGATCACCGACTCGGGGGAACGCATCCCGGCTGACACAGTCATCGTCAACGCGGATCTGCCGGTGGCGCATCGTGACTTGTTGAACCGACAACCGCTGTCCCTGCGGCGCCTGTCCTACTCACCGTCGGCGTTCGTGATGCTCATCGGATCCGACCGCCACTACCCGGCCACCGCGCACCACAACATCCACTTCGGTCGATCGTGGCGGGGTACCTTCCGCGAACTCATCGACGAGAAGAGACTGATGACCGATCCCAGCCTGATGGTCACCCACCTCAATAGGGACGACCCCTCGCTGGCGCCCGCCGGCAAACACGCGTACTACGTTCTGTTCCCGACTCCCAACGCCACTGCGGGGATCGATTGGTCCCGGGCCCGGGACCGCTACCGCGACGAAGCCCTCCGAACACTCGAGGAGCGTGGCTACCGGGGGTTCGGATCCGGCATCGAAGTGGAGCACCTGACCACTCCCGCCGACTGGCTCGACCGGGGAATGGCTGCCGGGGCTCCGTTCGCCGCCGCGCACACGTTCTGGCAGACCGGCCCCTTCCGACCAGGCAACATTTGGGGTGACAACGTGGTGTTCGTGGGCTCCGGGACCCGCCCCGGAGTCGGGGTTCCGATGGTCCTGGTGTCGGGTCGGTTGGCTGCCGAGCGCGTGACGGGAGCCACCACAGCGCCACAGTAGAGTGCTCGGGTGACTGACGGATCCGTGCGTACCGCAGCGGAACCGTGGCCCGAGTTCCTCGCCCGATACGCCCTACCCGGCGCGCTGGGCACGGTTCTGATCACCGTGGGGGCCTTCGGGGTTGGGTGGCTACCTCTGGACACGGTCGTGCGGGACTGGCCCCTGGTCGACATCCTGCGTGACACGTCACCTGGTCTGATCCTGTCCCGCCTGATGATTTTCGCCGGCGTCGCCATCCTGCTCCAGACGTGGCTTGTCGTCGGCTACGACCTGTTGTCCGGCCACCCATGGGACACCTCGCGCATCGCCGCCCTGGTCGGGGCGTGGTCGGTCCCGCTGCTGATCTCCCCGCCGCTGTTCAGCCGCGACGTCTACAGCTACTTCGGACAGGGTCGCCTGCTCATGGAGGGCTACGACCCCTATACGACGGGCGTCTCGGTACTGCCCGGATGGTTCACCTTCGGCGCCGACCCCCTGTGGGGCGACACACCAACCCCGTATGGTCCGTTCTTCCTGCTCCTCAGTCGAGGGGTCGCGGACTTCAGCGGAACCCAGGCCTACCTCGGGGCCGTGATGTTCCGCCTGATCGCGGTGCTCGGACTGCTGCTCATGCTGTGGGCCATCCCCAAGCTGGCTCGCCAGCACGGCATCAACCCCGCCAAAGCGGTGTGGTTGAGTGTCGCCAATCCGTTGGTGATCATGCACTTCGAGGCCGGAGCCCACAATGACGCGCTGATGGTCGGTCTCCTGTTGGCCGGGCTGGCAGTCGCGGGGTCCGGTCAGCCACTGGCCGGTGCCGGTCTGATCGGCCTGGCTGCCGCCGTCAAACCCATCGCCTTGCTGGCCCTGCCATTCGTCGGTCTGATCCGATCCGGCACGATCGCCACCTTCGGCCGGCGGGTGAAGGACTGGATCCTGGTCACTATTCCCGCGGCGGTCGTCTTCGGGCTCACGGCGCTGCTGGCGGGCACCGGCATGGGGTGGATCGCCTCGCTTTCGGCGCCCGGCGAGGTCAAGACCTGGCTGTCGCCGCCAACCGCTGTCGGCATGATCATCGGTGGGCTGCTGCAGGGCCTGGGGATCGCGGAGTCAAACGTGGCAGCTGTAGCTGTCTGCCGCGGTATCGGTCTGGCTGCCTCCTTGATGATCGTCGCCTACCTGTGCCTGCGGCCACAGGGCCGCAGTGCCGTACGGGGCTGTGCACTGGCTTTTGCGGCTGTGGTGTTGCTCGGTCCGGTCATCCAGCCTTGGTACCTGCTGTGGGTCCTGCCTCTGTTCGCGGTCACGGGACTCTCCGAGGTCGAACTGCGATGGACCATCCTCCTGACGGCAGCATTCGCGGTCCATGGCATGGCGGAGTCGAGCGCGACCTCTGACACGCTGTTCGAACTGACCGACTTGGTGGCGATCGCGTTCGCGCTGGCGATCGTCGCCCTGATCCTGCTCGCCAGTCCCCGGGAACGACGACTGGTGCTCAAGGACCCCGGGTCGCACGGCCTGCATCCAGAGACACCCGAGGATCAGCAGCGCGCGGCGACGACAATCATCACCGCGTAGCTGCCCGCGACGACCCCCTGGGCGACCGTCACCGGGTCGATGGAATGGGGCCCGCCCCCAGCCAGGGCAGTTGCCAGGTCGGGCCATCCCCGGCGACGAGTACCGTGCACGGTCTGCCCTCGTGGGCCCACGACTGTGCGGCCGTGGCCAGAGCGTCGACCGCCGTCGCCACCGCCTCCTCGTCATCATCGTGCAACAGGTCCCACCCCGACCACACGATGACCAGGCCGCCGGCGGGCGCGACGTCATAGTCGCCGAGGACCTCGTCCAGCAGATCCCAGTCACCGTCATCGTCGCCATCGAACCCGAAAGCGGTGGCCAGGGCCAGGATCAGGTCGCGCTCCGACGCGCAGTCCTGGGTGTCGACGGCCACCACACGTCGATCGGATCGGTCCGCCCAGCCCTCGATGTCGGCAGCAGCCACGTCCCCCGTGGCGACTCGAGCGACACCTCCGGTGCGCAGCAGCTCGGACCACTGTGAGGGCACCGACTCGTCTGTGCCAGCCATCTGTCCTCCCGTTTTCAGGAGGATCTGTCCTCCCGTTCTCAGGAGGATCTGTCCTCCCGTTCAGGAGGAATGGTGCCACGCGCCAGCCCCGGGGTGGGAGCCTCCCCACGGACGAATTCCTCTGCAGCTTCCCCTGCCGCTTCCTCTGCAGCTTCCCCTGCGGATTCCCCCACTGCAGATTCCCCTGCCAGATTCCACTGCGGATTCCCTGCCGGTTCCCCTGCAACTTCTCCTGCAACCCGACAGAGAAGACCCGTGCCAGAATCAGCGGGTGGCACGCCAGTTGGACGCGGCCGGGATCCGCGACCCGGAACTCATCGCCGCCTACACACAGTGCCGACGGCTCAACGCGGAGCACGGCAAGACCTATTACCTCGCAACATTGCTCCTCCCGCCCGCCAAGCGTCCGTTCGTCCACGCGCTGTATGGATTCGCCCGGTTCGCCGACGAGATCGTCGACGCGCCGGCTGCCGACGGACCAACCGGACGCGGCCGCCGACTAGCCCAACTGCGCAGCGACTTCACCGCCGCATGGCAGTCCTCCGCACCCGCACCGCCGGTGGTGCGCGCGGTGCTGGATACCGCCACGCGGTGGCAGATCCCCTGGGAGACTTTCGACGCGTTCCTCGAGTCGATGGCGATGGATCTCACGGTCACCAGCTACGACACGTGGCCGGATCTGCAGAAGTACGTGTACGGGTCGGCGGCGGTCATCGGACTGCAGATGCTGCCCATCCTGGAGCCCAGCGATCCGGAGGCCGCCCGCACCGGAGCGATGCGTCTGGGTGAGGCGTTCCAACTCGCCAACTTCATCCGCGATGTCGGTGAGGATCTCGACCGCGGCCGGATCTACCTTCCACTGTCCGAACTCGCCGAGTTCGGGGTCACGCCGGAGCGCCTGCAACGCCGGGTCGTCGACGACGACGTGCGCGCGGCGTTGGCGTTCCAGGTCGACCGGGTCCGCCGACTGTCGGCGGAGTCCGCCGCCTCGATCCAGCTGCTTCACCCGGCCACGCGGGACTGCATCAGTACAGCGCAGGAGCTGTATTGCGGAATCGCCGAACAGGTCGCCGCGATCGACTACGAGGTGTTCTCGCAGCGGGCCCGAGTCCCGCGGCGGCGGCGAGCCGCCGTCGCCGCCGCCGCCTGGACTCGCGCCCGCAAGGCCCGCCGCATCTACGGCAGCGGCCGGATCACGACTGTCGGCGCCAGATCGGTGGGCCACTTCGGGGACGGTCCTGCAGACCCCGACGCCCCCAGAACTGCCACAGACTCAGCGTGAGCAGGACCAACGCGAAACCGAAGGCGATGTCCTCCACCGGCGCAAAGAACAGCCGACCCTCGCCGAACAACGGCGGCTGTTCGACGACATCGTTGCCCACTCCGATGATCGTGTCGTCGGCGTAGCGCACGGTGCGCGAGCCGGTCAGCACGGCATTGGTAAGGAACTGGAATCCGATCATGATCGCGTAGGCGATCCAGAACTCGGTCCTCGCGACCATACGAGTGCGCAGGACGAATCCGTCGACGACAAGGACCGCTATGGCGGTCACCACGGCGATGGCGGTGTACGTCATCGGCCGTCACCGGACTCGATGGGGGTATCAGCGGGGGCGCGGGTGTCGCGCACCGCTCGTACAGCCTCGAGCGTCAGGATCGCCGCCAGCCCCACCACCGGGAAGAACAGGAACTCCTCCACCGGCATACCGATCGGCAACTGCACCCCGATCAACTGTTCAGGGTCGAACCACCAGTGCCCGGCGGCAATCGCGTACAGATCCCACAGCAGGAACGGGGCGATCGCACATGCGAGGGTGGCCAGCAGTCGGCGCCAGCGGCGGAACACCCTGGTCCGCAGGACCAGTTCGAGCCACCCGCTGCCCACGAGGATAAAAGCGAGCACCCACACATAGGTCACGGAAATGCCCTCCCTGCGAGTACACGGGACCCGGCGTCCCCGCCCGTACACTCATGATGATGGACACGATGGTCGCCGATCCCCTGGTCGGCCGCACCGTGGACCGGCGCTACCACGTCTTGGCGCGGGTGGCTTCGGGCGGCATGGCCACGGTCTATCGTGCCACCGATCTGCGACTCGACCGGCCCGTGGCCCTCAAGGTCATGAGGGGATCCCTCGCCGAGGACCCCGAGTTCGTCATCCGATTCCAGACCGAAGCCCGCGCTGCCGCCCGCCTCTCGGATCCCCACGTCGTGGGGGTCTTCGACCAAGGCGAGTCGGACGGCCTGGTCTACCTGGTCATGGAGTACGTGGCCGGACGCACCTTGCGCGACATCCTGCAACAAGTGGGTCCGCTGAGCCCCGAGCAGGCCCTGGCGGTCATCGACCCCGCGCTCCAGGCACTGGCTGCGGCCCACGCGGCAGGATTCGTGCACCGCGACGTCAAACCCGAGAACGTCCTGGTGGCCGACAACGGCACCATCAAGGTCACCGACTTCGGCCTCGCCCGGGCTCTCGAGTTGCCCTCCTCGGCCACCCGCGGCGTATTGATCGGAACCGCCGCCTATCTGGCCCCGGAACAAGTCAGCCGCGGCCAAAGCGACGAGCGCAGCGACGTCTACCAGGCCGGCGTGCTGCTGTATGAACTCCTCGCCGGTAGCCCACCCCATTCCGGTGACAACCCCTGGACCGTCGCCTACCAGCATGTGAACACCGACGTGCCGCGTCTCGACACCGTCAGACCTGACGTGCCCCCCGGCATCACCGACCTGGTCGCCGCTGCCACCGCCCGCGATCCCGACGACCGCATCCCCACCGTCAACGACTTCTTGTCCCGCGTGCATGAACTGGCTCAGTTGCTGCCGCCGCCGGAACCGTTCCCCATTCCCCGCGCTGTCGTGGTTCCCGACTCGATCACGACCGCATTGGACCGCGCAGCCGCCACGCCGGAACCGGTCGGACCCACCGGCGTCCCCGAGAGCGGCGCTGGCTCCTGGCAGGGGCCACCCCCTGTTCATGGCGCCCCCTCCCCCAAGACACCACGTCGGCCGTGGGTGGTCGGGATCGTCGTCACGCTCGCGTTGGTTGCCCTGGCTGCCGCTGCGGGATGGTGGGCGGCGGGTGGCAACCCGTTCGACCGTACGGACGTGCCGACCGTGGTCGGGGCCACCGAAGCCAAGGCCACATCGAGCCTGACTGCCGCCGGGTTCCAGGTTGACATCAGCGCGCGGGAGTTCTCTGAACGAGTCCCGGCAGGCTCCGTCGTGTCGTCCGACCCGGAATCGGGGTCCAGCGCGGCCACAGGCTCCACCGTCGGCCTTGTGGTGTCACTCGGACCGGAGCGCTACGAAGTGCCTGGGGTCAGGGGCCAGTCCCCAGCTGAGGCTGCCGCCACCTTGACGGCCACCAATCTGACGGTGGGACCCGAGACGCGCGAGTTCCACGACAAAGTGTCCGAAGGTCTGGTCGTCGGTACTGATCCCGACAAGGGCACCGAGGTCAAGCGGGACACCCCGATCGGGCTGATCGTGTCCCGCGGACCGGCCCCTGTGGATGTCCCCGCTGTCACCGGGATCAGCCAGTCCGAAGCCGAACAGGCCCTGAACAATGCCGGACTCAAGGCGGCGGTGTCCACGCGCGAGTCCACCGATGTACCCAAGGGCGTGGTCATCAAGGCCAACCCGGCACCCGGATCCGAAGTCCTGCGCGGCGACACGGTGAAGCTTGTGGTTTCGGAGGGACCCCCACCCGTCGCGGTTCCGAATCTCGTGGACCAGCCCCGCGACGAGGCCATCGCGGCACTCCAAGCCCTCGGCCTGCGGGCCAAGATCGACGAGGGCATCGTCACCCCGCTCGAGCGTGTCTACGCCCAAGACCCGGCACCTGGGACAACCGTGCCGGTCGGCTCCACCATCACCCTCAGCATTTTCTGACACCCTCCAGCGCCTTCTAACACCCTCCATCTCCTTCTAACACCCTCCATCTCCTTCTAACACCCTCCAGCAGCTTCTGACACCCTCGGCAGCTTCTGACACCCTCCAGCGCCGGGGGCCGCTTCTGACGCGCCGGGCAAGAGACACCCGCCGACGCCGTAACCTTGGCTCATGGTTGTGGTGATGGATGCGGACGCGACGGATTCGGACATCGCCGCCGTGGTGACGATGATCGACGGCGTGGGCGGTGAGGCCTTTGTCTCCCGCGGTGAGCGACGGACCATCATCGGACTGGTCGGCGATATCGACCACTTCCTCGACCTGAACCTCGAAGGCCTCTCCGGCGTGTCCGAGATCGTGCGGATCTCGACCCCGTTCAAACTCGTCTCCCGGGATCATCACCCGCAACGCTCCACCGTCTGGGTCGGCCGAGGCGCGCATCGTGTGCCGTTCGGCCCCGATACCTTCACCACTGTGGCCGGCCCCTGCGCCGTCGAGACCCCCGAACAGACCCTCGCCGCCGCTCTGTTGGCGCAAAGACTGGGGGCCACTGTCTTGCGGGGCGGGGCCTACAAGCCGCGGACCTCGCCGTATGCGTTCCAGGGTCTTGGGGTGGCTGGTCTTCGGATCCTGGCCGACGTCCGCGCCGAAACCGGACTACCGATCGTCACGGAGATCGTGGACGCAGCGGACCTCGATGTTGTCGCCGAATACGCCGACATGCTGCAAGTCGGTACCCGCAACATGGCGAACTTCGCCCTGCTCCAGGCATTGGGCTCGGTCGACCGGCCGATCCTGCTCAAGCGCGGGATGAGTTCGACCGTCGAGGAATGGCTCATGGCCGCCGAGTACATCGCCCAGCGCGGCAATCTGGAGATTGTCCTGTGCGAACGAGGGATCCGGACCTTCGAGACGGCGACCCGCAATACGTTGGACATCTCCGCGATCCCGGTGGTTCAGGCACAGTCCCATCTGCCGATCATCGTCGACCCGAGCCACTCCGGAGGGCGACGTGAGCTGGTGGCGCCCCTGTCACGGGCGGCCGTCGCGATCGGCGCTGACGGCGTCATCATCGACGTTCACCCCGACCCGAGGACCGCCTTGTGTGACGGGCCCCAGGCGCTCACCACGGACGACCTCACGGAACTCGCGGCATCGTTGCACGATCTTGCCCAGGTGCTGGGCCGGGCGCAGCCCGAGGCGGTTACTGCCTGACCGCTCTTCCCGCGAGTGGCCCCTGCCGAGTGGCGACTCGAGCCGCCCGATCAGGCCGACAGCATGCCGGCGACGGTGAATGCCAGCTCCAGGGACTGCTCACGATTCAGTCGCGGGTCGCAGGCGGTTTCGTAGCGGTCGGCGAGATCAGATTCCGCCACCCCTTGGGTGCCACCCACACACTCGGTGACATCGTCGCCGGTCAGCTCGACGTGCAATCCCCCGGGATGAGTCCCCAACGCCCGGTGCACCGCGAAGAACCCCTTGACCTCGGCCACCACATCATCGAACAGTCGCGTCTTGTGCCCGGAGGGGGCTTCGCGGGTGTTTCCGTGCATGGGATCACAGACCCAGACGACCGGATGTTCGGCCCCGGTGACCTTGGCCACGATGTTGGGCAACCTCTCCGAGATCAGGTCGGCCCCCATCCGGGTGATGATGGTGAGCCGCCCGGGGGTGCGGTGCGGATCCAACCGGCGGATGAGCGCGAGAACATCATCGGGGTGAGCATCGGGGCCAACCTTCACGCCGACCGGGTTGGCGATCCGCGACAAGAAATCGATATGTGCCCCTTCGGGCTGACGGGTCCGTTCACCCACCCACAGCAGATGCCCTGAGGAACCGAACTGTTGGCCGGTCGCCGAGTCCACCCTGGTCAGGGCACGCTCGTAGTCGAGTGACAGGGCCTCGTGGGCCACGAAGAACTCGACGCTGCGGAACTCCTCGGGATCGGCACCGCACGCACTCATGAACGCGAGCGCACGGTCGATGTCCGCTGCGAGTTGGTCGTACCGACGCCCGGCAGGCGAGAACCGGACGAAGTCCCGGTTCCATGCGTGGACCTGACGCAAGTCGGCGCTTCCGTCCTGCATGAACGACCTGATGAGGTTCAACGCCGCGCTGCTCGCTCGGTAGACCTGCAGCAATCGAAGTGGGTCCGGCAGGCGTGACCCCGGATCGAAGGGCAGGGCATTGACCGCGTCCCCGTAGTAGGACGGCAGTTCCACGTCCCCACGAGCCTCGACGGGTCGGCTCCGCGGTTTGAAGTACTGGCCGGCCATTCGCCCGATCTTGACCACAGGCAGGGATCCGCCGTACGTCAGCACGACCGCCATCTGGAGCACCGTCCGCAGGCGGGCGCGCAGCGAGGTCGCCGTATTGGCATCGAAGGTCTCAGCGCAGTCACCGGCCGTCAGGACGAATGCCTCACCACGCTCGACCGCGGCCAGCCGCTGAGTCAGAAGGTGACAGTCCGCAGCCTGAACCAGACCGGGGAACCCTGACAGGGTGCCGGCAACCTGATCGACAGCTGCCTGATCCGGCCACGGGATGCTCTGGGCCATAGGCAAGTCAGGCCATGTGATGGTCACTGCACAAGGTTAGGGCCGCGGGAACCTCGCTGCCACCAGCGAGCACCGACCCCTCCTTCACCCCGCAGGCCACGGATACTTGGCGAACGCCACCGACTGAATCGAATCCGCTCCTTCCCCTCACCGCCTCCCGACACGCCCCCGGACACCCCCCCGACACGCCCCCGGACACCCCCGCGACCACGACACCTGTGGAAACCCCAGGCTGACGGACCACACCTCGTCACCCGCGGGCCTGCGGTCGCCACCCCGCACAGGGGACCCCTGGGCCGACCCGAGACGACAAGACACGCACCGCGCGGCATCAGCACCATCGCCACCGCACGGCAACAGCCGACTGCCACCGCCGCGCATCAGCACCATCGCCAATCTAGGGTCAGAGCCAAGAAGCGAGGAGGCCCCATGATCGACTCCGACGACATGATTGATCCCGACGATCCCGCCACGGAACTGGGTGAGCAGCAGGACAGCGAGATCGACACCGCTGCCGCCGACCCTCGCGAGCCGGACTCGCAGGTGGGCGAGGATCAGACGCAGGAGATTGATCCCGAGGCACCTGCACCGCGCTGAGAAGCCCCGCAGGCAGAAGCCCGAGGCCCCCGCCGGGCCCCGATCTCAACGCCCCCCTACGCCCGACGCTGCGCTGCCCGAGTTTCCTTGATCTGCTCCTTGGCGACGTTGGCGTAGATGTCCTGGTAGGTCTGACCACTCAACTGCATCAGGTCGTACATCATCTCGTCCGTCGCGGAGCGCAGGACGAACCGGTCGTCGGCCATGCCGTAGTAACGGGACAGGTCAATGGGTCGACCGATCCGTACTCCGATGCGACGCAGACTGGGCTTGAGTTGTCCGGTCGGCTGCGCCTCGAACGTGCCGATCATCGCGACCGGGATCACGGGGACTTCGGCGTGCAGCGCCATGCGAGCGGCTCCGGTGCGACCGCGATACAGCTTGCCGTCCGGAGATCGTGTCCCTTCGGGATACAAGGCGAGAAGATCACCCTTGCCCAGGATCCGAAGGCCGGTGTTCAGCGCGGCCTCGGACGCCTGCCCACCGGAGCGGTCGATCGGAACCTGCCCCGTGCCCCCGAAGAACAGTCGACTGAACCAGCCTTTGGGACCGGTCCCGGTGAAGTAGTCACTCTTCGCCAGGAACGTGGCCCGCCGACGCATGAGCAGGGGCAGGAAGATCGAGTCCGAGAAGGACAAGTGGTTGCTGACCAGCACCGCGGGCCCGTCCTCCGGCAGGTTCTCCTGACCCTCGATCCACGGCCGGAAGAGCACCCGCAGCCAGGGGCCCAGCAGGAAGCGCTTGAGAAACCAGTACAGCACTACCCCGCACCTCCTGACGATCCTCTGCCCTGATGCCCCCCCACCTTGCCCCACAGTCGACCCGGGATGCCCGTTCATCCCCCGGCGCGCCGCACCTACCCGACCAGCGGTGTTGGGACGATCAGGAACGTGCCACCATGGGAGGTCGCATCCGCGAGGAGGTCCCATGCCCCTGATGGCCGGCGCAGAGCCCATCACCGTCGACGGCAACCGCACCGGCGTGTTGCTGGTCCACGGATTCACGTCAACGCCGCAGAGCATGCGTGACTGGGCGCGGTTCCTCGCCGATGCCGGGTACACGGTGTCCGCCCCGAGGCTGCCCGGACATGGGACATCTCTGTCGGAGTGCAATCGCACCACCTGGCACGACTGGTACGCCGAGGTGGCCCGGGCCTTCGACGCATTGCGCGCGCGCTGCGATCAGGTGTTCGTCTTCGGACAGTCCATGGGTGGCACCTTGTCGCTGCGATTGGCGGCCGACCGCGGCGAGCAGGTGGCGGGGCTCGTACTCGTCAACCCGTCCGTCTTCACCACCCGTCCCGACAGGCATCTCCTGCCTGTTCTGGCCAGAGTCGTCCCCGCGTGGCCAGGGATCGCGAACGACATCAAGAAGAAGGACGGCGAAGCCGAGGTCGCCTACGACAAGATTCCGGTCAAGGCCGCGTACTCCTTGAGCAAACTGTGGGCGAACGTGAAGCCGGACATTCCCCGCGTCAGCCAGCCGATCCTCATTTTCACGAGCCCCGACGACCACACAGTCGAACCGGAGAACTCGGACTACCTCCTTGAGCACGTCAACAGCGTGGACCGACACCAAGAGCTGCTGCCCGACAGCTACCACGTGGCCACTCTCGACAACGATGCCCCGCAGATCTTCGCCGACAGTCTGGCGTTCATCCAACGCCTCACCGAGTGACCATATGAATGATGAACCCGGCATCCGATGAACCCGGCAAACGATGAGCCCGACGAAGCCATGAACCCCGATGAAGTGACCACGCTGTGCACGGTCGAGCCCGGACTTGTCGGCCATGTTCGGCAACTCCTGACCGACGCTGGTGTCCCCAGCGCGGCGTTGCCCCAACCTGATGGACGGGTCTGCGTGGTCATCGATCCAGCTGCGGACGAACACGCGCGATCGGTCATCGGACTCGTTCTGCCGCAACTCCTCGACGACGCGCCACGGCGCACCGGGAGCCTCTCCAGTCGCCTCATCCGCACCGAAGACGACCCGACCGCGCTGCCCGGCGGCCTGGTCGATGGAACGCGCCTCACGTTTGGTTACGCGGACCCACTGGCAGACCCCCCGGAAGACGAGACAGCGGATTTCGTGCCGCCGGAGCCGGCCCCGATCCCCCGCCCTAAGGACCGCATCGCGCGAGCCGCGTGGGCTGCCGTTCTTGGCGGTCCGCTGCTGATCCTGCTCGTCCACGCCATCGGACTGCCCGGATTCCTGAGCTCAGTCGGGGTGATCTTGTTCTTCGGCGGATTCGGAACCTTGGTCTTCCGCATGGAGGAGCGCAACCGCTCCGACGACGGGTGGGACGACGGAGCGGTCGTCTGAACCCAACGTTTCCGTTGGACCAACCCTCGGCGCTATAGGCCATCTCGCAGCCGATCTGGCAGGCTGTTCCCGCCGCCCGATCGAGAGGACCACTGTGCCCGTCAGCGAACGTATTGAGATGCGAGGCCACATCCTCGACACGCGGGAACTGCCCCGTGTCCTGAACGAAATCCTCGAAGGCCACGGCGATTTCGTCATCGAACGCTTCGAGATCGGCAAGCACCCGGATGACGAGTCCTGGGTGCAGATCATGGTGTCCGCCGACGAGCCGGAGCTACTGCGCGACGTGCTCAACCGACTCCAGCAGTTCGGGGCGAACCTGGTGGACCCCGGCGAACCGAACATCGTTGTCGCGGACGTGGCCGGAAGCCTGCCCCTGGGCTTCTACTCCTCGACGAACCTCGAGACACAGGTCATGCTCGATGGCGAGTGGCGGACGGTCGAAAACCCCGAGATGGACTGCGGCATCGTGATCGAGGATGGGATACCGCTCACTCGCCCCATGGCCGACATCGAGGTCGGCGACCGGGTCGTCGTCGGCCCGCGTGGCGTTCGAGTGGTCACGGAACCGCTGAAACTCAACCCGGATGACAGCCACTTCGAGTTCATGAACTCGGTCGTGTCGAGCGAGAAACCCCAGGCCCTCCAGGTCCGCCTGATCGCGGATGACTTCCGCCGCGTCAAGGCGGAGGGCAAGAAGATCCTGTGGGTGGGTGGACCCGCGATCGTGCACACCGGATCGGGGCCGGCCATGGTGGCCTTGATCGAGGCGGGCTTTGTCGACATCTTGTTCGCCGGCAACGCGCTGGCGACCCACGACATCGAGTCGAACATGTACGGAACTTCGCTGGGCGTCGATCTGTCCGATGCCACTGGTGTCGAACACGGCCACGAGCATCACCTGCGCGCCATCAACCGGGTGCGCCGATCAGGGTCGATCGCCGCCGCAGTCGAGGAGGGAGTCATCACCGGCGGGATCATGCACGCCATGGTCAAGGCCGATCGGGAGTTCATCCTGGTGGGCTCCGTCCGCGATGACGGCCCCCTGCCCGACGTCTACACGGATGTGATCGACGGCCAACGGGCTATGCGCGCGGCGCTGGCCGACGTCGGCTACGCCATCATGGTGGCGACCATGCTGCACGCCATCGCGACCGGCAACCTGATGCCCGCATCCATTCCGCTGGTATGCGTGGACATCAACCCTGCGACTGTGACCAAACTGGCCGATCGAGGCTCGGCGCAGGCGGTCGGAGTGGTCACCGACATCGGACTGTTCATGGAGCAACTCGCCATGGAGTTGGTGCCGGGCTACCGCAGTAGCTGATCGACTACTTCTTCGGCGTCTTGCGGGCGACTGCCTCGGACTTCTTGGCCGCTGTTGACTTCGCCGCGGCAGTACTCGTCTCGACCGCTTCGGCCACCTTCTTGGCCGAGCCCGTGGCAGCCGCGACGGCAGCCTCTCGATCCGCCCCAGCCGACGATTTCGCGGCTGGGCGTCGGACGGTCTCCGGGGCCGGGCCATGGTCTCGCGCGAGGTCGGCGGCACCGACGATGCCGGCCAGGTTGCCCAACTCGGCGGGGATGATCTCGGTCATGGGTCGCTGCGATCGAGCGACCAGCTGTGCCGCGTACTCCGTCGTGGCGGGTCCCAACAGGAGTTCACCAGCTTCGATGACACCACCACCGATCACGAATGCCGCAGGGTCGAGAAGAGTGGCCACTTCTACCATGCCCCGCGCCAGCCAGGCTCCGACGACCTCGAACGCCTCGATGGCGACGCTGTCGCCGCGTTCCGCGGCCTCCGTGACGTGCAAACCCTGGATCCCTTCCGGAGTTCCATCGCCCAGCGCAAGCATGACCCGCGCTTCCGAGCGGTGCTCGGCAGCGAGGCCTCGCGCGGTACGGACCAAGGCGTTGCCGCTGGCGTACTGCTCCCAGCAGCCGTGCCGACCACACCCGCACAACCGCCCGTCCGGCACCAGGCGCAGGTGTCCGAACTCGGCCCCGATTCCGTTGGCCCCCCGCTGCAGTCGGCCACCCAGCACGATGCCACCGCCGATTCCCGTGCCGACGGTCACCATGACCAGGTCGTCCTTGCCTTTGCCGGCACCGAACCGGTACTCGCCCCAGGCGGCGGCGTTGGCGTCGTTCTCGATCACCGTGGGCAGTCCCACCGCCCGCTCGACCTGTTGCCGCAGAGGCTCCTCGACCCAGCCCAGATTGGGGGCGAAGATCACGCGGGAACGTGAGGAGTCGATCAAGCCCGCCACCCCGATACCGACAGCCTCGATGTCGTATTGCGAGAACCCGTCGAGCAGTTCGACGATGACGTCGAGCACGGCGTCCGGGTCGCGGACCGGGGTGGAACTGCGATTGCTGTCAACCAGGTCCCCGTCCGGATTCACCACCCCAACGGCGATCTTCGTGCCGCCGATGTCGACTCCGGCGGTGTAGGACACGGACTTCTTGCTGGTCACGACAACCTCCCTGGTTCCCACTTCGGAGGCTACCGATCACGGGCGAGTGACACGCGGTGATCCGCGATCGCCGCAGTCCGGGTGCCCGGGTCACGGCGAAGCGCAGCGGTCAGATTTCCTGATCGTCCGGATCCTGGTCATTCGGGTCCAAGGGCTCCGGCCAGCCGGCGAAACCCTCCACCTCCATCTCGGCGACCGGGTCGCGCCCATCGCGCTCCGATTCCTCGTTCTCCTCGTCGTCGAGGGGGACGTGGCGCACTTCGTCGCCGGCGGCGGCTGACGAGTCTTGCGCCACCGTGCGTCGGATCGTGTCCGCGAACTCGACGGCGGCGCCGGTCAGCCGCTCGACGGTCTGAGGATCGAGGTTGCGGGCGTGCGTGATGGCCTGACAGACGGGGCAGTACGCGCATTCCGGGGCCTCTCCCGGAGGCACTGCCTTGCCTCCGGAATTCGCGGTGAAGGCACTGAACGCCTCCATCATCCGCATCCCCGCGCGCAGCGTGTTCGGGTCGGTCATCATCCGTTCCCGCAACACCTCGAAGAGTCGGGCAGCCTCAGCCGCGGCCGAGCCGAGGGCGTCGGATCCGCCGGCCGGAGGTTCGGCGTCGTCGTCGTGCCACCAGGGGGTATCGGTCATCGCTGCCGTCCTTTGTCGTGCGGCCGGAATCGGACTCTGAGCACACCGTCCACCAGGCCGGCGCCGGCGATCCCGTATCGCTGCAACGCCCCTGGTAGCGCCAGCACCCTGCGGTAGGGGCCGACGGTGATGATCAGTTCATTGCCCCGTTCCGCCAGGTCCACATCCCCCTTGGCGGCGAGCGGCAGGTGCAACACCAACACGATCTGATCGCCGAGCCGTTCCAGTTGCAGGGGCGGCTCCACGGCGGGCAGCGCCAACGGGTCCCCGTCCGGGTACACCTGCTCGGCGAGAGCGCGCAGGTCCGGCAGTCCCACTGGTTCGCTGTCCTGATACGGCACAGCGAACAGCGGGATCGGGTCGAGATCCGCCCGCGCCTGATCGAGCCGGACCCGCTGAGCCGACGCCCAACCCGATCGCCACGCATCGCGACCACGAGGGAACACGCGGTTGGCCAGTGCCCCGTCAACCCGGTACCCGTACAGCGACAACGAGGTGAGCGTACGCCGAGCCTCGGCCAGAACGACTGTGTCGGGGGTCATGACCAGTCGCACCGATGCGTCGTCCGATGTCAGCACGTCACGGACCTGCGCGAGGTCCGAGTGCAACCGCTCGACAGCGTCAAGGACTCCCGAGTCGGGCATGGGCACCCGCGTGGCTTTGCTCAAGGGTGCGCGCAGAGCCGTCACCACTCGACGCTCCAGTGGCCAGATCCGCCGCATGTACCACTCCAGCGCCTCAGGAAGAGCCAGCAGCCGAAGCGTCTCGGCGGTCGGGGCGCAATCCAGGACCACGACGTCATAGACACCGGATCTGACCTTGTCCCGAACCTCGAGGAGCGCCAACACCTCTTCGGCGCCTGGGAGGACCGTCAGTTCCTCGGCGGACACCGTGTCCACTCCGGCCGACGACAACACATTGAGCAGGTAATCCTGCACGGCTCCCCAGGAACGCTCGAGCAGCATGCGTGAGTCGATGTGTTCGAGCCAGAGATTGTCGGACAGCGGGACCGCTACTCCTGGTTTCACGTGAGCGGCGAGGACGTCGGCCAGCGAATGTGCTGGATCGGTCGACATCACCAAAGTGCGCAAGCCCGTGTCTGCACAAGCGATCGCTGACGCCGCAGACAGAGTGGTCTTGCCCACACCACCCTTGCCGGTGAACAGCAGCACACGTGTCACGGTTGTGACTCGATCCGCTCCTTCAGGCCCTTCAGGGCCGTGCGGACAATGACCTTCTCGGCGCGTCGCTTCAGGGCTCCGATGATGGGTACCGCGAGATCCATGGCCAAGCGGTACGACACCAGCGTGTTGCGGGGCTGGAGGGTGTGACAGGAGTAGACACCCCATAACCCGGTGACCGTCTCACCGGCGATCAGGTGCCACCTGACTTCCCGATCGCCCCACGAGTCGTAGCGATAGATGTGCGTGTCCTGGATGGGACCGGAATCGAACACCATCTCGACTTCCCGCGGCCGGCCATCGGGAAATTCGACGAGCACTCGCGCGGTGCTGACACCGGGGCACCACTGGGGGTAGGAATCGATGTCGGCGATGGTCGCCATGATCCGAGCGGGCGGCGCAGCGATCTCCAGCTCGGCCTGGGTCCGTTCCGCCATGAGTCGAGGCTATCGTGCACTTCGCGACCAGGACCGCCGAGCGACTCAGGGACACTGGCTGAAGCACTTCGCCTGAAGGGCGAGTGGCGCGGCGCTCTAGACTGCGGCGCCATGAAGGCAACCATGTTCGACGGGCGCGTGACGCGTCCCTTCACGGCTCAGGACCACAACGTGCTGTCTGCTGACACCCCGTTCGCGTGGATCGATGTGCGGGCTGACGGCCCGCATGACCCCGAAGTAGCCCCGTTCCTCGCGGGCATCGGGTTTGAGGATCCGCTGGTGTCCTTCACCTCGCATTCCGAAGGCACGGGGATGTTCCAGCAGTTCGCGGGCAATCTGGTCGGGGCCACTTGGGCAACGTCGGACGACAGCAATGACCCTGTTCTGGTTCATCTGGTCTGGAATCCCGACCGGATGATCACGATCCGTTGCGGTGCCGACAAGGTCATGGCGACCGTCAAGGAGCAGATCGACGCACGAGGTCAACACCTCTTCGCGCATCCCACCGCTGTCCCGGGCGTGGTGATGGAGATCATCTTGAACAGTGTCGACCGGTGTCTCACCCAGATCGCCGGCAGCGTCGACGCTCTGGATGGGGCGATCATCTCGTCGGTGGACCCCGGACAACTGGAACAGCTCCGAGCCGTCCGTAGCGACCTGGCGCCGTGGGCCCGTGTCCTGCCCTCCTATCTGGACAACGTGAACCAGGCCATCATCGACCCGACCTCGTTGCCGGGTATGGATGCCACCGGTGCCCAATACCTCCAGGCGTACAGCGCACGCGTCCAAAGCACCGTCTCTCGTGTCGGTGGAGTGCTGGATGCCGTCCGCAACGCTGCCCAGGACTATCAGACCGAGGTGGCCAACCGGCAAGGACAGCGCATCAACCAACTCACCATCGTGTCGATCGTGTTCCTCCCGGTCACGTTTCTGACGGGGTACTTCGGCATGAACTTCCAGTGGTTGGTCAACTCGACCCAGTCGTTCGGGATCTGGATCCTGTTGGGAGTCCTACTCCCGATCGCGATCGTCCTGACATCCGTGGGGGTCCTGTCTCGGCACGGCTTCACTCTCGCGGGTTCACCGCGGAGGGGTGCGACGCGGAGGAGTTCGCCGGCCGAGTCCCCCAGATGAGCGCTGGTCGTCGGATCAACCCAGGTCCAGGACATACGGACGACCCCGCGAGCGGAAGTGGCCGACATTCACGACTTGCGTGCGCCCGATGCTGACGCGGGACGTGAGTGGTTGATGAACATGACCATGAAGCGCAAAGGCGGGCTGGATGTCCTCTATGTACTCCCGCAGCGCCTGTGACCCGCGCTCCAGTCTTCGAGCGACCACGTCGTAGGTGCATTCGGGCACGGCTGGGGGGATGTGCGCGCACAAGACATCGACCGGCCCGAGTGCCGCGACCTTCGCCGCGTACTCCTCATCGGTGATTTCGAACGGTGTCCGCATGGGGGTCCGCAATCCACCGCCCACGAAGCCGAATCGGATGCCTCCGACATCAACCGTAGTGCCATCGACGACTTCGTGACCGGGGCGCAGGTGGGAGGCCCACAGCGCGGGGACATCGACGTTGCCATAGGTCAGCAGCCCCTCGGGCATGGCTGCGAAGAGCGCCGCGTACTGAGCATTGACCTTCTCGGAGATGACTGTCCAGGGTTCCGCACCCACGGCTTCCCACAACTCCCGGGCGAACGTGCGGGCCTCATCGAAACGCAACTGCGAACGCAGTTCGATGTACCGGCGTGCGTTGTCCGGACCGAAGACCTCGGCGAAGATGCCGTCGCCCGGGTCGTCGTAGTCCAAGAAGAGCACCAGATCTCCGAGACAGATGAACAAGTCGCACCCGACGCCGGCCGCCGCCAGCCCTTGTGTGCGGTTGTGCACGTCCGATACGAGATGAATGCGCATCAGCCCGCGAACCGTCCGATGACGAAGGTGATCAGAGCGAGGGAGATGATCACGATCACCATGCCGACGATCATCACGAGAATCCGTCCGGATCTCGTCGCGAAAGTCGTCGCGAGCGGGGTCGGGTCCTGACGCTCCGCCGCCGCCAGCTTCGCCAACCAGGCCTCGGGATCGGCGTCGGTGCCGGTGCCGGTGCCGGGGTGAGCGCCCGAGCCGGGGTCGCGATTGCCGGACGTCGAAATGGGCGAGGTCGCGGAAGCTGAGGGGGGGAGGACCGGTGTGGCCCCGGGTGGTGGTGGCGGCAGGGGTGCGACGGTCGGCGGGGTGGGCTGCCCAGGCGGTGCTGTGGCTGATGGCATGTCCGCAGTGGTGGGGCTCGTCGGCGCTGGGATGGGCGTCAGACAGAGCGAGCACCATTGCGCCCCCGAAGCCAAGACCGCGCCGCACTCGGCACAGCGGGCCACGGCAACCATTCGACTCACCACCCGCCGGTACCGGGAGGGCGGTCGGCTTCCAGTTCGTACTTCAGGGCCCACACACTGCGCTTCCATCGCAGGGCGTGGCGGCGGCGCAGCCGGTCGGCCACCCGTCGACCACGTGGAGAATCGGGCAGGGTCCGCGCGCGGGTGCCTTCCGGATCCGTCGTGGGGTCGCCCCTCAGGTAGTAATGCAGGATCGCTCCGTCGCCGAACGGCTCCAGCCACACCTCGACCGATCCGACCAGCGCACCGGTCGCCGACCACCGGATGCCTTGCTCGCCGCGGTCCATGAACACATGCAGGGTGAGGTCGGGCCACCACACCCGCCACCGGCTCCGGTCTGCCACCACGGCAGCGAGGGTGGCCGGTGACGCAACAATGAATGTCTCATCCACCAGGTCAACAACCGGCATGTCCCTATGGTGCCGCAGCCGAGTCGATCGCGTCTGTGCGTGCCCGCGGTTCAATCTAGGAATACTGATCTGAGAATCGCGACTCGCCAAGCGGGGGTCATGCTGCGACAGCGACGCCGCCCGCGTAATGTGTCGGCATTCGGCCACGACGATCTCAAGGAGCGACCATGCAGGAGTTCACCGAACCAGAACTGGTCTCGCCCCCCACCACGGGCAACCTGAGCGACCATCTCTTGGACAGTGAACGCCTAGCCCCCAACCAGCCGGCCATAGCGCTACCTTCCGGTGGCGGCTGGACCGATCTGACCTACCAGGAGTTCGCCGACGACGTCCGAGCCGTTGCCAAGGGCGTTGCCGCCAGTGGCGTTCAGGTCGGCGATCGCGTCGGGATCATGTCCCGGACTCGTTACGAGTGGACCCTGGTCGACTACGCCTTGTGGTACGCCGGCGCGGTTCCCGTCCCCATTTACGAAACTTCCAGCGCGGAACAGGTGGAGTGGATCCTCGGTGACTCCGGTGCCGTGGGTGTTTTCCTCGAATCCGACAAGCACAAGGAAGTGTTCGATCAGGTCAGTGGAGCACTCCCCGCCGTTACTCGGCCATGGGTGTTCGACGACGGCGCTATCGACGACCTCCGGGCGGCCGGTACGGACATCGATGACGAGGAACTCGAGAATCGGCGCTCGAGCGTCACTCCCGACAGTGTCGCCACCATCATCTACACATCTGGGACGACAGGGCGCCCCAAGGGGTGCACCCTGACTCACAGCAACTTCATGTTCGAGGTCGACGCTGTGATCGCGGGGGCCCCCGAGGTGTTCGCCCCGGGTCAGTCCACGTTGCTCTTCCTGCCCATCGCGCATGTCTTCGGCCGGGTCATCGAGATTGCGTGCATCCGCGGCCGGATTCGGCTGGCCCACACCGCTGATGTCACCGAACTGCTGCCCAACCTGGCATCGTTTCAGCCGACGTTCCTGCTGTCGGTTCCCCGCGTGTTCGAACGGGTCTTCAACGGAGCCCAGACCAAGGCGGTTGCCGGCGGGAAGGGCAAGATCTTCAACGCCGCTGCTGACGTGGCCATCGAGTACAGCCAAGCCCTGGACGGTTCGGGCCCGGGCATCCTGCTGCGCCTGAAGCATGCGATTTTCGACCGTCTGGTGTACGGCAAACTCCGCGCCGCGATGGGCGGCCACGTCAAGCACGCAGTCTCGGGTGGTGCCGCGCTCGGCGACCGCCTCGGCCATTTCTTCCGCGGGGTCGGTGTGACAATCCTCGAGGGGTACGGGCTGACGGAGACTTCGGCGGCGTCAACGGTCAACCGTCCCGGCGGGCTCAAGGTGGGGACTGTCGGGCGCCCGATCCCCGGGACCTCTGTGCGCATCGCCGACGACGGCGAGATCATGCTCAAGGGTCCCCACATCTTCCGGGGCTACTGGAACAACGATGCCGCCACCAAAGAGGCCATCGAGCCGGACGGATGGTTCCACTCCGGGGATATCGGCCAGATCGACTCGGACGGCTACCTGCGGATAACCGGCCGAAAGAAGGAATTGATCGTCACCGCGGGCGGCAAGAACGTCGCCCCCGCAGTACTGGAGGATCGACTGCGAGCACACACACTCGTCAGTCAGTGCATGGTCGTCGGCGACGGGAAGCCATTCATCGCCTGTCTGGTCACGCTCGATGTGGAGTCACTGCCCGCATGGCTGGAGCACAACGGCAAACCGGCCGACACCTCGCCCGCGGAACTCGTGGACGATCCGACGCTCATCGCGGAGATCCAGAAGGCCGTCGACGAGGCGAACAAGGCAGTTTCACGAGCAGAGTCCATCCGCAAGTTCACCGTGCTCCCCGTCGACTGGACCGAAGCGGGCGGCCAACTGACGCCCTCGTTGAAGCTGAAGCGCAACGTCGTGATGACGGAGTTCGCGGACGAGGTGGCTGCACTGTACGGGTGATCGCCACTGGTCCTGACTCGCCGGGAGGCTGACCCCCTAACCCGCGTGCCGACGAGGATCCTGCAACGGGGGGATCAAACCCCGGTCGGCCAGCACGACCAGGGCCGCTGCGGAGTCGTGGTCGAACTCAGCAGGTCCGAGCAGGACACTGACCACGCAGTCATCGCATGACACCGCTCGCATCGGGCAGGTGGCGCAGTCGATCTGAAGCACCTCGGGAGGTTCGCGGCGCGCCGTCGACTCGATATCGCTGTCCGTTCTGGCCGTGACTTCTCCGGCCGCCACTTCCCATGCCGTTACTTGCCCGGCCGTTACTTCTCCGGCCGTTACTTGCCCGGCCATGACTTCGCTGTCCATGACGTCCTCACCTTCAACGCACTGGTTGTGAGCGTGTTGCGCGGACGCTACCGAGGACCCCCGACAATGATGCCCAGACAGGCGATCGGTGCCCCTGGGCCCTGAAACCCGGATGCGCCGAGCCCGGATATGCGAGCGTGAGAGTGGGTCCGGCGTCGGACGGTCAGGGCGTTCCCCCCAGGCCGGGCTCGGGATCGTCGCTCGCAGGCCGCGGCACGACCTCGATGCGGTCACTCGCGCCGCACCAGCGGCACATCACCTTTTCGATCGCCTCGGACAAGACTTCGGACTCCTCGACATCGGGACTGCCCGCCATCGTGAAATGCCAATACTCCCGGACCCTACTGGCGCGCACCACGTCGAAGCGGGTGAGGTTGCCGCAATGGGCACAGCGCCAGCGACTGTCAGCGTCGGGAATCCGGAAGGTCACGAGCGCTCATGCTACCCGGACGAACTCTCTTGCCCGGACGTGTCGGACCCCACGCATAGCGTCGCCACCATGAATCAGACGGCCGGGTCATCGGTGATCACGCAGCCCCTGACCTTCGACGATGCCGATATCGACCCCCCGCTGTCGGCCGTCAAGTTCGTCGTGGTCGACCTCGAGACCACCGGCGGATCACCGGCCGACTGCGGCATCACGGAGATCGGTGCGGTGCGCAGCTGCGGCGGTCACGTCACCGGCGAGTTCCACACCCTCGTGAATCCACAGGTTCCCATCCCGTCGTTCATCGCCGCTCTCACGGGAATCACCGACACCGCAGTGGCCGAGGCGCCACGCATCGAGCAAGTCCTCGACCCGTTCTTGGCGTTCGCCCGGGGCGCTGTCCTGGTTGCCCACAACGCTCCCTTCGATGTCGGTTTCCTCAAGGCTGCGTGCAAGGCGCAAGGGCTGGCGTGGCCCGCCTTCCCGGTCGTAGACACCGCCCGCCTGGCCCGGGTTCTGCTCCATCGAGACGAGGTCCCCAACCACCGGCTGGGCACACTCGCCCGGCACTTCCGCGCCTCCACGACGCCCGATCACCGAGCCCTGCACGATGCCCGGGCGACCCTCGATGTCCTGCATGGGCTCTTGGAGCGGGCCAGTGGATTCGGTGCCCATCATTTGGGGGACCTGTCCGCCTTGACTGCCCGGGTCCGACCCGAGCAGCGGGCCAAGCGCACGCTTGCGCAGGGTCTGCCCACCGGGCCCGGGGTCTACCGTTTCGTCGCTCCGGACGACCGCACGCTCTACGTCGGCAAGGCAACCTCTATCCGCCAGCGGGTCCGCAACTACTTCACGGCGGGCGAGACTCGCGGCCGGATTCTCGAGATGGTCCGCATCGCCGATCGCGTCACAGCGATCGAGTGTGCGACGGAGTTGGAGGCCGCCGTACGCGAGGTCCGCCTGATCGCCACGGAGCAGCCGCCCTACAACCGCCGCTCACGCAATGCCGAGAAGTACGTGTGGCTACGCATGACCGACGAACCCGCACCTCGGTTGTCCGTCGTCCGCGAACTCGCCCCCGGAGCAGATCTTGACGACGGGTACCTGGGGCCGTTCTCCTCGCGTCGTCTGGCGGTGCGCGCTGCCGAGGCATTGCAGTCGGTCTATCCCCTGCGCACCTGCTCGCCTCGGCTGTCCCCTGCCCGATCCGTGAGCGCGTGCATCCGGGCCGACTTAGGGTCTTGCGCGGCACCGTGTCGTGACGCGTCGGCCTACCTGCCTTATCGGGCGATGGCCGATAAGGCCAGAGCCGCCATGACCGGCGACTGCTCACCGGTGGTGAATATGCTGCGCCAGCGCATGGCGGACCTAGCGGTGGCACAGCGTTTCGAGGACGCCGCCGAGTTGCGCGACACCCTTCAGGTCTTGCTGACGGCCGCTCATCAGGGCCGGCAGTTGGCGGTGATCGGTTCCTGCGCGCAGATCGTGGCGGCGGCGCCCGATGCTCGGGACTGGACCATCCACGTGATCAAACATGGGCGGCTTGCAGCCGCCGCACGTGCCCGGCCGGACGACGATCCCGCCGCGGTGGTGGCCGCCGCCATCGCTCGAGCCGAACATGTCCCAGCACCGGACCGGGTCCTGACAGCTGCCAGTCCCGAAGAGGGCCGACTGGTGTTGCGGTGGCTGTTCGGGCCTGGAGTACGTCTGGTGCAACTCGACGGGCATCTCGCCCTCCCGCGAAACGGTGCACAGCCGGCACTGGGACAGCTCACCGCCAAGGTCAACCTCCGGCGCCACCCAATTCCCGGCTGACGGTGACCCACTCGTCCAGAAGCCGGGCCGCGGCACCGGTGGCAATGGCCTCCCGGGCCTCGATCACCCGTGGTGCGAGCTGGCTCAGCAGATCCTCGTCGGCCTCGGCTCTCCCGCTGGCCACGTCGAAGACGCACATGGCGGCAGCTGCGTTGGCCGCGACAGCGTCGGCGATGGCCGTCGACCGGGGGCCCTGGCCACCCGCGAGCATCCGACGTGCCGCCTCTGCATTGGCCGCGGGGTCGGCGCCACCGAGTGCGCCGGCGGAGGGCCGAGCCAGACCCACGTCCTCCGTATCGATGACAACCTCCCGGATCTCGGCCTTCCGTGCGTCCCATACCCGGGTGGGTGCCTCCGTGGTGATCTCGTCCATACCGTCCATCCCCCGCACGACCAATGCCGAGGTTCCCTTGCGGGCCAACGCCGCTGCGACCACAGGGGCCATCTGCTCGTCGGCGACGCCCACCGTCTGAGCCGACGGGCGCACCGGATTCGCCAGGGGGCCCAGGAAGTTGAATACGGACCTGATCCCGATCTCCTTGCGAACGGGACCGGCATGTCTCATCGCCGGGTGGAACACCTGCGCGAAACAGAACGCGATCCCGACTCGATCCAGACAAGCGCCGATTCGATCGGGGGCCAGATCGGGCACCACGCCCAGCGCCTCCAAGACGTCGACCGATCCGGACTTCGACGAAGCCGCCCGGTTGCCGTGCTTCACGACACGGCGCCCCGTAGCAGCGACCACGATGGCCGCCATGGTGGAGATGTTGACCGATCCGCTGTCGTCCCCGCCCGTCCCGCACGTATCGACCACCGGACCCGGGATATCCACTGTCACGGCGTGCTCGAGCATCACCTCGACCAGCACGGCCAATTCGTCAGCGGTAACCCCCGACGAGCGTTGGGCGACGAGCCAGGCGGCAGTCTGCGCCGGGGTCGCAAGTCCGGACATGACCTGGTCCATCACCCAGCGACTCTGTGCTTCCGCAAGCGGTCGACCGGCGAGAAGCTGGTCCAAGAGCGCAGGCCAGGCAGTAGTGGTACTCACGATCGGTAGCGTACGTGCGCTCTCAGAGGTAGCGGGTCAGGCGCTGGGCAGAGCGGCGATGCGCCGACGCAACAGCCCTGCGACCGCCTCGGGAAACTCCAGCGGATCGAGTGGCTGAGGCGCCACCTCGTCAGCGCGCGACCAGGTTGCCAACCATGCATCCGCGGGGCGACCCACGATGAGCAGTACCGGCGGGCACTGATAGATCTCATCCTTCAACTGCCGGCAGATGCCCATGCCCCCGGCCGGCACGGCCTCGCCGTCGAGGATGGCCAAGTCGATCCGCCCCGCGTCCATGCGCCGGATCACAGCCGGTTCGGTGGCCACTTCGACGTACTCCACGGCCGGCAACTCAGCCGACGGGCGAGGACCCAGCAGCGACCTCACCTTGGCCCTCGTGTTGCGATCGTCGGAGTAGACGAGGATCCGCAGCGGGCGAGCGTCGTCGGTCATGGTTGCGATACTAGCGATCGGGGCCCAGGCGAGTCGCGAGGCGCGATCCGCCGGCCAGAATGCCCGTCCGGACGTTGCACTGCGTAGCGCACCCTACGGAAGGTCACCACAGGCGGGCCGGCTCCGAAAAAGGGCACCTCTATCGGGGGGTCAGGTGCGACGTCGGAGTCAGAAGGTGCCAGAATCCGCACGTGGCTACTGCAACAGCATTAGAGGCGCAGGCGCACAGCGCCCCGGCGAACCGTCCCAACATGGTGTCGGTCGGGACGATCGTCTGGCTGTCCAGTGAGTTGATGTTCTTCGCGGGACTCTTCGCGATGTACTTGACGCTGCGGGGGGTGAACCCCGAGATCTGGGCCGAGGACACCCAACTGTTGAACGTGCCGTTCGCCGCAGCGAACACCACGATCCTGGTCCTCAGCTCCGTCACGTGTCAGATGGGCGTCTTCGCCGCGGAGCGGGGCGACCGGGACAAGTTGCGGTTCTGGTTCACGATCACGTTCATCATGGGCTCGATCTTCGTCGCCGGCCAGGTGTTCGAGTACTCGCAACTACTGCACGAGGGCCTGAGTTTCTCCGGCTCCCCTTACGGCTCCGCGTTCTTCCTCACCACCGGATTCCACGGCCTGCACGTCACAGGTGGCCTGATCGCCTTCCTCTTCGTGCTGGCCCGCACCTACATGGCCAAGCGCTTCACCCACCAAGAGGCCACCTCAGCCATCGTGACCTCTTACTACTGGCACTTCGTCGACGTCGTGTGGATCGCGCTGTTCGCGATGATCTACATCCTGCAATGACCATCCTCTGCAATGACCAGCTCCGCACACTCGCAACACGCTCCGAACGCTCACTGAAGGACAAGGGGTTCAACAGGTGAAGACCCTCGCCAGACACCGGCGCCACCCGGCCGCGGTCTTTGTCGTGATCATGATCGGGCTGCTGCTGACCGGCGCCCTGTTCGCCCTCGCAAACAAGGCCACCGAAGCACAGTCGGCCGAGCAGGACGCCACTGCAGTACTGAATGGCAAGAAACTCTTCCTCGAGGGCTGCTCCAGTTGCCACGGGATCAACGCCCAGGGCACCCAGAACGGACCGACACTCATCGGCGTCGGAGCAGCGGCGGTGCACTTCCAGGTGTCCACCGGCCGGATGCCGCTGGCCAACCCAGGGGCTCAGGCTCCGCAGAAGCCGCGCGACTACAGCGATACCGACATTGCCGCACTCGCGGCTTTCGTCGCCTCGCTGGCTCCAGGCCCGGCCATCCCCACCGCTGCTGATCTCGACTGGGCCGACGCGGATTCGGCCGTAGGCGGGGAACTGTTCCGGGCCAACTGCTCGCAGTGCCACCAGGCAGCTGGCCGCGGCGGTGCGCTCAGCAACGGCAAGTACGCACCGAATCTGATGGAGGCGACCCCTCAGGAGATCTATGAGGCGATGCTGACCGGCCCACAGAACATGCCGGTGTTCGCCGACAGCACCCTTCCCAAGGAAGACAAGAAGGCCATCATCGCCTACATCGAAGGGCTGAGGGCCTCCGATGATCCGGGCGGCTGGGCGCTGGGCCGGTTCGGGCCGGTGACAGAGGGCCTGTTCATGTGGATCGGCGGGCTGCTGCTCGTGGTGGCCGGAGCGATCTGGATCGGAGCGAAGGTTCGATGAGCGACAACGGCACCGGCAAGGACCTGACCCCGGCAGGAGGGGACCTCACTCCCGCGTCGGATACCCAGCAGGCTCTGCGTCCCGGGGAATGGCCCCGCGCGGACGTCGCGCATCATCTGCGCCGGACGGACACTGACCCACGCGCCCATGACCGGGCGGTGCGGCAAGTCAGCATCATGTTCATGCTGTCGGTGCTGATGGTGATCCTGTTCATCGTCGCGTTCATCGTCATTCCCCGTGATGCGGTCATCACGCTCCCCTATATCGGGGCCATCGGCGCACTCAACGCGGCCATGGGAGTCACCTTCGGGTTGGCGATCCTGCTCATCGGGCTCGGCGCCATCCATTGGGCCAAGAAACTCATGAGCGACGTCGAAGTGGTGCAGGAGCGCCACGAGATGAAGACCGACGCCGAGGACACCGCCGTGGCGGCCGACATCTACGAAGTCGGCAAAGAGTCCAGTGGTTTCGCGAAGTACCCGATGATCCGCCGCACCATGCTCGCGGCCATGGCCCTGGTGCCCATTCCTTTCATCGTTTCCCTGCGTGACCTGTGGATCACGCCCCCGGGAGTCACCACGCCGTCCGAGGAGCTGCTCCACACGATCTGGCGCCCCGGAATGCGCCTGGTCACCGACATCACCTACCAGCCCGTCAAGGCCGACGAGATTCCTGTCGGAGGCCTGGTCAACGTGGTCCCCGCCGACCTTCCTCTGGTGGAAGAGGAGGACCACAACCTCAATGCCCGCGCCAAAGCCGCCGCCATCGTCATCCGCATGACTCCCGAGGAGATTCAGTCGCAGCAAGGCGAAGGATGGGACTACGAGGGCATCTTGTGTTTCTCCAAGATCTGCACCCATGTGGGTTGCCCCATATCGTTGTACCAGCAGCGCACTCACGAGTTGCTGTGCCCCTGCCACCAGTCGACGTTCAACCTGGCGGACTCGGCCAATGTGGTCTTCGGCCCGGCGGCGCGGCGGATGCCTCAGTTGCCCATCACCGTGGACGACGAGGGGTACTTGGTCGCCGTGAGTGACTTCCAAGAACCTGTCGGACCGAGCTTCTGGGAGTTGAAGGATTACTCATGAGCACGTCGGAACTGACTCCACCGGAACTGACCGGGATCGAGAAGAAGGGCGCCGCAGCCGCGACCTTCGTGGATGAGCGCGTCGGGAGCAACGGATGGTTGCGCCGCAACCTCAACAAGGTCTTCCCCGATCACTGGTCGTTCATGTTGGGTGAGGTCGCCCTCTACTCGTTCATCGTTGTTCTCCTCTCAGGCGTCTATCTGACTCTGTTCTTCAAGCCGAGCATGGTGGAGGTCATCTACGACGGCCCGTACATCCCGCTCAAGGGCGTCAAGATGTCGGAGGCCTACGACTCCGCACTCGGCATCTCCTTCGAGATCCGCGGTGGGCTGCTCATGCGCCAGATTCACCACTGGGCGGCGCTGTTCTTCATGACCGCCATCGCGGTTCACATGTTCCGCGTGTTCTTCACCGGAGCTTTCCGCAAGCCCCGCGAACTCAACTGGATGATCGGTGTTGGCCTCGCGATGACCGCCCTGATGGCCGGTTTCTCCGGCTACTCCCTCCCCGACGATCTGCTGTCGGGCACGGGCCTGCGCATCGCCGAGGGCATTGTCTTGTCCATCCCGGTCGTCGGGACTTGGGCGAGTTTCCTGCTGTTCGGCGGCGAGTTCCCAGGGACCGATTTCATCTCTCGCCTCTACGGCGTTCACATCCTGCTGATCCCGGGGATTCTCCTCGCACTCATCACCGTTCACCTCATGCTCGTGTGGGTGCAAAAGCACACGCAGTTCCCCGGCCCGGCCCGCACGAACAACAACGTGGTCGGCTACCCCCTGATGCCGATCTACATGGCCAAGGCGGGAGGGTTCTTCTTCTTGGTCTTCGGCATCATCGTGATCATCTCGGGCCTCGTGCAGTTGAACCCGATCTGGCTCTTCGGCCCCTACACGCCCGATCAGGTCTCGGCCGGCACCCAGCCCGACTGGTACATCGGCTGGCTGGATGGCGCCCTACGCGTCATGCCCAACTGGGAGATTCAGGCCTTCGGTTACACCCTCAGCCTGAACGTCCTGACCCCGGCGCTGATCATCCCGGGCCTGATCACAGTTGCGTTGATGGCCTACCCGTTCCTCGAACGCTGGGCCACCGGCGACAACCGCGAGCATCACCTGCTCGACCGGCCACGCGACAATCCGACGCGCACCGGTCTGGGCGTCATGGCCATCACCTTCTACGTCCTGCTGTGGATCGGTGGAGGCAACGACATCATCGCGGTCGGATTCGACCTGTCCATCAACTCGATCATCTGGTTCCTACGCATCTCGCTGATCGTGCTTCCGCCGATCGCGTTCCTGATCACCAAACGCATCTGCCTGTCGTTGCAGCGCCGCGATCGCGACAAACTCCTGCACGGCCGTGAGACCGGACAGATCCTGCGCCTTCCCCACGGTGAGTTCATCGAGATCCATGCGCCGTTGAACGACAACGAACGCGCCAAGATCATGGCCAAGCCCGAGGTCAAGCCGGTGGCCGCACCGCCCGAAACCGACAGTGCCGGAGTTCGCAATCCGAAGTTGAAGAGCGATCGGCGCCGGTCGAAGTTGTCGCAGTTCCTGTTCGGGGACACCGTCGCCAAACCTTCTGCCGCGGAGATCGAGCACGCGGACGAGCACCTGGCCGAACAGGTGGCCGTGACCGCACCGGTCATCCAGGAGGACAACGAGCTCGAGATCGCCCACGACGGTTCAGTGCTGCATCATCCGGGCCGTCCGATCAGCAACCGACCGGACTCCCAGCAGAAGAGCTGAGTCGCGATGCCCGAAGCGCCGGTGGTCCTGGTCACCGGAGCAACCAGTGGGATCGGACTGGCGTGTGTCAAGCGCTTTCGAGCCGACGGTGCGGTTGTCGTCGCCACCGGCATCGAGGATAACCCGCGCGAGATACAGCCCACCGGGGCGGATTACCTGCATTGTGATGTGTCCGACTCGGACAGTGTCGCCGCAACCATCCAGACGGCCGTCGCCCGCCACGGTCGAATCGATGTGCTGATCAACTCCGCCGGCATTGCCGAGCAGCGACCCTTCCTGGAGATGACAGCGCAGCAGTTCGACCGAACCATCGCGGTGAACCTCAGGGGCTCATTCCTGGCCATGCACGCATGCGCCCGCCAGATGGTGGATCAGATCCAGGCCGGTGGCCGCCCCGGGTCGATGATCATGATCGGCTCACTCAGCGACAGTCTCGTCAATCCGTTGACGGTGGACTACTGCGCATCCAAGGGCGGGGTCGGGCAACTGACCCGAGCAGTGGCCGTCGCTCTGGCTCCCCACGGAATCCGAGTCAACATCGTGGCACCCGGGACCATCACCACTGCGATGACCCACGACGCCACCGATGATCCCCAGTTGCGGGAGCTCATGCTGGCGCGGACTCCCCTGGGGCGCTTCGGCTCCCCCGAAGAGATCGCCGGTGTGGCGGCATTCCTGGCCTCGGAGGACGCCTCCTACATCACGGGAGAGACCATCTACGTCGATGGGGGCCGGCATCATCTCAACTTCGTCATGCCCCCGGGCGGCGCCTGAGCGGACTGTCTGGTGGTGACGCCGTACGAGCTTGCCAGACGCTTTCGAACTGCCTTACCGGACGATCTTGAACTGGAAGTCCGTGGTGCCGAGTGCGCCCATCAGGCGCAGCCAGATCGGAAGCAGGCTCTCCGTTCCGCGGGCCGTGGAAACATCACCGAGATCGATGACGTCCTTCCACCCGAACCACTCCCCCAGCCACGCGATCACCTGCTGTTTTGCCGTCTCGTCATTGCCGCTGACGAACACCGTGTGATGTCCATCCGCCAGAGATCCGGGGGCAACCATCAGAGCTGCGTTCATCGTGTTCAAGGTCTTGACGAGCCGGATGGCGGGGAACGCCTGCTGCAGTTGTTCGGCGAGCGAGTCGGTGTTGCAGACGAACAACGTGGGCGGCATTCCAGCCGAGAAGTCGAGTGGATTGGTGATGTCCAAGAGAATCTTGCCGTCCGTGGCGTCTCCCGCCGATTCCAGCACGGTCTTGGCGGCGGAGCCCGTCGTGGCCAAGATGAGCGCGTCCCCGTGGGCTGCGGACTCTGCGAACGTACCCAGCGTGACATCGGGATGCTCCGACAGCCAGACACCGAAGGGCGGGTTGCCGTAACCGTCCGCCTCCTGACGGGCCAGCGTCGCGGCCGGCTCTCTGGTGCCGATCATGACGGCGTGTCCGGCTGCTGCCAGGGCGGTGGCCAACGTCTGACCGACCATCCCCGAGCCCAGGATCCCGATGTTCATGCCACTCTCCTCATCGTCGATGCGCTTCTTATCCGGCGGTAGCCCACAGTACGACTCCGAGTGCTTCTAAGGTGGATTCGATTCACGTCGGGAGGTCCAGTGGATGTGAAACGGCCGTCGGTCTCGGCAGACGATCTGGAACGCATGGCTGATCAGGTTCTCTTGTCCTTCGGGCCCAGCTCACGCAGGAAGTACTCAGCCTTCTGGGTCCTGCTCACCCTGGCGGGAGTGATCGCGACCGCCGGGATCATCGCCGACTCCACCGCAACCGTGATCGGCGCCATGATCGTTGCCCCGCTCATGACTCCGATCCTGGGAACTGCACTGGCCCTGGTGCTCGCAGATCGTTATCGCATGGCGCGGTCCCTTCTGGTTGTCGTCGGTGGTGCGCTGTTGGTCATCGCTATCGGCTACCTGTTCGCCTTGGTGGAACCGCTCGACGTGATCAGCGAGGGTAACGGCCAGGTGTCTGCGCGCGTCAGTCCCCGCATGATCGATCTCATCGCAGCGCTCGCCACGGGAACGGTTGGAGCGTTCGCGTTGGCTCGCTCCGATGTGTCCGACACCCTGCCTGGTGTGGCGATAGCGATCTCATTGGTCCCGCCACTTGCCGTTGTCGGCATCACCCTCAACGAGGGCAGATTCGACGACGCGCTCGGGGCTCTGCTGCTGTTCCTGACCAACGTCACCGCCATCGTCTTCACCGCGACGGTGGTCCTCTTGCTCTACCAAGTCCGGAACGTCGCCGAAAGTGGAGGCGTGAAGGTGGGTCGTTTCTCGGCCAAGACCCTCATCTTCGTGGCTGCCCTAGTGGCGCTCATCGCGATACCGCTGGGGCTCGGCTCGGCGCGGGTGCTGTCCGACAACACGATCAAGTACGGAGCATCGTCACTGGTGGATGATTGGGCGGACGCTGTCGGTTGGTCCGTCGTCGACTACGAAGTGGTGGACGCCACCATGACTGTCACGGCCATCGGCCCACCTCCTGCCATCGATCCTCAAGTCCTGCGCGAGACACTCGATGGCAATGGCTTCAGCCATGTGGACCTGGTGCTGGACCTCGTTGTCGGCGGACAGCGTGAGCTCCCCGGTCGTTGAATCACCTGAGGCAGACCTGCCCGACCGCCCGAATACGACATCCTGATGCCAACTGGGGCCCGGTGCGCCATGCTCGGGCCATGGAACACGGGCCGGCACCGAAGCGCCGAGGCGGAGACGACAGCGTCCAGCCGACAGTGCCGCTGAATCCCGACGCGCAGCCCACCGAGGTGATCGTGCGCGGTTGCCGGGCAGGGCATGATCAGCCGAACAATCCCACGTGGCACCCCACCCTCGGGATGGTGCCGGCACTCACCAGTGTGGTGTTTGCGGCGATCCTGGTGGGTGTGATTCTGGCGGTCGAGTTGTGGCTGCTCCCTGCCCTGATCCCGTGGACACTCGGGTTACTGGCGATCGGCCTGCTGGTGTCGGCCATCATCCAATTTCTGTTGGGTCACCGTGGGTGGTGCTGGCTCTGGCGGAGCCTGCGCTGGTGGCTGGGGCCGATCGGGACCTTGGTGGACCCGATCGAAATGGGCTGATCAGCCCTTCAGCGCACTGCCTGCCTTCCAGTCCGACCACGACTCGTTCCACTGGGTCCAGCCGTTGCCGTCGTTGCCGTCGTGCTCGGCTCCGGTGTTCTTAATGACCACGACATCGCCGATGTTGGCGTTCTTCATCAGCCACGCGGCGTTGTCCGGGCTCACGTTGATGCAGCCGTGACTGACGTTGGAGTAGCCCTGCGATCCCACCGACCAGGGTGCGGAGTGGATGTACTCCCCCGACCAGGTGACCCGCATGGCGTTGTACACATCGAGACGGTAGTAGTCGGGATCGTCCTCGGAGACCCCGAGGGTCGCGGCGTCCATCACCACGTAGGGCTCCTTGGTCATGATGACCTTGGTTCCCGATCGGGTCTCGTGGCCCGGCTGCCCCGTCGAGGTAGGCATCGTGAGGACCTTCTTGCCGTTACGCGTCACGGTCATCTGATGCTTGACGGAGTCCTGAGTCAGGATCATCGAGTCACCGATCTTGAAGTCCTCGGTGGCGTTTTGCATCGCATAGACCTGATCGCCGGCATTGACGCCCTTGATCTCGGCATCGAGTTCGACCTTGCTGTCGGCCGGCCAGTATTCCTTGGGGCGGTAACTGACCTGGGTGTCACTGTCCCAGTGCCAAGACCCTTCGATAGGCGCCCCGTCGACGTTGACGAGCAGGTGCTTCTCGATGGCGGCCCGATCCTTGATGGGCTGGTTGAAGGTCATGATGATCGGCATACCAACGCCGTAGGTTTCCCCGTCAGTGAGGTTGGTGCTGACTTCGAGTTCGTTCTCCGGCACGAAGGTGCGGAACGAGTCGCTGGCGGAGGTTTCCTTGCCACGAAGATCGACGGCGTTCGCCGTGACGACGTACTTGGTCCCGAAGTCCAGGTCACTCGTGTCGATCTTCCAGGCGGAACCACCGTCAACGGGCTCACCGTCGATCTGCTCACCGTCAGGGCCCGTCACAGAGACAGTCGTGATGCGGCCATTCTCGACCGAGATCAGCGGGGCTTCATCGAAGGTGACGTTCTTCTCACCGAAGAGGGACGATTGGATGACGGCCTGCGACTCGGACCATGGCGCACTGACCAAAGAGAGGTTGGGCCCACAGCCGGTGACGGTGAGCGCGACAACCCCGGCGCCGATGCCCAGCAGGGCCAATGGCCGCTTGCGGGCGAGTGGACTCACCCTCTTGTTGTGCTTCTCGGACACGATGTGATCCTCAATCCTGGTAGGACAGTTCGCAATGTTCTTGGCCACGATCAGTGTCCGACAAACATCACGATTGCGTCTCCTGCCGTCTCCGTCACGAAGAGTGAGAACGCTTACCCGTCGCGACACAGAATTCGATCCAACGACTTTCAAGTATACCGACGTGACCGAGGGTGTGAAGAGCAGAGAAGGCGTGTCGGTAACGATGCCTGCACGATTCCCTCGGCACGGCTCCTCGGATCAGCGGTTCTTCTGGTTCGGATTACCAGCTCTTTGGGTTCCTGGGTCCCACGGGTTCCCTGGAGCCAGGACGTCCAGTTTCGGTCTCGGCTGTTTACTCCGACCGGCTGCCTACTCGGCTCTGAAGTTCAGTGCGCGTGATCGCCGTAGTAGTACTCGAACAGCCAACCGCTGACGGACACCATGAGGATGATCACACCGAAGGCCAACATCCACGCAGCGAAGATGAAACCCAAAGTCACGGTGAAGGCCGAGAATCCCACCGCCAACGGCCACCACGAGTGGGGGCTGAAGAACCCGTAGTCCGGGTCGGCTTCGTCGATGGTGGCGTCTTGGCGATCCTCGGGCCGAGGGTACACCCGCTTGGATGTGTACAGGATGTAGAACCCGGCGATCAACGCCAGCAGTCCGGTGAAGAACAACAGAATCGTGCCGACGACGTCCTGGCTCAGCCACCCGTAGACAGCTGCGACCAGGACATAGAAGACGGCGCCTGCCCCGAACAGCCAGCCTTCGATCTTCACTGTTTGGTCCCTTCCGTGGTCTCACCGTCGGTGGTGGCCTCAGCGGCCGGCCGATCCGCCACTGCGGTGGCCGTTGCGTGAGACTCGGGCACTGGGTTGAGGGCGTACTCCGGATGGTGGAGATCGAACGCCGGACGCTCCGAGCGGATCGTCGGGATGGACGTGAAGTTGTGCCGCGGCGGCGGGCAGGAGGTCGCCCACTCCAGAGAGCCGCCGTAGCCCCAGGGATCGTCGACACCGACCATGGGCGCCTTGCGCCATGTCCAGATGACGTTGATCAAGAACAAGATGGTGGAGATGCCCAAGATCCCGGACCCCATGGTCGAGATGTGGTTGAGCAGGCCGAAGTCGTCGGAGGCGAGATAGTCGCCGTAGCGCCTGGGCATACCCTGGACCCCCAGCCAGTGCTGGCACAGGAAGGTCACCTGGAACCCGATGAAGAGGAACCAGAACTGCCACTTGCCGAGCTTCTCGTTGAGTTTGCGGCCGGTCCACTTGGGCCACCAGAAGTAGTAGGCGGCGAACATCAAGAACACCACCGTGCCGAACACCGTGTAGTGGAAGTGCGCCACCACGAAGTAGGAGTCGGACACGTGGAAGTCCAGTGGGGGGGACGCCAGGATGACACCCGTCAGGCCGCCGAAGAGGAAGGTCGCCAGGAACCCGAGAACGAACAGCATCGGTGTCTCGAAACTGATGGAGCCACGCCACATGGTGCCGATCCAGTTGAAGAACTTCACCCCTGTCGGCACGGCAATGAGCATGGTCATCAGCGCGAAGTAGGGCAGGTAGACCGATCCGGTGACGTACAGATGGTGGGCCCACACCCCCATGGACAGGCCCGCGATCGCGATGGTGGCGAAGACCAGGCCCTTGTAGCCGAAGATGGGCTTGCGGCTGAAGACAGGGATGATCTCGCTGGCGACCCCGAAGAACGGGAGCGCGAGAATATAGACCTCCGGGTGACCGAAGAACCAGAACAGGTGCTGCCACAAGATGGCGCCACCGTTCTCCGGAGCGAACACCACAGTGCCGAATTTCCGGTCTATCTCAAGAACGACCAGAGCGGCAGCCAGGATCGGGAAGCACATCAAGACCAGGACGCTGGTGATGAACGTGGTCCACGTGAACACGGGCATGCGGAACATGGTCATGCCGGGGGCTCGCATGCAGAAGACCGTGGTGATGAAGTTGACGGCCCCCAAGATGGTGCCGAGACCACCCATGGTCAGACCGAGCAGCCACATGTCAGCGCCCACGGTGGGTGAGTAGACGGCATCCGACAGCGGCGTGTAGGCGGTCCAGCCGCCGGCGAACGCGCCCTCGGGCGTGATGAGGCTGAGTGACGCTGTCAGGCCACCGAAGAAGAACAGCCAGAAGCCGAACATGTTCAACCGCGGGAAGGCCACATCGGGGGCGCCGATCTGCAGCGGCATGATCGCGTTGCCCAAGCCGACGAACAGCGGGGTCGCGAACAGGAACAGCATGATCGTGCCGTGCATCGTGAACAGCTGGTTGTACTGCTCCAAGCTCACGAACTGCATGCCTGGCGACACGAGTTCCGCGCGGATGATCAGCGCCATCGCACCGGCGATCAGGAAGTACGCGAAGGATTGGATCAAGTAGAGGTACCCGATGACCTTGTGGTCGGTACTCGTCAGCCAGTTGACGATGGTGCGACCCAAGCGCGGGTTGCTCTTCGGCTCCCACGGCTGGCTGATGTCCCGGGGCGGGATCAGCTCGCCGGATTCCTTGGGGGGTTCGGCCAGGATCGTCATGTCGTCTTATACCCCTCTGGGCCAGGCACGCCCGACTCGTTGACCCTTCCGGTCTCCAACTGCCCCGTCTGCCCGCGCTCGCGCAGTTCCTCGATGTGGGCATCGTATTCCGCGCGGCTGACAACTTTCACGTTGAAGAGCATGCGGGAATGGTCGACACCGCACAGTTCAGCGCACTTGCCCGGGAACGTGCCGAGCTGGGTGGGGGTGAGCTCGAACTGGTTGAGTTTGCCCGGGATCACGTCCATCTTGAACAGCCAGGCCGGAACCCAGAATGAGTGGATGACGTCCGACGACGACAACTCGAACCGAGCCTTCTCGTCGACCGGTACCCACAGTGTGGGGAAGTCATCGGGGGTGCCGATCTCGTAGACGTCCTCGTCGACGTAGTTGAACGCCCAACTCCAGCGGAACCCGACCACGTTCACGGTGTGGGTCTGATCGTCGGTGACCGCGAGGATCTCGGCCTGGTCGCGGGCGGTGAAGAAGAACAATCCGAAGATCATGATCAGCGGGGCAACGGTGTACAAGATCTCGATGGGCAGGTTGTAGGCAGTCTGCTCAGGCATCTCGGGACGCCGTCGGCGCGAGTAGGCGACGATCGCGATGATCATGAGGCCCCATACCAACAACCCGACCGGCCAAGCCGCGACCCATGCGCCGTCCCACAGGGACTTGATCACTTCAGCCTTGTCGCTGGCAGGTTCGGGGAGGTCCAAGAAGAAGATTTCGTTGGCAGTGCACCCCGTGGTCGCGGTGGCGACCAGTCCGGCCATGGCGAGCATGCCCCACCGGCGCTTGCGCCGGGACGCTGTCGCGAGATCTGACACCGCATCAGCCCCTCTACTAGGGCCCCACAAGGGGTGCCGTGGCGTTCACGGCAGAAACCAGCAAGTTCGAAGGCGAGACTAGCGCAGTATGAGGCCGCAGAACCCGGAGGGTGGCACTACTTTCAGAGGTATGTTGTCCCCGCCTACTCAGGGTGACGATAGTGACAGATACATGGATACGGCATCGGGTCTCGCCCCCGGTCCGACGGTCCTGCGGGCCTTGGACAACGCCTGGCGGACGGCGTCGGCAGATCCTGGTCGGCGCTATCCGGATGCTCGTCTGGCCCGCCGACTGCTGGATCACAGCAGATCGGCGGTGGCCGCGGCATTCGGGGTCCCCACGGCTGGAGTCTGGTTTGCCGGAAGTTACCCGGCCGCAGTGTGGTTGGCTCTGACGGCCGCCGGCCCATCGCAGCGTTTGATCGTGTCGGACGTCGAGGACCTCACGATCCTGCGCACGGCCGACCTACTCGCTCCCGACGGGATTCCGGTGTCCACCTGGCCCGTCGACCACACCGGCCAGGTGGACATGACCGAGATACCGCCCCTGGACGGGGCCACCGTCGTCGTTCAGGACGGCAACATCGAACTCGGCACGCGCCAGCCGCTGGCCGATGTGGCTGCCGCGATGCCCCCGGACGCCGGCCTGGTCGTCGATCTGCGGGCTGTCGCCGGTCGGGAAACGATCACGGAGCACTTCGACATCGCGTTCGCGGACGCCCGGATGTGGGGTGGCCCTGCGGGGGTGGCAGTCGTGGTGGCACGGGACCCCGCACGGTTCCGCCCGGCTGTTCCAGTCACCGACGGGCACGGCCATGTCGAGGACACCCACCCACCCGTGCCCTTGATCGCCGCCGCCGCCCTGGCTCTCGAGTCTCCCGATCCTCGCTGGCCGCGCCTGCGTGCAGTGAGCGACCTGTTGCGCCGACTCGTCCTCGCGCGAATCTCGGATGTCGCGGTGCTCGGCCACCCGGACGACCGGGTCGGCTACCTGACGATGCTCACCTTTCTATACGTTCCTGCCGACGAACTCGTCGATCTCCTGGCCGAACGCGGCTGGTCGGTGGCCAGCGGCGCCTCGTGCACGGCCGACACTCGTCGGCCGCATCATGTGCTGGTCGCGATCGGGGCCTCGACGCATGGCAGCCTGCGCGTGTCGCTGGGCCCGTGGTCCACGACGAACCTGATCGAGCAGTTCGTCACGGACCTCGAGCACGCGGTGTCCGCGATCCGAGCGGGGATCGGGGCGACAGATCTGTGAGCAGGGAAATCGTGATCGACGCGGTGGGACTGCTGTGCCCACAACCGGTCCTGCAACTGGCCGGCGCAGCCCGGGCCCATCCCGGCGCACTGATCACGGTGCTCGCCGATGATGCCGCAGCGGCCACCGACATTCCCGCCTGGTGCCGGATGCGGCACGCTGAACTGGTCTCCGTCGAGCAGATGGGCGCGGTCAACCGGTTTGTCGTGCGGGCTCCCTCACCCGGACAGGGCCGGGGGTAGCGCAAGAGCCCCTGGCAATCGGTCCAGATACCGCGCGCGCGGGATCTCCACGACCCCGAGCGTCGCGAGGTGGGGCGTCCACCACTGGACATCGAACAACCGGCGCTCACTATCCTCGCCCGCGCTCAACCTCTCGACGAGTTCGACAAGGGCCACCTTCGAGGCGTCGGTGTCGCGGTGGAACATGGACTCCCCGCAATAAAGCCCTCCTTGCTCCACCCCGAAAACACCGCCGGCCAGACGCGGGCCGGACCACACCTCGACGGAATGCGCGACTCCACGCCGGTGCAACTCCAGGTACACCGACCGATAGGCGGGCGTGATCCAGGCGCCGGACCGCGCCGGGTCCGCGCAGCCGTCGACGACCGCCGCGAAGGCCCGGTCCACGGTGACCGTGAATCGGCGTCGAGCACGGCGCAAACTGCGTCCCACGTGGAGTCCCGTCAGGGGTAGGACACCCCGAGGATCGGGGCTGAACCAACCCATCACGCCGCCGGCAACGTCCATCGCGAAGATCCCGCGGCGGTATCCGACCAGCGCGAGGTCGGGGTCGAATCGAGCGGTCAGGCCGATCAACTCCACCCCGGCGGGGAACTGCCGGGGGTCGGGCAAACGCCACAGGGTCACGCCGCGGACAGATGCTCCGAGATTTCGGCAGCAGCGGCGGCGCCGAAGGTGGCTGCCAACCGATCGCCGAATTCCGCAGGGGTGAAGGTGTACTCCTGGGTGCCGACCGTCTCGATGACGTACGCGGCCAGGGTGGCGCCGATCTGGGCGCAGCGCTCGTCCCCGAGGCCCCACGCCATGCCGGCGATGTAGCCGGCGCGAAATGCATCCCCGACACCGGTCGGATCGACGCGGGATAGTTCGGGAACCACGGACACCTCGATCGGGGGTTCGCCACGCCGCTGCACGCGGGCTCCCTTGGCCCCGAGGGTGGTGACCCGAACCGGTACCCGGTCCAGGATCTCGGCGTCGGACAGTCCGGTGCGCTCGTGGATGAGGGCGGCTTCGTACTCGTTGTTGAACAGCATGGCGGCCCCGTCCAACAGGTTGAGTACCTCGTCGGAGCTCATGGACGACAACTGCTGCGACGGATCGGCGATGAACGGGACCCCTCGATAACGGCACTCAGCCGCGTGATTGGCCATCGCCACGGGGTCGTTGGGGCTGATGAGCAGCAGTTCGATGGTGGTGAGCCGTTCGATGACCGGCGCCAGCTCGATCAGGCGCGCGTCCTGCATCGCGCCCGCGTAGAAGGTCGCTATCTGGTTCCCGTCCGCATCGGTCGTGCAGACGAAGCGAGCGGTTTGGTGGACGTCCGACACATGCACGGACGCCGTGTCCACCCCATGGCGATCCAGCCAGGAGCGGTAGTCGTCGAAATCCTCGCCGACGGAGCCGAGCAGAGTGGGTACCAGGCCCAACCGGGCGAGTCCGAAACTGATGTTGGCGGCCGCTCCCCCGCGGCGAACTTGCAGGTCGTCCGCGAGGAACGACACCGAGATCGACTCCAGTCGCTCGCGCATCAGGGACTCGGCGAATCGACCGGGGAAGACCATCAGATGGTCAGTGGCAATGGAACCGGTGACGACGACGCGCATGGCGCCCATTACACGCCACGACCCCGGTCAGGCGATGACCGGGGTCGTGGATGGGCAAGGTCCGACATCGGGCTCCGCCCGGATCGCGCCCGCGAAATCAGTGGAACGAGTCGCCGCAGGCGCACGACCCGGTGGCGTTGGGATTGTCGATCGTGAAGCCCTGCTTCTCGATCGTGTCGACGAAGTCGATAGTGGCGCCGCCCAGGTACGGCTGGCTCATGCGATCGACGACCACATTGACGCCCTCGAAATCGATGTTCTCGTCACCGTCGAGAGACCGGTCGTCGAAGAACAACTGGTAACGCAAACCGCTGCACCCGCCGGGCTGGACGGCGATACGCAGGGCGAGATCGTCGCGACCCTCGGATTCGAGCAAAGCCTTGACCTTGGCCGATGCGGTGTCGGTGAGGATCACGGTGCTCGTCTGAGCGCTGGTGCTGTCGGTGGTCATATGGTCTCCCGTTCCTTGGGGGTTCAGCTCGACTCCAAGGGTAGAACCATCTGGGGCGTCCGGCCATTCCCCGCAGCGGCCGTCCGGCGCACGAGGTGGCGCTCTCCGCGACTGCCCTCCCCGTGAGAGTCGGCAGCTTCGCAGCAGGTTGTCGTGACTCCGGGGTCGAACGTGGGCCTTGGGTACCGGAGAAGGACGAGAAGTCGCCAGTGACCGCCGTTATCGCGCCGGATGTGGCGGGGTGACGGCCTTGGGGTCCAGAATCGGGCCGTGACCACCTTCACCGAGCCCGAGCCCACTCCGCTGGCCCTGCTGCTCTTGGGCGCCAGCGCTGATCCCGACACCGAGAAGGGCGTCGAATGTCCCGGCGAACTGCCCGCGGCGTCGGACCCGGACCTCGTGTCCGACGTCCATCGCCTGAAGGAGCAGTTGGGCGACCGGGTGTTCATTCTGGGTCATCACTACCAGCGTGACGAGGTGATCCAGTTTGCCGACGTCACCGGGGACTCCTTCAAACTCGCTCAACAGGCTGCGGCGCGACCCGAGGCGGAGTTCATCGTCTTCTGCGGCGTGCACTTCATGGCGGAGTCGGCCGACATCCTGACGGCCGACTCCCAACAAGTGATTCTCCCGGACCTGGCAGCTGGCTGTTCCATGGCGGACATGGCCGACATCGTTCAGGTCGAGGCCGCCTGGCAGGTGATCGCCGCGGCCGGGATCGCGGACAGCACGATCCCGATCACCTACATGAACTCCACGGCGGCGATCAAGGCCTTCACCGGACGCCACCACGGCGCCGTGTGCACGTCCAGCAACGCCCGTCAGTCCCTGGAGTGGGCATTTGAGCACGGCGAGCGAGTGCTGTTCCTGCCAGACCAGCACTTGGGCCGCAACACGGCTGTGCGTGAGCTCGGCCTGGAGTTGACCGACTGCGTCGTCTTCGATCCCCACAAGCCCGGTGGCGGACTGACGCAGGAGGAGCTTCGCGCGGCCAAGATGATCCTGTGGCGAGGTCACTGTTCGGTCCACGGCCGATTCTTGCCGGAGGCCGTCGATGAGGCGCGAGCGCGTATCCCCGGTGTCCAGGTGCTGGTCCACCCCGAGTGTCGTTACGAGGTGGTCGAGAAAGCCGACATGGTGGGCTCCACCGAGTCCATCATCAAAGCAGTCGCGGCAGCCGGCCCCGGGACATCGTGGGTGATCGGGACCGAACTCAACCTCGTGCGCCGCCTTGCCCTGCAACATCCGGAGCAGTCGATCTCGTTCCTGGACCGCTCTGTGTGTTTCTGCTCGACCATGAACCGCATCGACCTGCCGCACCTGCACCGGTCGCTCGAGCAGCTGGCTGCGGGCCGCGTGGAAAACCGGATCGTGGTGGACTCGGATGTGGCGCATTGGGCTCGTGTCGCACTCGACCGCATGCTGGCCCTGCCCGGGGTCGGCGCGAAGGACTGACGAATGCCCGCGCACATCGCAGCCGACGCCGCGACGACCGACGACTTATCGGGTGCGGTACGGGCCCTGCTTCCCGCGCTCACCGAGTTCCAGCGGTTCACCGGCCCCGACCCGGCGGCTCGTCGCTCGCAGTGGCTGCCCCGCGTCGATCGGCCGCTTCCGAGGGCCGGTCTCGGCCGTGACACGGTGCTGCGGGAACTGGCCGAGGTGGTCATCGGGTCCGGACTGCGGCTGGGGCACCCGGGATTCACCGGCTGGGTGACGACCGCCCCGTCCGACGTCGCAGCTGCGGCCGGACTCGCCCAGTCCGTGGCAGTGCCCCAGAAGTGGTGGGCAACGCCGGGCAACTATCTCGACCACTTGGCGATGCGCTGGCTCATCGAGCTGCTCGGATTCCCGGAGTCATTCGTCGGGACCTTCACCTCCGGTGGTTCGACCGCCAACCTGGTCGGCCTCGGAGCTGCCCGCCAGCGAGCGGGCGAACGAAGGGGACTGGACCCCGCGCAAAGTGGGATCGAGGGCCTCCACGCGCCACGGGTCTACTGCTCCACCGCGACCCACCATGTCGTGGGTCGCGCGCTCGGTGTGTTGGGACTCGGGCGTGGGAATCGCTGCGAGATCCCCCTGGACTCGAACGGAACCATCGACCTCGACCTGCTGCAGCAAGCTCTGGACCGGGACATCACCGCCGGATGTACCCCGATCGCGATCGTGGGGTGCGCCGGCGACGTCAACACCGGGCTGGTCGATCCGCTGCCCGAACTGGTGCGCATCGCCCAGGATCGAGACATCTGGCTGCATGTCGATGGTGCTTATGGAGGCTGGGGAGTTCTGGACCAGCGGGTGCGAGCGCGCTACGGCGACCTGTCCCAGTACGACTCGTTCGCCATCGACCCACACAAGTGGTTGGCGGCTCCGGTCGGCACAGGCGCCGTGATTGTGCGCGACCCTGAGGTGTTGGCACGGGCCTTCGCGATCGAGTCCGGGGACTACGACCGAGTCCGCGTCACCGAGATAGGGACGGCCGACACGGCCTCCCCGTTCGAGGAGATCGGCTACGGGACACCCGACTGGGGGGTGGACTTCTCCACACCAGCGCGCGGCCTGGCGGTCTGGGCTGTGTTGGCCGAGATCGGCGCCGAGGGGGTTCGCGACCGAATCGTCCGCCACGACGACTGCGCGCGGAGGGTGGCGGACTTGGCTCGAAGCTCAGAGGATCTGGAACTGCTGAGTGAACCCATGCTGTCGATCACCTGCTTCCGCTTCCACCCACCGGGCATGGACGACGAGCCGGAACTGGACCAGTTGAACGAGGACATCCTGACGGCGCTGCGTTCTCGCGGCCGGTCGATCACGTCGAGCACACGGGTCAGGGGGCGGTTCGCGCTGCGACCCTGCTTCATCAACCCGCGCAACACGCTGGCGGAGGCCGACGAGTTGGTAACCGAGGTCCTCGCCGTGGGTCGGGACCTCAGCCCTCGCTAGTTCGGCTGCTCGGCTGGTCGTTCGAGTGGGTGGGGACCGCCGGTGGTCGGCGCCCGGTTGCACCCGTGAGGTGACCACGACACACTTCGGCGCGTGGTGCACAAGGCTGACGTCATCGTTGTCGGAGCGGGTCTCGCAGGGCTGAGGGCCGCCCAACTACTCTCTGCTGCCGGGCGCGAGGTCGTGGTTCTGGAATCCTCCGATGAGATCGGGGGACGAGTACGAACCGACCGTGTCGACGGATTCGTTCTCGACCGGGGCTTCCAGCTTTACAACCCGGCCTACCCGGAAGGTAGGCAGGCCTGGCCGGACCTTGCGCTGCGGCAGTTCGCAGCCGGCGTCGCGGTGGTGCGCGACGGTGTGGCCCACCCTCTGTCCGACCCGCGCCGAGACCCGCGCGCGCTTACTGCCACGGTTCGGTCGCTGCACGCTTTGGGGGTCACCCGCGGACTCGGGGCGTTCGCGGCCTACGCCGCCCGGCTCGGCACCCCTCGACATCCTCGACCCACGCCCATGGACCGGGCCGACCAACCGATTGCCGTGGCGCTCGGAGACGCTGGCGTCGACCCGGCGGCTTTCGAAGGCGTCCTGCGGCCGTTCCTATCGGGCGTGCTCGCGGACCCCGGGCTCGCCTCGCCGCGCGGGATTGTCGATGACATCCTGCGGACCTTCCTCGCCGGAACTCCGGGAGTGCCCGACTCGGGGATGGACGAGCTCCCACGCAGGCTCGCCGCCGGCGTGGATATCCGACGGAACACCGCCGTTGCCTCGGTTTCTCCCGGGCGAGTGTCCGCTGCCGACGCCGAATGGCAAGCCGAAGACGTGATCGTGGCCGTCGCCGATCCCGCGACCCTGATCCCAGGGGCCACCGCCACCTCCTGGCGATCCCTTACAACGTGGTATTTCGCGACACCCAGCACACCGCAGCGCCATCCGATGCTGTTGGTGTCACCAGATGCCCGGTTGGCCAACGTCGCCGTCATGAGCGATGTCGCGCCGCGCTACGCACCGCGCGGTAAGCGCCTGATCGCGGCGTCGGCAGTCGGTCACCACGACTCGACGCAGGCCGAGCTGTGGGCTCGCGCCGACGCCGCCCACATGTTGGCGGTGGCACCCGACGAACTCGAGCTGATCGTTCACTACCCGATCCGCCACGCGCTACCCGCACTGTCGGCTCGGCGTTCCCCCACCGTGTGTGCGGGACTGGTGCTGGCCGGCGACCATCGCCAGGCGCCGAGCATCAACGGAGCCCTGCGCAGCGGGCGTCTCGCCGCCGAACTGCTGGGCGCCTGACTCGCGGCCACCACTCTTTCCCGTAAGGCCTTCTCAATGGTCGCGAATACCGGGCTCAACCCTGCTGCACCGATGACCTCCTCACTCGAGTTGTGACGCATCGAGTGGGTCGGTGATATCGGTCAGGGTCAGTTCCGGCTGGAAGGCCTTGGCAGCGAACCAAAATGTGTCCACTGCAGTGACTTGGGTCAGCTGCTCACCCTGCAGCGGCCCGGCGACGGCTTCGCCGAGCAATGTCCACTTCGAGCCGGTGTCCGCATCACGAGCAACCACACGGCCGTCACCTTCGACGGTGGTGAAGGTGAGAGTCCGGTCGTTGACTCGGCGGCTGAAGACGCCGGTGGCCGGGATGGGCCGGCCCTCGGCGATGGCACGATCATCCAGCGCTGAGGCCAGCCCGTCAGCAGCGAACAACACCATGGGTTGCTCGTCGGCAGTAACGTTCGCGACTTGGCGCTCGACCAGCTCGGTGGCGCGGACCGCGACTCCGTGATCCAGCAGGTGGACCACGCGTTCCTTGGCCGGCAGCCGGTCATCGGTCGGCTGATCCAACAGCGTCCACTCGTCGGTGTCGTAGCCGACATAGGGGTTGGTGCCATAGGGACGGTCACTGTCGCGCGGTCGTTCCAGCACCGCGGCCTCCGGCAACTGTTCGCGGGCGGTCTGCCAGGGCAGCATCGACAGTGGCAGCGTCCCCATCTCGGTACCGGAGAGTTGTCCAGCGATGGCCCGGCGTTCAACTTGGGACCACAAGGACTCGGTCTGAGTGTCGTACATGACCAAGGCGGACTTGTACAAGCTGCCGCTGGTCCCGAAGGTGAGTACTTGGTCGTCCACCACGGGGTTGAAGGCGATGGCGGTATTGCACAAGGGACAGTAGGTGACCGTCACCGGATCACCGGCGATCTCGTCGTTGACGATCTCGTGCCAAGTCAGCACTTGAACGGGGTACAGCTTGGTCTGACCCTTATGGCGCAACACGATGACGGGCTCGCTGTCCTTGAGCCAGTCCACCTGCGGCACCGGGGAGAACGTGGGTTCGTGGATCGGTGGGATCCCATCTGGGGGTGGGCCGCCGGCAATGATCCGACCGACATCGACCTGAGGGGCCGGAAGGTCCGGGTGGTCGGCCCCGTCGCGTGAGGCGGATACCGCCGAAGCCCCCCGCAGGCTATCCGGCGCCTCGCGAGTGGGACTGGTGCAGGCTGTGAGAGCGATCGCCAATCCGCTGACGGCGACTAGCCATCGATACCATCGCATGATTCCTCCAACACGGTGACTCGATGATGCCCTCGGTCAGGACCCCACCCCGGCCGTCTATGAGCTCACCATTGCCTCGCACGAGGATCAAGGTCGGCTGGGCGGTGATAGCCATCGCCAGGGCTCGAATCCGGGGTGCAATCCCACAACATCTGCTCCCTCAGGTCTGCTTTCAGAATCCTCGGCGAGGGCTTGAGAGTCGGTGATCCCGCCCACACAAGGGGCCGATGCGCGCGAGTGTCGCGTCAGAGAGCCAGGTGGCCCGCGTCGGCAACTCCCGCGTGTCCGTCAACACTGAGCACTGCAGGGACCGATCCAGCGCAGGTCGGTGACAACGACACCATCGTTGCCACGCAAGGTGATCTCGCCTCCGCTGCGGGAGAACAACTGCCCGCCTCGATCAAACGTGTAGTCGGATCCATGGGGCCGGGCCCAGACACGTAAAGACTGTCCGGGAGCGAGGAGGTTGCCCTGCGGGATCTCGAATAGCGAAGGCCCCGTCTGCAGCACCAGGAAGGAAGCGTCGACGGGTTCACTCGTCGGGTTGATGACCTCGACGTATTCGTCCCGGTTGTTCCAGTTGGCGAACAGCTGCAGTTTGCCGACCAACTGCTGAGTCGGGCAGTCGATGACACACGGCCAGAATGTCCACGCTCGGAAGTTCTGGACCGGGTCCTGGAGGAACATCGAGCCGGCTTCGAAGGTGGAGGTGGCGGGATCGGGGATGTCGATCTTGGTGCCCCAGTAAAAGTGGAAGTCGCCGTCCTTCATGTAACTGCGGCCCGGCCCGTTGTGCACGACGGCTGACTGCTGGGGAGCCAGCACCACGTTTCGGAACGTGTAGTACTTGCGGTTGGAGGGGCGCAGGCGCCACCCGTTCAAGTCCACCGTTTTGGCGCCGCGATTGACCACGCGAACCCATTTGCCCGCCATGTTCTGCTTGTCGTTCAGGTGCGCGTTGTAGTGCGCGAAGATCTGCAGAGTGGCTGCCGGGCCCACCCCGCACCTGTTGGGGCTGAACAGACCCACCCGAGCGGCCGCGGCTCGCTGCGCTGCCTGGACATACTCGAGTTCGCGGTCGTACTCCCCCACCGTGTTGTTGAAGACCCCCAACCCCTTCTCCAGCAGGGTCAAGGATGCGTCTCTCTTGGTCTTGACGTTGTCCACGTATCGCAGTGGTCGGCGGAAGCCGTTCCCGTAGGCGAAGGAGTTCTCGTCACGAGCACTCAGACGCACCCGGGTCTTGGGACCGGCGATCTGAGTAAGTGCCTTCTTGGCCGCGTCGTATCCGCAGGTCTCCTGCTCGGGGGTGTCCACACCGATCAGACGGATGGGCGCTCGAGCGCCCTTGACGTAGAGCGAGTCACCGTCGGCGACCTTGGCCACCACGGCGTCCTCGGTGTAGGCGCCGGCGGGTGGCGCGGCCAGGAAAGCGGACGCCGTCAGGATTGCTGCCAGCGGCATTGCCATTCGGCGAGTGGATGACACGACCAACGACCCCCTGACGGACCCTACGAGGATGTTCGCTCCGTGAGATGATCGTAACGCGGCGTCATCAATGCAGTGGTCACTCCAGACCGGGGGCACCCCAGACGGCGAACCAGCGGCCCAGATCCGGTTCGAACGACAGGTCGGATCCGACCGTGTCGCGGATCTGGATCTCGGCGATATTGTCGCGCTGCGGCTGCACAAGTGGGACGAACGGGTAGAACGTTCCCTGCTTGAAGAGGTAGACCATGCCGAGCACCTGACCGTCGGGACCCCCGGGACCCCCGGGACCCCGAAACGACACGAGCGAGCACAGCAGCGTCGGTCCGAACCCGGTGTCCTTCAACGTGGCGTTGATCGCGTGCAGGTCGGTGACCAGTCCGGCCACGTCGTTCGGGTCGTGACGCACCACCAGCCACGTGAAGCCGAAATCGTCGCGGATCGCCTCCACTCGCGGCCCGCCATCAGCATCGAGCAGGTCTTGGATCTCGCTCTGGACGTCCGCGAAGGCACGACCCTCCGGTGCCCGGAAGGCGACCGACCCAACGCCTGTCGCGACGAAGTCCAGTGAGGCCTGCAAGGTGATGGCCGCCGCCGGAAGGCGGAACAACTGGTCGAGATCGGGTTGAACGGCCTTACGCCGCCCCAGGACGTTGTCGAAGAAGCCCATCAGCGTCCCAGTTCGGTCGAGACCTGGGCGAGGTTCTCCAACCGCTTCTCCAGCGGTGGATGGGTCGAGAAGATCTTCGCCAGGTCGAACCCGCGCCCACTGCCCAGTGCGGGGATGAATGCCAACGACGACACGGCTTCCATCTGCCGCAGGTCCTGCGTGGGAATCTGGCCGACGTCGCCGCTGATCTTCTGCAGCGCCGACGCCAGACCACGGGGGTTCCCGGTCAGAAGTGCGCCCCCCCGATCAGCGGCGAGTTCCCGGTAGCGGGACAGGGCGGCCGTGAGGATGTACGAGAACACATAGACGAGGACTGACACCACCATCACGGCCAAGAACACCAGCGCACTGTTCTGGTCACGGCGATCGCGCATGATGCCGCCCCACATCGCCGTGCGGATGAGCAGTCCCGCGAGGATCGCCGCGAACGACGCGACAGTCATGACCGTCACATCCCGGTGAGCGACATGGGCGAGCTCGTGGGAGAGCACTCCTTCGAGTTCGTCGCGATCCAGCCGTCGTAGGAGGCCGGTGGTCACGCACACCACCGAGCGTTCCGGTGAGCGTCCCGTCGCGAAAGCATTGGGAATGTCCGTATCGGCGATCGCCACGCGGGGTTTCGGCATGTCGGCGAGCACGCACAGCCGGTCGACCAGACCGTGCAGTTGGGGGGCCTGCTCCGGCGTCACGACCTGGGCCCGCATCGAGTGCAGGGCCATCGAGTCCGAGAAGTACCACTGTCCCCACAGCAGACCCGCGGCGATCACCAGCACGAAGATGGCATTGAGCCCGACGGCGATGAGCACGCCGATGACGACGACGTAGAGCAGCCCCAGGCCACCCATCGTGCCCAGCATGCGACGGGTAAGGCCCTTGTCACTCGTGTAGCGGGTTCGTGCCACCCCTCAATGGTGCCGCACCACACGCGAACCGGCGCCGCAGCAGGGCCAGGTTCGAACGAAGCCCGAACATGGGCGCTCGAAGGTGGACGAGCCTCCGGGGGGAAGAACCTCGAAGAGAACGGACGTCGCACGGGAAATGCGCCCGCTGAGCTGTCAGCCCGGGATCAAACCGTCCGAGGCGAGCATCGCGCGCACGTCATCGGACGAGGAGTCTCCCGCAGGCAGGATGACGTCGCTTTCCACGAGTTCGGAATCGGCGAGTTCCTCACCGGAGTCACGGACGAGCGCCAGCAACGCCGCCAGCGCGGCCACGAACTCGGCTTCATCGGCATCGAGGGAACTCTCCAAGGCCGAGTCCAACTCGTTCAGCCGTGCCAGCGTGTCGTCGTCGACCCGGTACTGACCTTCGCCCGAAATACGGATGATCATGGTCGCCTCCTCACGCGCCGCCGGTGGCGGGCTTGTCCTCAGAAGCCGGAGCGGCACTCGGGGGCGCCGCCTCCACAGCCGGTGTTGCCGGTTTCTCGACGGCCGCGGGCGTCGGACCGCCGATCTCGGCCTTCAGGGCCGCCAGTTGGCTGTCGACATCGGTCTGGGAGGCCATGGCCTCGAGTTCCCGCGTGAGGTTGTCCTTGCTCAAACCGGTCGGGTCATCCAGCGCGCCCGACGCCAGCAACTCGTCGATAGCGCCCGCACGGGCCTGCATGGTCTGGGTCTTCTCTTCGGCGCGCTGAATGGCCAGACCAACATCGCTGAGTTCCTCCGACACACCGGAGAAGGCCTCGTTGATCTTCGTCTGCGCCTCGGCCGCCGAATACTGCGCCTTGATCGTCTCCTTCTTGGTGCGGAAGGCGTCGATCTTGGCCTGCAGTCGCTGCGAGGCATCCACCATCTTCTCTTCTTGGCCCTGCAGCTGGGTCAACTGCAGCTGCAGGTCGTTCAACTGACTCTGCAGCCCCGAGCGCCGGGTCAAGGCCTCGCGAGCCAGGTCTTCTCGACCACCGGCCAACGCGGCCTTGGCCTGCCCCTCCAACTTGTCGGACTGCTGCTGCAGCCCCTGCATCTGCAGTTCCACCCGCTTGCGGCTGGTCGCGACATCCGCAACGCCCCGGCGGACCTTCTGCAGCAACTCCAACTGCTTCTCGTAGGAGTAGTCGAGGGTCTCGCGCGGGTCCTCGGCCTTGTCCAGCATCTTGTTCGCCTTGGATTTGAACACCAGGGTGAATCGCTGCCAAAAGCCCATGGGTCGCCCTTCTCGAGGTTGTCAGACCTTCACGATGTGGTCAGGTGGAGCCCACGCTACCCATCCGGCGCTGATCATGCTGCCCTGCCCCGGCATTTCGGGGTTCCCGCGCGCGGCGGCGGTGGCGCGCGGAAGTGACATCTGCGGACTCTCACCGGTGACACCTCTTATGCTGAGCAGGTGTTCCGCCGCCGCTCCCCCGACCAGACCGAGTCCTCTGCCACTGATGTGGCGGAGGACGCGTCGACCCCTCCCCCCGCGCAACAGCCGAAAGGGCGGCCCACCCCGTCGCGGAAAGAGGCCGAGACACGCCGTAAGCAGACTCTGAAGGTCCCTGGCCGATCCCAAGGCGGCCCGCAAAGCGATGAAACAACGCGAGCGGGAGGCGCGCGCAGAAGCCCGCGCGGGTCTCATGGCGGGCGACACCCGGTACCTGCCTCCGCGCGACCAAGGCCCCGCCAAGGCCTTCACCCGCGACTACGTCGACGGCCGCCGCCGCATCGCCGAGTTCTTCATCTTCCTGGCCATCGGCATCCTGGTAGTCGGGTTCCTGCGCAACCCAACTCTCCAAAACGCCGTGGCCTTCATCTGGTTCGGTGTCGTCATCATCGTCGTCCTCGAAGTCGGCTGGATGCTGTTCTCCTTGAGCAAACAACTGAAACAGCGGTGGCCCGACGCCGTGGACCGCAAGGGCTGCATGATGTACGCCACCCTGCGCGTGTTGCAGATTCGGCGCCTGCGGATCCCACCGCCACGGATCCGGCCCGGCGGCGAACCGATCCAGAGGTCCTGAGTCCCGGCATGGAGTACCGACACCTCGGCGACAGCGGCCTCATGGTCAGCGAACTCGCCTACGGCAACTGGATCACCCACGCCGCTCAAATCGACGAAGACGTCGCCCGCTCCTGCGTGCATGCCGCCCTCGACGCCGGGATCACCACCTTCGACACCGCCGACGCGTACGCCGGGGGTCGGGCCGAAGAGGTACTCGGGCGAGCGATCTCCGGCCAACGTCGCGACGGCCTCGAGATCTCGACGAAAGTGTTCTGGCCCATGGGCCCGGGACGCAACGACCGAGGCCTGAGCCGCAAACACATCCTGCGTTCGTGCGACGCGTCGCTGCAGCGTCTGGGCACCGACTACCTCGACCTATACAACGCGCACCGGTTCGATGTCGAGACGCCGCTCGAGGAGACTCTGCGTGCCTTCGACGACCTCGTCCGGGCTGGCAAAGTCCTCTACATAGGGGTGTCGGAGTGGACGGCTGATCAGATCAGCGAGGCCGTGCGGATCGCCGACGACCTGGGACTCGACCGCATCGTGTCCAATCAACCCCAGTACTCATTGTTGTGGCGGGTCATCGAGGAGCGGGTGATCCCCACCTCGACACCACGCGGAATCGGGCAGATCGTGTGGTCTCCGCTCGCCCAAGGGGCACTCACGGGCAAATACGTACCGGGGCAGCCGATCCCACCCCGATCCCGGGCAGAGTCGAAAGAGGGCAGCCGCTTCGTCCAGCGTTGGCTGCGGGACGACGTATTGGAGCGCATCCAGCGGCTCCGGGTGGTCGCCGATCAGGCCGGGTTGACACTGCCACAGTTGTCGCTGGCCTGGGTGCTGCAGAACCCCGCCGTGTCGGCAGCGATCATCGGAGCCACTTCGCCCGACCAGATCCGCGAGAACCTGCGCGCTACGGGAGTGCGACTGGACCGCGACGTCATGGCAGCGGTCGATGACGTCGTCGGTGACGTCGTCGAACGGGATCCAGGGCGGACTCGCTCCCCCGACCAGCGGCCCTGACCTCTGCTCCCGGGGCCCCAGAGCGATCCTGGGCCCAAGTTTGGCCCGCGGCCCAGCGACCTTTGGGGTGTGCGGGATCGCCGTGCTACGGTCGACGAACCGAACACGCCCGATGTTCAGGGGAAGCCGGTGGGATTCCGGCACTGACCCGCAACCGTGATCTGTCCCTCGGGGCAGGCAGTCGGAGCACCTGACGGGCGAGGACGGCTCCACCGTCGTGGTCTGCGGATCTGGAGCCCGAGGTCCCTGACGGACCCGGGCCCTCGCCCCGGACCCGTACCGAAGGGACCGGGCATGATGCTCGCCACACGAATCGCCGCCGGCGCCACAGCCACACTCCTGGGCACCACTTTGTTGACCGGGGCACCGGCGGGAGCCGCCACCGATCCGGGCCTCTTCGGGTCCCAGGACCCCACCTACGACGGCGTCTACCGGCAGGGGCTCGCGATCACCGGCCTCGTCGCCGTGAAGCGATCAGTGCCGAGCCCAGCGATCGAATGGCTGCTCGATCAGCAGTGCAAGAACGGGGCGTTCACCGCCTACCGTCCGGACACTTCCTTGGCGTGCGCGGCGCCCGATCCCGTCAACTACACGGGGCAGGACACCAACTCGACGGCTCTCGGCGCCATGGCCCTGCGCGCCGTCGGTCGCTTCCCTGAGTACCAGAAAGCCGTGGGCTATCTGCGCAAGCAGCAGAACCCCGACGGCGGCTTCCCGTGGTTCGCCGGCGGATCCAGTGATTCGAACAGCACCGGACTGGTCTTGGCCGCGTTCAACGGAGTGGCCAAGTCCAAGGGGCTGCGTCAGCAGACCCAGAAAGCCGAGCGGTTCCTGGCCGGCGCCCAACTGCGTTGTGCGGAGCCGGTCGCCGAGCGTGGACTGATGGCGTTCGACCCTTCAGTCGCCCGCACTCCAGATGCCCTGGCCACCGCGCAGGTCGCCATCGGCACCACGACGTCGCTGCCCGCCTTCCGTTCCGGCCAAAAGGGCGCGGCAATGAACTGCGGGCCCGACGGCAGACTCCGTTCCACCAAGAAGGTGTCGGCCTACGCCTTGTACGCGTTGGCCAACACCCTGCGAGCCAATGGCGGTCTGCTGCCGGCATCGTCAGGGGGAGGTTCGGATATCTCCGCCAGTGCCGGAGCCGTGATCGCCCTGGCCGCGGCCAAGTACCAGCCCGGGGTGGTCAGCTCGTCGTTGTCGGCACTGAAGGGACAGGCCAAGGCCTACACCGAGAATGGGACCAACCCTGGTGCGACCGGGACCCTCCTGCTCACTGCCGGCCGAACGAACTCCAGCCCCACCTCATTCGGCGGGGTCAATCTCATCCGTGGCTTGAACTCCTCGATGCAGTGATGCCACTCCGGGACGGCCGGGCACCAGTGTCCCGACTCCGGGGACACCTGCGACGTCAGCTTCTCGCCGCAGGTGTCGTCGTCGTTGCACTGCTGGCCGCCGTTGGACCGGCTCGGGCCACCGAGTACAGGTACTGGACGTACTGGAGCAGTACCGGGGGTGCCTGGACGTTCAGCCCGGTCGGACCCGGATCCGCCCTCCCGGCCGACGGCAGCGTGCAGGGTTGGCGGTTCGCGCAGAGCACGGTGCGTGGCCAAGGAGCGCAGCCGCGGATCGCCGCAGCCGAGGCATTCGACCGGTTCTGCGGCCCGGGGGCAGCTCCGAGCGGCATGAAGCGGATCGCGATTGTGTTCGACTTCGGTGAATCCAGCGAGGCTCCCCCCGGCCAGTCCCCGCCCCAGCCGCGGGGCACCTGTGCCGTCGTCGAACAGCGAGCCACTGGTAGTCAGGTCCTGACGCAGGCGGCCGATGTGCGCACGGAGCGAGGACTAGTGTGCGCGATCGGCGGCTACCCCAGCGGCGAATGCGCCCCGGCGGTGACGGAAGAAACCGCGCCCAGCGCCCCACCGCGCACCCGTAGTCAGCCTGACGCCCGCGACGCGGATTCCGCGCGCTCATCGTCCGGCTCCGACTCCCGCCCCGAACCGGTCGCATCGCAAGAACCCGGACCCATCGGCACCGACACCGCGACCGAGGATTCCGCTGCGTCGGAAGGCCAGGAGAGCCGCGACAGTTCCACCGACAGGTCGGCCTCCACCAAGTCCGAGCCGCCGCTCGAGCCGACATCGGATCAATCCGCACCAAGCCCCATGCCCTCGGTCGTGACGTCGGCGACGGACAGCGCCGCTCCGGAGTTCGTCGCGGCGACCGCCCACACCGATGATCCTGACCAACCATGGTGGCCGGCGGCGCTCACGATCGCCGCGGTGGCCCTGATCGGCAGTGGTCTCTGGTGGCGGCGGCACGCTGGGCGTTAGCCACTACTGTCGGCGAAGAGCGGATGGCGCCGGCGAAGACCGGATGGCGCCGGCGACGCGCTGATCGCCAAGACGAGCCCGGAACTGTCCCCGGACCCACCTAGGCATTTGGGATCGGCTGGGCATTCGGGATCGGCTGGGCATTCGGGATCGGCTGGGCATTCGGGATGGGCTGGGCATTCGGGATCGGCTAGGCAGGGTCCAAAGACATCGGGCCATAGACCTCACGCTCGTCCTGGAGCAGGATCACGGCGGCGACGCCATGATCCCGCAGTTCGCGCCAAGACTCGCCCAGCCACGTCTCGGCGTCGGCCTGGCTGGGGAACACTTGACCTCCGAAGTTGTCGCCGTGCCATTCCCCGCCGTCGCGGGCGAGCAGTTGCCAGTGCCATTTCATGGCCCGACTCTATGCGCGGCCGGCGATCCTTGGCCGCGGTGCCCCGAGTGCTGGCCCCGGATGACCCCGGGGCGGATCACGTCTGACCAGGTATGGCGTCCACCGACGGTAGCCTGAACCCCATGCGAGTCGGAGTTGTGGGCGCCACCGGCCAGGTGGGAACGGTGATGCGCGAGATCTTGGCGGAACGTCAGTTCCCGGTCACGCAGATGCGGTACTTCGCCTCGGCGCGCTCCGCTGGGACCCGACTGCCGTGGCGAGACACCACGATCGTGGTCGAGGACGCTGCAACTGCAGACCCCCAGGGGCTCGACATCGCCCTCTTCTCCGCGGGGGGGACGACCTCACGGGCCTTGGCCCCGAAGTTCGCCGAAGCCGGCGTTACGGTCATTGACAACTCATCCGCGTGGCGGATGGATCCCGACGTGCCGTTGGTGGTCAGCGAAGTCAATCCGGAGACGGCGCTCCACCCACCGAAAGGGATCATCGCCAACCCCAACTGCACGACCATGGCAGCCATGCCAGTGCTGAAGCCGCTCCATGACGATGCTGGACTGGTTCGACTGATTGCCAGCACCTACCAGGCCGTCTCGGGTTCGGGACTGGCGGGCGTCGCCGAGCTTGCGCGTCAGACCGCCCTGCTGGACGGGCTCTCCGACGCGCTGACCCACGATCCGCAGCGCGCAGACCTGCCGACACCTGACAAGTACGTGCGACCCATCGCGTTCAACGTAGTGGCGCTGGCGGGTTCGCTCGTCGATGACGGCTCCGGCGAGACGGACGAAGAGCAGAAGCTGCGCAACGAGAGCCGGAAGATCCTCCACATTCCGGACCTGTCGGTCAGTGGCACCTGTGTGCGGGTGCCTGTTTTCACCGGCCACTCCCTGAGCATCAACGCCGAGTTCAGCCGATCGATCACGCCGCAACGCGCCCGAGAACTTTTGGGCGACGCCCCGGGCGTGGTTGTCGCCGATGTGCCCAATCCGCTCGAATCCGCCGGTCGAGACCCCAGTTATGTCGGCAGGATTCGCCAGGATCCCGGAGTCGCGGACAACCGAGGACTCGCTCTCTTCGTGTCCAACGACAACCTGCGCAAAGGGGCGGCACTCAATGCCGTTCAGATCGCCGAACTTCTGCTCGACTGATGCGCACAGCTTTGCGGACGGCCATCGCACTGGCGATGCTGGCCTCACTCGGGACTGCTCGCGCGGAACCTCAGTTCCGATTCTGGTCGTTATGGACGGCCCCAGACGGCACCTGGCGCCAGGAACAGGGAAATCCTGACGTATTGGACGTTCCCGCCCGCTCCGTGCTTGCGTGGGTCTTCGTGCGCAGCTCGGGGGATGTCAAGGCCACCAAGGCGCCTGAGACTGTCGCTCGATATGACGAGCTGTGTCCGCAGGAAACCGGCGGACGCGGTACCCCGGTCGCGGTGGTCATCGACTACGGTTCGACATCCGACGCGCCGGTGGGCGAGACTCCGCCTTCCGACCGCGTCGCGTGCGTGGCGGTCAGCGGTCCCGTCACTCCGAGCAGTGCGCTGGCCGCAGCGGCTGAGATCCGCGCCGGGGAGGAAGGCCTCATCTGCGGGATCGATGGCTACCCGAGTACCGAATGCGCGGCTCTCGCTGTCACCACGGCGGACCCGGTGGAGAGCAGTGACCCGCCGCAGAATGACTCCCCGCCCGCTTGGGTGTACTCGCTGGCGCTGCTCGTCCTCGTCGCGGGCGGCTACGGGCTGTCGCTGTGGCGGCGCCGATGATCGCCCGCGTGCTGTTCACCGGCGGAGCCCGCTCAGGCAAGAGTGCCGCCGCTGAACGCCTGGCCTCGCAAGCCGACCATGTCACGTACGTCGCCACCGCCCCCCGCTACCCGAACGACCCCGAGTGGGTAAATCGGATTCGCAGCCATCGTTCCCGACGACCCGATCACTGGACAACGATCGAGACCAGCGATATCGCCACCGAGATCCGCCGCGCGGACCCTGGGAATCCGGTACTCGTCGACTGCCTGACTTTGTGGCTCACGTCCCGGCTGGATGACCACGGCGCCTGGCAGAACCCAGCGTCCGCGCTGCCACTGCTTCACCAGGAGATCGACGAGCTCACCGATGCGGTGCGCTGCGCGCAAGGCGGGGTCGTTCTGGTCACCAACGAAGTCGGCATGGGGATCGTGCCCGGCACTCCGGCGGGTCGGCTGTTCCAGGACCTGTTGGGCAAGTGCAACTGCGCGGTGGCCGCCGAATGTGATGAGGTCTATCTCGTCGTCGTCGGGCGGCTCCTGCCGATCGGAGGCGATCCGCGATCGGGGGAACTGCTGTCAGGACACCCCACATGATCCCCGCACCCGACCCGGACACTCGCGCCCAGGCCCGAGACCGTCTCGGCCGACTGGCCAAGCCGGTGGGGGCGCTCGGGGCGCTCGAGGACATCGCCGTCTGGTGCGCGGGGGTGCAGGGCAGGTGCCCGCCCGAACCGTTCCGCGCGGTTCGGGTCGTCGTGATCGCCGGGGACCATGGGGTCGCGACCATGGCGGCGACGAGCGCCTACCCCAGCGAGGTCACTGCCCAGATGGTCGCCACGATGGTGTCCGGAGGGGCCGCCGTCAACGTACTCGCCCGCGATGTGATGGCCTCCGTTCAGGTGGTCGACGCGTCCGTCGATTCCGACTATCCCGGCCTGACGATTCCCGCAACGATCACGCAGCGACGGATTCGGCGAGCAAGTGGATCGATCGACCGCGAGAACGCCCTGACTGCCGAGCAGACGAGCGCCGCACTCGACCTCGGGCGAGCGTTGGCCGAGGAACAACGGCAAGCCGGAGCTGATCTGGTGATCGTCGGCGACATGGGGATCGGTAACACGACACCCGCCGCCGCGTTGATCGCCGCACTGGGTGACGAGGATCCCGTCAGCGTCACTGGTCGAGGGACCGGGATCGATGATGCGACCTGGATGCGCAAGGTAGCCGCCGTCCGCGACGCATTGTGGCGCAGTCGCGAACTGCGCAGTGACCCGAGCGCCGTCCTGGAGACGATCGGGGGCGCCGATCTCGCGGTCATGGCGGGCCTGCTCGGGGGCTGCGCCCAGCGCGGCATACCCGTCCTACTAGATGGCGTCGTTGTGACGGCCGCCGCGCTGGTCGCCGATCGGATGGACCCGGGAGCGCGAGAGTGGTGGTGGGCGGGGCACCGCTCGGCGGAACCGGCTCACTCGATCGCCCTGGCCGCTCTGGAACTGACACCAGTGCTCGACCTGGAGATGCGGCTCGGCGAAGGGACCGGGGCATTGACCGCGCTGCCTGTCGTGAACGCGGCAGCCGCACTGCTCGGCACCATGGCGACGCTCGAAGCAGCGGGGATCTCCTCACCGGACGACCAGTTCATCGGGCAAGAGTGACGTCCGCGCTGCGGCTGTCGTTCGGCCTGTTCACGATCCTGCCGATCGACCGATCCTCCGACGCGCGCAAGAGCCCGCCGACGGGAGCAGCATCGGACCCACCTCCCAAGACCTCTGCGACAGGCGAGACAGCAACTGATCGCGAACAGACCGAGTCTGCCCAACAGTCCGGCCCCGCGCCCTCAGCCTCTGTCGTACGGCGCGCAGTGCTACTGGCCCCGGTGACCGGTCTTGTCGTAGCGACTCTCGCAGCCGTCGTCCTGTTCGCGGTACGCGCGCTCATCGACGGTGACGTGTGGGGATCGATGGCAACCGACCCACCCGGCGCTCTGGTCGCGGCGGCGCTTGCGATCATGACCGTCGAACTCCTGACCGGGGGGCTGCACCTGGACGGACTCGCCGACACCGCGGATGCCATCGCGGTGCGCGGGAGCGCGCATCGATCCTTGGCGGTGATGAAGGACTCGGCGAGCGGACCGATGGGGGTGTTCGCGGTCGTCATATTCGCGGTGCTGGCTACCTCGACCCTGGCTGTGGCCGTAACCCGAGGCCATGGCACCGAGGCACTGGTCACGGCTGTGCTCGCGGGAAGGGTCGCGATCCTCTGGGGATGTACCCAGCAGGCTGCCCGACCGGACGGGCTGGGTGCCTGGGTGAGCGGCAGTGTGAGTCGCGTCCAAGCCCTGGCGCTCACCGTCGCAGTCATGGTCGTGCCGCTGGTCCTCGGACTGCTCGATGATGACGCCCGCCTCGGCGCCACGATCGCGGTTGTGGCTGCGATCCCGATCGGCGTCGCAACGGCATGGCTGGCCACGCTGTCGATCCGGCGCCGCATCGCAGGGATCACCGGCGACGTCCTGGGCGCCATGGCACAGGTCGCAACGGTCGTCTCTCTCGTCGTGACCGCCCTGGCGCCCTGACGCCATATCAGCACCTCGGCCACGCGTGACACGACCACGTACGTGCCCCACACTGGGTTCCCACCACCAGGGAGCACCATGATCGTTGAACTCCGGAGTTGGACCCTCCCCCATCGTCAAGGTCACGGCCGTTCACGGCTGATCATCCCCCTGATAGTGGGGCTCATCACGATTCTGTCGGTCCTGGCGCTCCCCACTCCTGCGTCGGCCAAACCCCACGGCCCCGCGGTCGTGAACGGCCAAGACGTCCCCGTTGGCGATTGGCCGCAGGTGGTCGCGTTGGGTTACAACGACCGGTCAGCGTCCGAAGGCGTCTTCTGCGGCTCCACCCTGATCGACCCACAATGGATCGTGACCGCTGCCCACTGCGTCGCGGGTGAACGGGCCGGCGACCTCGCCGCTTTCGTGGGCCGAACTGTTTTGACCGATGACGACGGGGTCACGGTCGGGATCAGCCGCATCGTGCGCGGCCCATGGGACCGACGCACCGACCGCGGAGACATCGCCGTTCTGCAACTGAGCCAACCGGTGGCAGCACCCCCGATGGCCATGGCGAGCAGCACGTCCGTGTATCGGGCCGGCACTCCTGCTTCGGTGTTCGGCTGGGGCAGTACCCGCGCCAGTGGTCGCGGCTACGACGACCACATGCAGCAGGGTGCTCTGCGGATGGTGCGCGGATCGCGCTGCCAGTGGATCTGGGGCGGGATCGCACCGCGAACCCAGGTCTGTGCCGGTGGTCTCCAAGCGAGTGGGATCGTTGTGGACTCGTGCAGCGGCGACAGCGGAGGCCCCCTGGTCGTGACCGGCCCGGGTGGCGTGCCCCTGCTCGCAGGCATCGTGAGTTTCGGCGGAAACAGGTGCGCTCAGCGGGGCCAGCCCGGCGTCTATACCAAGGTCGCCGCGTATCGATCGTGGGTTCTGCAAGTCATCTCGTGATCGTCCCCGTGGCCAGCTGACGAGCACCTGTCGTCAGTTTGCCAGAGGGCGCGGAGTCTGCCAGCGAGTGAACCGAGCAAGCCCCGGGCTTGAGACTGTCGCGCACACTTCCTCCCATGTTGGAGGCATGGCCGCGAGGACTCAGCCAAAGGTGTTCCATGAGCCGTGCGCCGTAGGCCCCCTGTCATCGTCGGTTGCCGCACAATCCTCACTGAGCGGATTGGGGTACTTGTTGGACAGCTCCAGTCGGTTGCGGCCGGAGCGTTTGGCTTCGAGGAGCGCGGCGTCCGCCCGACGGAAGAGGTCTTCGCTATTGGTGGCGTGGTCGGGGTAGCTCGCGATTCCGCCGCTCACGGAGACTTGCAGTTGGGTCGGCGCATCAGGAAGTTGAATGGAGCGAAGGTGCAGGAGCTCTTCCGCTGCGCGTGCGTGCGCGACATCTGCGGCCAGTCCAGGCTGGATCACGACGAACTCGTCCCCTCCGAACCGAAAGACGATGTCCGAGGGACGAACTGTCGAGCGCAGCACCGAGGCGACATCTCGCAGCACCTGGTCACCAACGTTGTGCCCATACAAGTCGTTGATGGCTTTGAAGTTGTCAATGTCCAAGACGAGCAGGCTGACTGGCATTCCATCTTCTTGGGCCTGCGTGATCGTCCGTGGCAGAACCTCGGCGAGATGTCCCCAGTTGAACAGCCCAGTCAGCGGATCGTGGACCAGGCGGTCGTGAAGTTCCCTTTGATCCTCGCGGATCCTGCGGCCCTGCTCCTCAATCTGTTCGGTATCGCGGCGGGTGACGATTGTGTACAGGATGGCCAGCACCGAAAGAAAGAACACCAGCGTCAGCAAGCTCGGCCAATTGAACCTCGAGTGGGGTAACACGAACGACAACAACAGCAGTGCGGCCCATTGGACCCCTGCAACGACCACTGTGCTCGCGGTGTCCAGCAGCATCGCGGTCAGCACGATCGACAACACCACATATGTCAATGGCATCAGGTCCCCGGCGCGGACCTGCTCGTCGACAGCCAGCGCCAGCCATGGAGGGATGGACACGACCACGACAGTTACCCAGGCAGCGACCCGATAGTGTCCCGCGCGGTTCATCGCCCACGCAGCGATCATGAGCGCCGCCAGCGCGCCGGTCATGGCCATGTACGAGATCCGGGCCGGCATCGCAGGGCTCATTGCTACCGCGATCACCGCGACCCCGACGCAGAGCAGCGCTGCCAGGCCCAGTTGGAGCCACGTCAGCAGGCGAACCCGGCGACGGAGGACACCGCTGGCTGGCGATGGACCGGGTCCGGTCGACGCCATCGAATCACTCGGGACAGACACCTCTCAGCCCTCCCTCACCAGTGAATCGGACCACGCGCGCAGTCACAACATTTTCGCGCAACACCCGCGGGGAATCGACAAAGTCGTCACCGAGAAGAACCCGGCAATCGGGGCTGAGTTTGCGTCGCTTGCGGGCGTCCCAGATCCATAGCTCGGTTGCGAAGGAATAGGCCATGAGTTGATTGTGGCTGCCATTCCCAGGGAGCGTCCGCGTGCGAAAGGCGGACGAAGGAAATCGTTCTGATTCAGACGAAGGCAGAATGGAACATGACCGGCTGTCTCTGGACCTGCCGACCGGCGGGCGACTACCGGGCATGCAGTTCGGTTCGCACGAGCGGCTCATCGCTGGTCCGAGCCAGGGGCTGGAAGGGGAAACCATGTTGGAGAAACTCGACGGCAGCGAAGGCTCGGTCCTGGGATACCGGCTCAGCGGAGTCATCGACAAAGCGGACTATGCCGCCATGGTGCCTGAGATGGAGTCGCTGGTCGCCCAGTACGGCACGGTTCAACTCCTGTGTGATCTCACCGATCTGCGTTGGGAGAAGGCGAGTGTGTGGGGGAGCGATCTGCACTTCGGCAAGGAGTTCCACGACGCGATCACGCGGATGGCGATCGTGGGCGATGGCGTCGGGTGGCGCGGCAACCGTACCGATTCCCTTGACGTTCACGGCGACCGCCGCCACTGCCCTGGCCTACACCTGCTTCATGGTTGTCTCTGCTACCACGATGCGGATCCAGTTCGCCATCATCGCCCGGCAACGCCGCAACCACGTCCGCCAACTCGAAGCCCTCGGCTACAAGGCTTGCCTCGAACCAGCCGCCTGACCCCACCAAGGGTCCCGGCTCCGCCGGGCGCTGCCGCGTGGCGCCCTAGGTCAATTTCGGACTAGCTGTCCGGCCAGGATCCGAACTGGCCCGGCGCGAACTGCCCCGACTGCTCGTAACCCGCCGACGGGCATGTCTGCGTCGGTGGATTGCCGGCGAGGACCTCGCTGACGTACTCGATCACCATGGGGTTGATGGTGACTGCGGTGGTCGAGTTCGGGAACACGCTCGAACCGGGAAAGGAGTTGATCAGGTCGACGTCTTGGCCGATCGACAGCACCTTGCCGGGGACCTCGGTGTGCAGTCCTGGAACGGTCGGGAAACACCGGAGCACCGAGATCGTGCCGTTTTCGACCAGACCGTCCGCCTGAGCGCTGGACAGCCCGACAGCAATGTCGTTCGGGTTGTAGAAGGGGTCGTCTCCCGTGCCCGAACTCAAGTAGTTGAACGTGCGTGGGTCGTTGATCCCGATGGCGGAGGCGGCGTAGAAGGGAGTCTCCCCGGGGATCCCAGCCAGCCGCTGGTTCCACTCCGCCATGTAGTCGGAGGTCATCTCGTTCAGGGCCGCACCCTCGCCGACTGCCGTGGCGAAGTGATCGACGATCTCGTTCAGCGCAGCCACGTCCAGTTGACACTCAAGCTGAAGCGCACCGCACGTGTCGGTCAGTTCGTATTCCCCGAGGTCGGCGAGGAAGGAGCCGGTGTACGGGGTGTCGATGGTCGTGATCGATTGGATCTGGATCCCCGGCATAAAACTCGCGTAGTCCATCGCGCCCCGCGACCACAGCCCTCCGTCTGAGTGTCCGACGAGCCACACCCGCTCGACCCCGAAGTTCTCGTTGATGTAGTTCAGGTAGTTGGCCAAGATGCTCGAGTTGATGTCGAAATCCCCGGCTGTGTTCATCGTCATCAATGCGGGCAGTTGGGTTTGGGCGCAGGATCCCAGACCCATTTCCGCCGGATCGATGGCCACCGGAACCGGGGCACCGCCACCTGAGTAATCGTATTCCGTCTCCGGGACCGTGTAGACCGGGACACCGGCGTTCGCCAAGCTTGTCTGCAGCGCGTACCAGGTGCCTCCCGCGGACATGTTGGGTGCGCTGCACACAGCGCCGGGGGTCGTGAACGGCGTTTGGGACATGAAGCCGGAGACCAGCACGACCGCATCGCCTGATCCCGGTGAGGTATCGATGGGCGACGTCGCCGCGCTCGCCGACAGGCTGCGGGCGGTGACCGCTGCGGCATCAACCCCGCTCAATGCGTTCATGTAGGTCTGCGGCGACTGCCCGGTGCACGCCTGCAGCACCGCGAAACTTCCCACGTACTGCGGATGCCGGAATCCCGCCATGGCCTTGCCGAAGAGCACTTTCGGCTGGAAGGCGATCCGGGTGTCCTTGTCGTGGTTGGCGATGTCGAACGGACTCACGGCTCGGCACATCTCGCCGCGGACCTGGCGAGTGAAGGTGTCGGTCAGGACCGAACGGCTACGCACCCTCAGTTGTTTGCCGGCCACGGACACTCTCAGTTCGCCGGCCCGAGAACTGGCTCCTTTGACGCGCGGTTTGATGATCGGCACGGTCACGGCATACCGATGGCGCGCGAGTCTCTTGGCGCCGCCGACAACCGTGAGTCCTTTGGCCCCCGTACGGGATCGGGTTCGCTCGACCGCGATCGTCGGACGGGAGCGCGAGGAAACGAGCATGCGGATGATCGTGGTCTGCCCGCGATCCGGGGTCACCACAGCGAACTGACGCCTTGTGCGGGAGCCACTCACGGCCACTTCCCGGGACGGGGAAGCAGGAGTCGCGGAGCCCTGGGGGGGCGCGGAGGTCTGCGGGTCCTGCAAAGGAACGTCGGAGTTGCCTTCGGCTCGGGCTGCTCCCGTACCGGCCATTCCCGCCGCGGCCAGGGCCCCAGCCGCCAACGCCACCGCCATCCGCCTTGCCATCGACGCCACCACCACGATTACTAGTTACTGCGAGGTACCGAAAAGTAACAGTCCGTGCGTCGGGGTCCCAACCGAACGGGCAACATTCACCCCTCTGACCAACGAGGACTCTGACCAACCAGGACTCTGACCAACCAGGACTCTGACCAACCAGGACTCTGACCAACGAGAGCCCTGCCAAGAAAGAACCCCGACAAACGAGAACCCCTGGGGTCACCAGGGGTTCTCGAGCCGTAGCCCCGACGGGATTCGAACCCGCGCTACCGCCTTGAGAGGGCGGCGTGCTAGGCCACTACACAACGGGGCCAGGAACCACTGAACCCCGCGGCACGACGCGGAGACAGTGAAAAATCCTGGGTGAACCAGGATTTCGCTGGGGTACCAGGACTCGAACCTAGACTAACGGAACCAGAAACCGTCGGGCTGCCAATTACCCCATACCCCAAGGGCTCCGACGAGTATAGCCCCAACCCCGAGTGCCCCAAGGGCTGCTACTGATCGGCCCACTGCCTCGCCCGATCGAGTCGGTCGAGTGACCGCGCCCGACCGAGGAGTTCCATCGACTCGAACAACGGCGGCGACACTCGCCGCCCCGTGATGGCCAAACGCACGGGCCCGAACGCGAGCTTCGGTTTCAGACCCAAACCGTCGATCAATACCGTTCGCAGCGCAGCCTGGATGTGATCCGTGGTCCAATCCGTGACGTCGGCGAGGGCGTCGCGGGCAGCTGCGATCACAGTCGCCGACCCTTCCTTGAGAACCTTGGCGGCGTCATCAGGATCGATGGCGAAATCGTGGTCGGAGACGAACAGGAAGGCGATCATCGGCGCAGCCTGGACCAGGGTGTCCATGCGGGTGTGGATCAGCGGTACCACGCGGGCGAGCAGATCCAACTGTTCCTCCGATGGATCGGCGGGCAGGACTCCGGCTTCGGTCAGATAGGGGATCAACCGCTGTTGAATCTCGGTCTCAGGCAGGTGCCGCACCCAATCGCCGTTGATGGCCGTGCACTTCTTCAGGTCGAATCGCGCGGGATTCGGGTTCACCCGGGAGATCTCGAAATGCTCGGCCATCTCGTCCTTGGAGAAGAACTCTCGATCGTCGCCGATCGACCACCCGAGAAGGGCCAGGTAATTCGTCAGCCCCTCGGGCAGGTACCCGTGGTCGCGATACATGTTCAACGATGACTCGGGGTCCCGCTTCGACAGTTTCCGGTTGCCCTCCCCCATCACGTACGGAAGGTGCCCGAAGGACGGTGTCGCGCGCTCGGTGACGCCGATCTCGCGCAAGGCGTCGTACAGCGCCAACTGCCGCGGCGTCGATGAGAGCAGATCCTCACCCCGCAACACGTGGGTGATCTCCATGAGCGCGTCGTCCACGGGATTCACCAGCGTGTAGAGCGGTTCTCCGTTACCCCGGACCAGCACATAGTCCGGAATGTGCTCGGCAGAGACGTGCATCTCACCACGAACGAGGTCGTCCCAGGTGAAGTCGGCGCCGGACATCCGAAACCGGATGGCGGGTGAACGACCTTGTTGTTCGTAGGCCGTGACCTGCTCCTCGGTCAGGTCGCGGCAATGGCCGTCGTAACCGGGAGTGCGTCCGGCAGCGAGTGCCTGCTCACGCCGGTCGGACAGTTCCTGAGGAGTGCAGTAGCACCGATAAGCGCGGCCCGCGGCGAGCAGACGGAGGGCTACATCCGCGTAGACGTCGAGTCGCTGGGATTGCCGGTAGGGCCCGAACGGACCACCCTTCAGGGGCCCTTCGTCCCACTCCAAACCCAACCACTGCAGGGCGTCGACGAGCGCCTCGTAGGACTCCTCGGTGTCTCGCGCGGAATCGGTGTCTTCGATGCGGAACACGAACGTTCCACCCGTGTGGCGGGCAAACGCCCAGTTGAAAAGCGCGGTACGCACCATTCCGACGTGTGGGTTGCCCGTCGGCGACGGGCAGAAGCGAACCCTGATGCCATCGTCAGTCACCGAGAACCACCTCGTTGTTCAGCGATCCAATCCCGTCGATCGTCACCTTCACATGATCGCCGTCGGCCAGTGGCCCGATCCCGGCCGGGGTACCGGTCAGGATCACGTCCCCGGGAAGCAGCGTCATCACGCTGGTGATGTGCGCGATCAGGTGCCGCACGTCGAACACCATGTCGGTCAGTGGAGCCTGCTGGCGGACGTCGCCGTTCACCTCGCACTGGACGACTGCAGAATCCGGCAGGGGGTCCGTCTGGATCCACGGACCCAGGGGGCAGAACGTGTCGAAGCCCTTGGCCCGGGTCCATTGCCCGTCCCGTACCTGGAGGTCCCGAGCGGTGACATCGTTCGCGCACGTGTACCCCAGGACCACTTGGTCCGCATCGTCCACTGACACGTGTCGGCACAGCTTGCCGATGACGACGGCCAACTCAGCCTCGAAGTCGACGCGCTCGGACTGTTCGGGGATCCTGATCGTCCCCCCCGGTCCGATGACCGTGGTGTTGGGCTTGAGGAACATCAAGGGTGAGGCCGGAAGGTCCGACCCCATCTCGGCCGCATGACCGCGGTAGTTCTTGCCGATTGCCACGATCTTGGACGGAAGAACCGGTGGCAGCATCCTGAGTCCGGCCAGCGGGACAGTTCCATCGACGAGGTCCGGTTCACCGAAAGGGTGGCCACGCATGGGACGCACCATCTCGGGTTCGGTGACTCCGTCACCTTCGATGGCGGCGAACACCATGGTGTCGTCGGGCAGGGAGAACCGGGCGATGCGCACCCCGCGAGCCTACCGACCGCCGGTACGTTGACCACATGTCACTGCCTCGCACCGTCCTGATCACCGGCGCCGGCGGGTTCATCGGGCGCCACCTGCACGACCGCCTCACAGCCTCTGGGGTGACCGTTCGCGGGGTCGACCTCGTGGCAGATCCCAGTCGTGGAACGACACTCGGGGACACCTTGGACCCATGGCGGTGGGCCCATCTGCTCGAAGGCGTGGACGCCGTGATCCACACCGCGGCGGTCGTGTCCAACGTTGCTCCACTCGAGGAGGCCTGGCAGGTGAATGTCCTGGCGACCCGCAACGTGATGACGGTGGCCACACAAGCCGGGGTCGATCACTTCGTTCATGTGTCTTCGATCGCCGCTTTCGGTGAGGACTTCCCCGACCAGGTCACCGAGCAGCACCCACCACATCTGACCGGCCACAGTTACGCCGACACCAAGATCAACGGTGAAGCTGTGGTTCTGGCGGCCCACGCTGCCGGTGAGATCGACTGCACCATCGTGCGTCCCGGTGATGTGTACGGACCCGGTTCCCGCCCGTGGGTGCTGATCCCCCTCCAACTGATCCGCAGCCACCAGGCGATCCTGCCCGACGGGGGGCGCGGAATCTTCTCGCCCACCTACATCGACAACCTTGTCGATGGCGTCGAACTCGTCCTGGCGACCCGGGCCGCCCGTGGGCAGATCTTCACCCTCACCGACGGAGTCGGCGTCTCGTGCTGGGAGTACTTCAGTCGTCTCGCGGATCTCGTCGGAGGGCGAGTGTATTCACTGCCTACGCCACTGGCGCGATCGCTGGCGTTGTCGGTGGGGAGCGCTACGCGGGCTCTGGGTCGCGAGAGCGAGCTGGGGCACGCCAGCCTCGGGATGCTCCTGCGCCGGGGTACCTACTCCATCGACAAGGCCCGTGAGGTGCTGGGATACGAGCCGGCCGTCGACCTCGATGAGGGGATGCGGCGGGTTGCGGCCTGGCTGAGGTCCGAGGGGATGATCTGACTCAGGAGGGCTCTGCCTCGCCGTCGTCAGAGGCGGCTCGCCCCTTCCACCGGCTCGCCATGAGTCCGACGATCATGGCGACGAACACGACCAGGTACAACTGTCCGACGATCGCCTCACCCGCGACCAGAAGGCGGCCCAGATCGCTGCTCGGTTCCAGCGGACTGCCCAACGTCGACACCGCTGTAAGCGAGAAGAACATGAACTGCGACGACGGCTCGGGCTTCGCGAAGAACGGTCCCGGCGAGAGCGAGTCGATGGTCAGATAGAGGTTGAAGAACGTCAGCGGAATCAGCATGTACGCAGTGATGGCGCCCATCAGGGTCGCTGCGGTGACATCTCGATGGTTGAGCAGCCGCCGGATCACCAGCCCCAGCGACAGGAGCGAGAACAGCAGCGCCCCGACTGGCGGGAACCGCACATCCACTGCGACCTGGTCGCCTTGGACGATCGCGTAGACCCCACCCCCAACCTGAACGAGGACCAGCACCGTGATGACCGCCTCGGCGATCCGGCGATACCTCCGGGTCACCCCGCAAGCGTGGATGGCCAACAAGAGCGCGAGGTAGCCCACTGCGGCGAGCAGCATTGCCCCGTAGTTCTCGATACCACCCTGCTCGTGAGGAACGTGCACGAGGGAAGCCACCACGATGGTGCCGCACACGAGGGTCAACAGCCAGCCGAAGCGATCCAGATAGCGCGAGGTGTCATCGAACACCTGCGCAGGCTCGGAGATGTGCGGCAACATCCCCTGTCCGCCGCTCATCGCGGCAACCTCGCGGAACACGCACTCATCGGCTCAGGCTACTCATCGACAACCGGCCCCGACCGGGACAGTGCCATCACTCCACGACCGGTCAGTTGTGACCATTGAGTCAGGGCGATTCCCCCGACGACGATGAGTCCGCCGACCACCTGGTTCCAGGACAACGGCTCCGCGAGCAGCACCGCACCCACAGTGGTCGACACCAAAGGGATGACGTAGGTCACCGTTGCCGCGACCGTCGCCCCCGCCTGCCGCAGGACACCCCAGAACAACGCCATCGCGACCCCGGTCCCGAAGATTCCGAGGGCCAGGATCGACGCGGTGGTCACCAGGGTCGGAGCTGCCGGTGGCACGCCCGGATCGACGATGAGCAGGAGTGCCACGATTCCGGTACCGGTGAGTAACTGCATGGCAGTCAACTGGGTACCGGCGAGGTCGGAGTTCGCCATCGAGACACGCCCGAACGCAGTTCCGAAGCCGTAGCACAGGCCCGACAAGATCATCGCGGTCACGCCGACGAGGTCGATGCCGGATGTCGAGATGTTCCACACCCCCACAGAGCACTCCGATGCCGGCGAAGCCGACGAGCAGTCCTACGACCTGGGTGCGGTCGGGACGCTCAGCCGGAATCAGCAGCGCCACGAAGATCGCAGCGAACAACGGGACGGAGGAGTTCAACAGCCCAGCCAGGATCGATGTGATCCGGGTTTCCGCGAACGCGATCAGAGCGAACGGCAGCCCGAGGCCCACGACGCCGAGGACGAACAGGTTGCGCCATTCGCGGGCGTTGGGCCGCGGGAACCGACGGGCCACGAGCAGGAAGACGCACACCGTCAGCGCCCCCAGCCCCATGCGGGCCGTCGTGACCTGCAGCGGGGTCATGGCGGCGAGCGCCTGCTTGATGAGGGCGAAACTCAGTCCCCAGATGACGGCCAACGCCAAGTAGCTGAACAACCAGCTGCGGCTCTGCACGGACGCTAGCTGATGGACGTGAAGTCGGCTTCCAGGCCACGCGTGAACGAGTACCGGATGGCATCGTCGAGCGCGAGCCACGACGCCTCGATGACGTTCTCGTGCACCCCTACCGTCTGCCAGTCAGCAGTTCCGTCTGACGTGCTGACGAGCACACGGGTCACCGCCTGCGTCCCCTTGACCCCCTCCAGGATCCTGACCTTGTAGTCGACAAGCTCGAGCCGGTCGATCTCCGGATGCGCTTCCATCAACGCCTCGCGCAGGGCCCGATCGAGGGCGTTGACGGGACCGTTGCCCTCAGCAGTGGAGATGACCCGCTCACCTTCAACGATGACCTTGACCGTGGCCTCACTGACAACGGTCCCATCAGCCTGGCGCTCCACGAGTGTGCGCCACGACTCCAACTCATACACCGAAGGCGGTTGCTCCCCCGTCTCGTCACGAATCATGAGTTCGAACGACGCATCGGCTGCCTCGAACGACCACCCTTGCGCTTCCATGTCCTTGACCCGGTCAACCAGGTGCGTGACGGCCTCCTTGTTGCCCGTCAGGTCCAGACCGAGTTCCTTGCTCTTCAACTCGACTGAGGCCCGCCCGGCCATCTCCGTGACGAGGATTCTCATGTCGTTGCCCACCACGGAGGGGTCGATGTGGTTGTACAGCTCGGACGACACCTTCAGAGCGCTGGCATGCAGTCCGGCCTTGTGGGCGAACGACGAGCTACCCGCGTAGGGCTGATGAGTGTCAGGCAGCAGGTTGGCGATCTCGGCGATCGCATGGGAGATGCGAACGGTCTCGGTCAGGTTTCCCGGGGGCAGGACCTGCATCCCGAGTTTCAACTCGAGGTTGGCCACGACGGCGAAGATATCCGCGTTGCCGGTCCGCTCGCCGTAGCCGTTGGCCGTTCCCTGCACATGGGTGGCGCCGGCTTCGACTGCGGCGATCGTGTTCGCGACGGCACACCCGGTGTCGTCCTGGCAGTGGATCCCGAGGCGCACTCCGCTGCGCTCGGCGACATCAGTCACGATGCGGTGGATACCGCTCGGGAGCATCCCGCCATTGGTGTCACACAGCACGCCGACGGATGCGCCCGCCTCAGCGGCCGTGATCAGCAGTTGCACCCCGTAGTCAGAGTCGTGTGCGTAGCCGTCGAAGAAGTGCTCACAGTCCACGAAGACCCGCCGCCCTTCGCCGACCAGGAACCGCACCGTGTCGGCCACCATGGCGAGGTTCTCTTCGTTCGTGGTTCGCAACGCCTGCTCCACATGCCGCACATCGGACTTGGCGACCAAGGTGACGACCGGCGCCCCGGAGTCCCGCAACGCCAGGACCTGCTTGTCCTCGTGCGCCTTGACTCCGGCGTGACGGGTGGCGCCGAACGCGACCAACTGCGCGTGCCGCAGCTTCAGGTCGTCACGGGCCTGGGCGAAGAACTCGGTGTCCTTGGGCATGGCACCGGGCCAGCCACCCTCGATGAATCCCACGCCGTAGTCATCGAGCAGACGGGCAACGGCCAACTTGTCGGCAACGGAGTACGAAATGCCCTCGCGCTGGGCACCATCGCGCAATGTCGTGTCGAAGACGTGGAAACTGTCGTTCGGCAGACTCGTGTCTGCCGGTCCGTTGCTCATGATGCGCCCTTCTCGTTGCGTGCCGGTCCAACGAAAAACCCCCTCGCCCGGGGCGTAGGGGGTTCGCGCGGCGGGAGTACCGTCGCGCGCTAACTAATGATGAGGACCGAGGTCACGACCCCATGGTGACACCGTGGCCGCCGTACTCGCAAACGCCGGGCATTCACGCAACTTGCGTCAACCAACCGTGTCGGTCCGGGGCCTGCCCCGTCTGAATCTCGAGTAGCGCCGTGCGCAGGCGCTGAGTGATCGGACCCGCTGCACCGTCGGCGACGGTCCACTCACCACTGCGGGCCTTCACATGTCCCACTGGGGTGATCACGGCGGCCGTCCCACACGCGAAGACCTCGCTGATCTCGCCGCTCTCGCAGCCCTTGCGCCAGTCCTCGACGCTGATCCGACCCTCATCAGCCGGATGGCCGAGATCGCGGGCCAACGTCAGCAGTGAGTCCCGGGTGATGCCGGGCAGAAGGCTGCCCGTGAGCTCCGGGGTCACCAACCGGGCATCGGCTCCGGCCCCGTACACGAAGTACAGGTTCATCCCACCCATCTCCTCGATCCAACGGTGCTCGTTCGCATCGAGCCAGACCACCTGGTCACAGCCGTGTTCGATGGCCTCAGCTTGCGCGAGCAGCGATGCCGCGTAGTTGCCGGCGCACTTGGCTTCGCCCGTGCCTCCGGGTGCGGCCCGGGTGTAGTGCTCGGTCAGCCACACCGTGACCGGTTGCAGGCCACCTTTGAAGTAAGCCCCCGCGGGTGAGGCGATCAACAGATACAAGTACTCGTCGGCGGGACGCACACCGAGGCCCACCTCGGTCGAAAACTCGAAAGGTCGCAGGTACAACGACTTCTCAGGATCGTGTGGCACCCAATCACGGTCCTGACGCAGCAGCTCCCGGATCGACTGCAAGAAGAGCTCCTCGGGGAGTTCAGCCATGGCGAGCCGACGAGCGGAACGCTGGAATCGAGCGGCGTTCGCCTCGGGGCGGAAGGTGTAGATGCCGCCGTCAGCGTGACGGTAGGCCTTGAGGCCTTCGAAGACGCTCTGACCGTAGTGCAGGCTGTTGGTCGCCGGATCCAACGTGAGCGGTCCGTAGGGAACGATCGCAGCGTCGTGCCACCCCCGTTCGGCGATCCAGCGGACCTGCGCCATGTGATCGGTGAACACGTTCCCGAACCCGGGGTCTTGCAGGATCATCTCCCGCTCGTTCGCGGGCAGGGGGGCCGGATTGGCGCGCAGCGGGAACTGTTCCGGCCCGGTGGCGGTCATGGCGTCTCCTCATCGGTCTCGTGCAGGGCACGATCTCGTCATTGTGACGGATTGCGGGTCATGGGCGGAAACGGGTGCCGCCGGTCGATTGAACCCGCAGTCACCACCCGCGAATCCGCTGAGTTCCAGTACTACCCTGCCAGCATGGCTCGCACCACTGCCCTGGCCGCTGGACTCATCGCCGCCACTGCGTTCGTGGCACTCCCGGCCCACGCCACGCCGGGTGCGGAGCAGGTCCCGGTGGCGAACGGTCGCTATGGCTTCGTCGACGTCGACGACCCCGACATGTTCTTGATGAAAGTCCGCGACCGACGCATCATCAATCCGCGGTTCGCGATCACGGTGACCTGCCGCCACAGCGACGGAACCCAGCAGGACGTCGCCTACGGACCGACCAGCAGTGATCCGTTGCGCAAGGAGCGTGTTCCCCGCAACGGCAGTCGCACCTTGAGTTGGCACCAGGCGGTCGACTCCAGCCTCATCCCTGATGCGGAGATCACGGTGGGAGTGACGTTCCGGCGCAGCGGGCGTGTGCTGGCCAGCGCGGAAGTGTCCGCCGACTACACGGTCGACGATCCCGAGGGTGGGCTGTGGCGATCTCAGTGCTACGGAACGCGGTCGTTCGAGTTGTCGCGAGGCCCTTTGCGGCTGCCCAGGTAGCGGGTTGTCCAAGTGCAGGTACACCAACAATCCTCAGCCGACGCGGCATCAGTCTGGGCAGTGATGACTGATCTGGATCGATTCGCAGGCGCGGCTGCGGTCGATCACATCGAACGGCTCGACGACGGTGACGAGTTCGGGTTGGGCACGCGTTGGCGAGAAACCCGAACCATGTTCGGCCGTCAAGCCAGCGAAGAGATGGTCGTCACCGATTTCCACCCCGGGCGGCAATACACCACCCAGGCTCACAACCACGGGATGAAGTACGAGTCGGTGGTATCGGTCGCCGAGACTGAATCCGGTTGCCGGATCACCATGAGCTTCAGCGCCGAGGGCGGCAGCTTGGTAGCCCGCCTTTTCGCCGCCAGCATCGGTCGCCTGTTCGAACCGGCGACGAGGCGCATGATGGCCGCCGACCTGGCCGCGATCGCAGCTGCCGCCGAGGACGACGACCCCGACGTCGGGTGACGTGGGAGCGGAAGCCACCTACAGCCGGGCAGCGATCGCGTCGCCGATCTGCGTCGTCGATCGATCTGCTCCCCCCCGTCCGGCCAGGTCGGCAGCGACGGCCTGCTCCACCCGTTGGGCGGCGCCGTATTCACCCAGGTGGTCCAGGAGCATGGCAGCACTGAGGATGGCAGCCGTGGGATCGGCTTTGCCTTGGCCGGCGATATCGGGTGCGGAACCGTGCACCGGTTCGAACATGCTGGGATTGGTGCGGCTGGGGTCCAGGTTGCCGCTGGCTGCCAAACCTATCCCTCCCGCGATGGCCGCTCCGATATCCGTCAGGATGTCGCCGAACAGATTGTCGGTGACAACGACGTCGAACCGACCCGGGTCGGTCAGGAAGAACATGCTCGCCGCATCCACGTGCAGGTAGTCGGTCGACACGTCGGGATGCTCCACTGCAACAAGGTCGAACACGCGTTGCCACATGGCACCGGCGTGGACGAGCACGTTGGTCTTGTGCACAAGGGTGACCTTCTTGTCCCGACGCTCTGCCCGGGCGAACGCGTCGCGAACGATCCGCTCGACCCCGAAGGCGGTATTGAGGCTCTCCTCCGTCGCGACCTCATGGGGTGTCCCTGGGCGAAGGTTCCCCCCCGCACCGGCGTAGGGGCCCTCGGTGCCCTCTCGGCACACTACGAAGTCGATGTCGTCCGGACCTGCTCCTGCCAGCGGACCGGTGACTCCGGGGAACAAGCGAACCGGGCGCAGATTCACGTGGTGATCGAGCTCGAAGCGCAACCGCAGCAGGAGTCCGCGTTCGAGCACACCAGGCGGCACGGACGGATCTCCGACCGCGCCCAACAGGATTGCGTCGTGCCCACGTAGTTCGGCGAGCACCGAGTCGGGCAACGTCTCACCCGTCGCCAGGTAACGCTGAGCCCCAAGGTCGTACGGCGTCGTGGTGAAGGAATCCTGGGCAGCGCTGCCGGCCGCTGCGAGAACCTTCAGAGCTTCGGTGACCACTTCGCCACCGATTCCGTCGCCGGGGATCACGGCCAAGCTGTACGTCGAAACCATGTCGGCAGTCTAGAGCCCAGCGACACCCGGCCCCGCGTTGGCGAGGCCTGACCCCTGTGGCCTGCGGTCGTTCTCAGCGACCCGGTTGCGACTCGTGGTCCAGCAGCCATTGCTTGATCGGCAGGCCGTAGCCGTAGCCGCCGAGGCTCCCGTCGGCGGCTACCACCCGATGGCACGGGACGAAAGGCGCCACGTGGTTGGCGCCGCAGGCAGATCCCACCGCTCGCGCGGCGCGCGGCCTGCCGATGATGTCCGCGACCTCGCCGTAACTGATGGGTTCCCCCGGGGGTATCTGGCGCAACGCGCCCCACACCTGCTCGCGAATGGGTGATCCGCTCTGCCGTACCCGGACCCGCGCCAGGGCAGTCAGATCGCCACTGAGGTAAGCGCGCCACTGCGCCCGTACACCGGGCAACGATCCCGCCTCGGGGTCGACGTCGGGCGCGAGGGTGCTCACGATGCGCTCGGCGCTCCCGAACCCTGCGGCCACCACCGTCTCGGTGCCGGGCTCGGCCACCACGACTAACTGCTCCGGCCCCCCTTCGAGTACGTCGATGATCATGTCGACTCCTTCCTCGCGTTCCGCGTGAGTCCTACTTGGGCGGGTTCTCCTTGGACGGGTTCTCCTTGGACGGGTTCTCCTTGGGCGCGTCTTCCTTGGGTACCGATCCATCGGTCGTCGGCGTTGCCAGCACGACCAGTGGGGTGCGATGGCCCCGCGCCCCGTGGGTGGCGCGCAGCACCGCCTGGGTCCGCCGATTCGGGTTGAGCTGATTTGGCGGCAACCCACACGTGGTGGGCGAGATATGACCGCCACGGCGACATGTCGATGGGCCGAACCCCGGCGAACAGGCCACCCGGGCCCAGCGCCCGCCGCAGAACGAGATCGCCGTCCGGCCACACATCCGGGTCACCGAGCGCTCGCATCCGCACGTCGGCGAGCGTCCACGGGCCGATCCCCGGGATGCTGCCGAGCACCGCCATGACGTGTTCCCGGTCAGCCGTGGGTCCTAGATGGACGCGTTCCGTAGCGATGACCTCGGCGGCGGCCACAAGAGTGCCGGCCCCGCGCTCGCGGCACTCCCAGGGCGGCCGCCAATCGCTCGGGATCAACCTCGGCGAGCTCGGCTGGGGTCGGGAAACGCCCGCCCGGACCCACAGTGTCGATCAGGCGCGCACTGTGCGTCGCCGCTGCGGCCACGCTGACCTGTTGACTGACGATGGTGGACGTAAGCGCACGGAACGGATCCAAGGCTCCCAGCACTCGCAGGCCCGGGTGATGTTCGACCCACGGACGGACGGTCAGATCGCGGAGCAGATGCGAATCGATCACGCCCGGGGCCGCCTCCAGATCCAGCCAGCGCCGCACACTCGCGATGTGTCGGGGGATCTCGCGGAGACTCGCCCCGGCGGGCAAGCCGAGTGCGAGGACCACGGTTCGCGCGCCGAATCGGACCGAGATTCTGGTGTCGTCCAGCTTTGTCGTGCGCACGATCGCGTGTGCCGGGTCTGCCGCGTCGATGTCATCGACTCCCGGGACGGCGTGTCGTTGCAGCCAACCCACGACTTGAGCGACCGCGTAGGGCGTTCGAAAAGGCAGTCTCACCGTGAGGTCGGAGATCGGCGTCGCCTGATCGCGGGCCGGGCGCACTGCCCGGCGCAACTCGCCCGGGGTGACGCCGAACTGGGCGCGCATGACGTCGTTGAACTGCCGCACCGAACCGAACCCCGCCGCGAACGCGACGTCGGTCAGCGTCAGCGTGGTGTGTTCCAGCAGCAGTCGGGCTGTCTGGGCTCGGCGGGTGCGCGCCAGTTGCCCTGCCGTCGTGCCGACCTCCGCGGTCAGCGCACGATTCAGGTGTCGTTGCGTGACGTTGAGTGCCCGGGCAACCGCCTCGACACCGCCCTCATCCGCGGCCCCGGAACCGAGCAGGCGCAGCGCACGCGCGACCAGGTCCGACCGATGATCCCACTCCCGGGAACCGGGCAGGGAGTCCGGACGGCAGCGCCGACACGCACGCAATCCAGCAGCGACAGCTGCAGCAGCTGATCCGAAGAACCGCACGTTGCGGCGAAGTGGAGTTCGCGCCGGGCATACCGGGCGGCAGTAGATGCCCGTGCTGAGGACACCGACGAAGAAGCGACCGTCGAACCTGCTGTCGCGCGCCCGCAGGGCCCGGTAGCAGGTGTCGTCGTCGATCAGCATGGGTCCAGTGTGCGGACCGGTCGCGCACAAACCTAGCGGGAAAAGGACGTGACGCTGCCAGGCGACGTGGCCGATCGCCCGTGAGCCCGAGCCAAGCCCACCGCGGCACTCCGAAACCTGCGAATGGACCTCGTCGACACCCGCTGGTACGGTGGCAGGGATGTTCGCGGGCCTGCTTCTTGGCAGCCGCGGCGAGGCCTGACCCGACTGGCCCCTCGCCGCGGAGTGTCTGCCTGCCGGTCTCCCTCACCTCAGATAGGCCCGAATCCATGACCAGCCTGCATGACCAGCGCAATCCCCAGCAAGCGTCCGCGATGCCGTTCCACCGTTACCAGCCGTTTCAGCCCATCACGCTGCCGGACCGCACCTGGCCGAACAGCGTCATCACCCAGGCGCCCCGCTGGTGTGCAGTCGACCTCCGGGACGGCAACCAGGCACTGATCGATCCCATGACGCCGGATCGCAAACGCCGCATGTTCGAGTTGCTCGTCGCCATGGGCTACAAGGAGATCGAGGTCGGCTTTCCCTCGGCTTCCCAAACGGACTTCGACTTCGTGCGCGGCCTCATCGAAGAAGACGCCATTCCCGACGACGTCGTCATCCAGGTCCTGACTCAATCCCGGGAACACCTGATCGAGCGCACGTACGAGGCCATCGAAGGTGCCGACCAGGCCATCGTCCATCTGTACAACTCCACATCGACTCTGCAGCGTCGGGTCGTCTTCGGTCTGGACCGTGCGGGCATCGTGGACATCGCCGTCCACGGCGCCCAGTTGTGCGCCAAGTACGCGGAGAACACCGACACCGAGGTGTTCTTCGAGTACTCGCCTGAGTCGTACACGGGAACCGAACTCGACTTCGCCCTCGAGGTGTGCGATCGGGTCACCGACGTCTGGGAACCGACGCCTGACCGCAAGGTGATCCTGAACTTGCCGGCGACTGTCGAGATGGCCACCCCCAACGTCTACGCGGACACCATCGAGTGGATGCACCGCAATCTGGGGCGCCGGAATTCGGTCGTGCTGAGCCTGCACCCCCACAACGATCGGGGCACCGCTGTCGCCGCCGCGGAACTGGGCTTCATGGCGGGTGCCGACCGTATCGAAGGATGCCTGTTCGGCAATGGGGAGCGTACGGGAAACGTGTGCCTGGTGACCCTGGGCATGAACCTGTTCAGCCAGGGGATCGACCCCCAGATCGACTTCCGCGACATCGATGACATCCGCCGGACCGTCGAGTACTGCAACCAGCTGCCGGTCAACGAGCGCCACCCCTACGGCGGCGACTTGGTCTACACGGCGTTCAGTGGCTCGCATCAAGACGCCATCAACAAGGGCTTGAAGGCGATGGCCGAGGACTCGGGCGACGCCGGCGTCCCCGTCGACGACTTCCGGTGGGAGGTTCCGTACCTGCCGATCGACCCCAAGGACGTCGGGCGCAGTTACGAAGCAGTGATCCGCGTGAACAGCCAGTCGGGCAAGGGCGGGGTCGCCTACATCATGCGGACCGAGCACAAACTCGACCTGCCCCGGCGACTGCAGATCGAGTTCAGCCAGGTCGTTCAGCATCACACCGATGACGAGGGTGGCGAAGTATTGCCAGACGAGATGTGGCGCATCTTCTCCGACGAGTACCTGCCGGACCCGGCCAGTCCGTGGGGTCGGTTCGCGCTGATCAGTGTCAGCCAGGACTCCTCGGTGGGTGGTGAGACCAGCGTGTCCGCGGTCCTCTTGGACGAAGGTCGCGAGGTACATCTGACCGGTAGCGGCAACGGGCCCATCGCGGCCTTCTGTAGCGCCTTGTCGACTCATGGGGTCGATGTGCGGGTCCTGGACTACAACGAACACGCCATGTCAGCCGGTGGGGACGCCAACGCGGCGTCGTACCTGGAATGCGCCATCGCAGACAGAGTCCTCTGGGGGGTCGGGATCGACCCGTCCATCGTGACTTCGTCGCTGAAGGCGATCGTCTCAGCCGTCAACCGCGCCGAGCGGTAGCCGCGACTGCGGGCGCATCTGGTACGGGACCAACTCCGGGGACCCGCTCGAGCCCGGTGCCGACGAGTCGGCCGATCACCACGCCCAGCACCGCCGCCGGGACGAGGGCCCAGCCACCCAGGAGAAGTCCCAGCGCGACGCCCGACACGGTCAACGGGATCCAGTGCAGGGCGAGCCCGACTGAGGTGGCGGCCAGGATTCCGGCTGCAGCCAGGACAGCCGGGACACCCGGCAACCCTGCCAGAGAGGCGAGCACCCCAACAGCACCACCGAGGAACATGGCGGGAAAATCGGGCCGCCTCGTAACCCACCCCCCAGACTGAGCGCGTACCCGAGCCCCTTGGTGAGGACGATCACAGCGACCACTCCGCCATCGGTCAGGGCCAACAAGTCCGAGATGTGGCCTTCGCCCGAACCCAGGATCAGATGCAGATCGATGTCCCATACGAGGTACGACGAGATCGCCACCAGGGCGATCAGCAAGCCAGACAAAGCCACCCGGTTCGCATGGGTCTCGCCGGGATCAGCCCACTGCCGCCACGCGTAGGCACCCAGCCTCACGATCGCCACACAGACGGCAGCCAGCAGCGCCACAGCGGCCGCAGCCAGCAAGTCCGCCCATTCGAACTGGTAGCCACCGCCGAGGTTCAGCGTCGAATGCCAGGCCAGTGACACGACCAGCCCCAGCAGCGCGCCGATCGCCCCGATAGTGACCAACCGGTGGGTGTCCGAACCCGGCTGACGTTCTGACACGAACACACCGACGGCAGTCCCGAGGGCCAAGAGACCTGCCTCGGGACCCAGCACGGCTCCCGACAGCAGAGTGATGACGACCAGGAGGAGAGACGTCAGAGCCACCTTCAGCGAAGCGACACTGACCGTCAGACCGTCCAGCGGGCTGTGCCCGAAGACACCCGTTCGGTGCCGCAACAGGCCGACGAACACAGCCCCACCGGTCAGCATGACCACCATGTAGCCGGCTACGAGCACGTCGTTGCCCAACCTCTGAGGGACCGTGGTCCAGACGACCTCCAGAGCGAGGGTCAACAACTGCAGGTAGGCCGTACCCAGGACGAGGGCGACCACGGCAGTGATCACCATCTGTCCGACGTTCCGCCGTACTCGCCGTCCGATACTTCGCCGTCCGGTGTCTCGCTGTCCGGTGTCCCGCTGGCCCATGTCCCGTTCGCCGCCGATCCCGGGCTCCGGGCGGCGGTTCATAGGCGCCCGGGCCACAGGTCGGTATCGAGCGTGTTCTCCAAACCGGCGATCGTTCCGAGATCGGGCACGACCTTGCCAGTCAGGAGTCGCGACAGGCTGGTGGGGTCCATAGCGGCCGGACCGGCCACCGCGCGCAGCGACAGACCCTGCTCGGTCATCACGGTCTTCAGTCTGATCGCGATGCGCGCCGACACCAGTGCGTAGGTCGGGGTGTCGACGCCGAAGGGGCCCTCCGGCCATGTCCCCGTCGGCGCGACGAAGGTCGCGGGCGGAAGATACCTGCGGGCGGCCACGCGCCGGATTCTGCCACCGTCACCCGGCCTGTGTTCGCGTGATGCACTCTCGCGTCGGCGACCGGATAGGCTGACCGCTGAGACCGAGGCGCGGCGGACAGACCCCAGGAGGCGATGTGTCGGAACATCTGCGGCTGACCTTTCCCGAGGAACGCGTCACCCAGCCGGTGATCTATCACCTGGTCAAGGACTACGACGTCGTACCCAACATTCGTCGAGCGGCCATCGAGAATCACTTCGGTTGGCTGGTCCTGGAACTCGAGGGCGATCCGGAGCGCATTCAGGCGGCCAAGGTCTACCTGCAGCAGCAGGGCATCACCATTGACAACGCCGAGGGCGACATCGTCGCCGGTTGACCGTCTGGCCGGACTGGCGACCGCTTGAGCAGCGCAACGGCCTTCAGTAACCGCTGATCTGTTCGATGACCTCCAGAGCGGCCAGACTGTCGCGGGGATCGACTGGCACTGGGCCTTCGCCTCGTAGGCAGGCAGTCATCCGACGGTAGAAGTCGGGGTAGTCCCCGGGCACGGTGGCGATCGGCACGGTTTCGTCACCGGTCATCAGCGAACCCGCCATCGCCGTCGCCTCGACACCCCACGGCCCGCCGCCAGGTCGCGCGCCCCTGCGGAGGTCGTCCTCCTGCGGATCCAGCCCGTCCTTGACGTAGGCGGCGCGGTCCCCGAGCACTCGGAACCGAGGGCCCGGCGCAGCGGTCACCAGGCTGACCCACAGTTGGGACACCGCACCCGATTCGTGGCGCAGTTCGACGAATGCATCATCGGGGACCTGCGCGCCGGACCGGACCGTGCGTACCCATCCTCGGGTCTCGGTGACCGGACCGAGCAGCACCATGGCCTGATCTATGACGTGCGGGCCGAGATCCCACAACACACCGGAGCCCGGTGCCGGTTGTTCCTTCCAGCCTGACTTCACGGCGGGTCGCCACCGTTCGAAGCGCGACTCCAACCGGTGCACGCGACCCAGGCGACCGGATTTCGCCAGTTCACGGACGGTCGCGAAGTCACCATCCCAGCGCCGGTTCTGGTAGCACGTCAGAACCACTCCGAACCTCTCCGCCGACTCGATCAGGCACAACGCCGAAGCGACGTCGGTGGCCAGGGGCTTGTCCACCACGGTTGCGATCCCGGCTTCGATCAGGGCACCCGCGATTGTCGAGTGAGTGGCGTTCGGCGTTGCCACGACCGCGACGTCGATATCAAGGTTTCGCAGAGAGTCGGTGTCAGGCACGACCTCGACAGACGGATACTGCGTGGCGGCGGCGGTCCGACTCGACTCGGATCTGGCGACCACGGCCGCCAAGCGGCAACCGGGTGTCGTGGCGATGAGTGGTGCGTGGAAGACCGACCCGGCCAGACCGAATCCGACCACCGCATACCGAATGTCCCTCACCCGTCCACAGTGTCGGATCTGCGGTTCCAGGGCAACGGGTCAATCGATGAGTTCGAAAGAGCCCGCCGGAATCCGAGATCCGTTGAGAAGGATAGCGACCGTATGACGGCCGGGGTAGACGGAACGGGTCGACAACTGCGCCAGCGAGAAACTGCGTTTCACCGCAGCCGTCCCACCGGATGACACGGACAACTCACCGCCTTTGAACACCTTGGCACTGATGCGGCCCGCGGGCCTGACGAACCCGATCTCGATGTCCACCAGCGCCGGCGCCGGCCGGTCGCTGTCGTTCGCGACCACCACCTGCACCGCGACCCTCTCCCCGATCCGCGCCTGATGCGCAGAGATGGACACGTGCTCGATGCGGGCCGGCGACCGCCGGTCGAAGCCGAGGATCGACAGGGCCTTCGCGTCGCCGCACTTGACGAGGGTACGCAGCGCATGGCGAACCAGCGGACGACGGCTCGGAACCTCCCTCAGCCATCGCGCCGTCACCGCCAGCGTCACATCCGGATGATCCTTGGAGATGTCATTGAGGTTGTTGGCGACGGAACGGCGTACGTAGTCGGACGGATCGTCTCGCAGGGCGCTGAGCAGCGGGAGGAGCGGCGTGGGATCGAGCACGAATCGCCGCAGCCGGGGGGCCCAGGGCAGCCGAGGCCGAGTTCCCTCCGACACCAGTCGGCGCACGTGTTCGCTGGGATCAGCGGTCCACTGGGTCAGACGGGCCATGGTGGGTTCGTAGCGATGCTCAAGGAATGGCCTGATGCTGAACTCCGCGGTGAACCGCTTCGTGATCTCGTACTGCGCCGTCATCGACTCCTCGAAGGTGTCCAACCCGTGCTCAGCGACGTACATGCCGAGCGGCCACAGGACGAATCCGGTCATGCCCTGCCATCGCTGCGCCTCTGACTCTGGCGGCAGCGCACTGGTGATCAGCGGGATGGCAACGGCGGGATCCGTCGGCAGGAAATCCGTCAGAGTCCGTGCGACGGCGCGGGACCTTTCGGACAACTCCAGGTCCGCGAACTCGGCAGTTGCCCGAGTCGTGAACTCCGCGGCGTCGAACTCCGGGGTCACCGCTGCCAGCCAGCCCGCCAACTGCTCGACCGCCGGGGTGCCGAAGGAGTCCTTCAGCGGCGCGGCCACGGTCAGGCCAGGTCGACGGCCCTGCCGAAGCCCGCGCCGATCTCGGTGACGATGGTTTCCATTGTGCTGCTCGGGACCGCGGAATCCACTGTGAGGACGGTCAGTGCCGGGCCCCCCGCGTCGGTGCGACCGACCTGCATGCCCGCGATGTTGATGCCGGCGTCTCCCAGGATTTGGCCCAGTTTGCCCACCACTCCGGGGCGGTCGACGTAGCCGAGGAAAGCCATGTGGTCCGTGATGGCGACTTCGACGTCGAAGCCGTCGACTTGAACCAGCCGGGCCTCGTCTTTGGGACCCACGACAGTGCCGGCGACGCGCACCTGGCCGCCGTCGACCTGCGTGGTGCGAACGGTGACGACCGAACGGTGGTCCGGGCTGTCAGGTGTCGTGGACAGGTGCACCTCGACTCCCCGGGCCTTGGCCATGAGGGGGGCGTTGACGTAGGACACCGGGTCGTCGACCAGTTGGCCGAAGACACCTTTGAGCGCAGACAGTTCGAGGACGCGGACGTCTTCGGCCGCCGCCTCCCCGAGAACATCGACGTCGATCCGTTCGATCGCCGATGCGGAGAGTTTGCAGGCGATGGCCCCCAGTTTCTCCGCCAGAGGGAGCAAGGGACGCACCGGCTCGGCGAGGACACCGCCTTGGACGTTGACCGCGTCGGGCACCAGCTCGCCGCTCAGTGCCAAGCGCACCGAACGCGCCACGGAGATTCCCGCCTTCTCCTGCGCTTCATCGGTGCTGGCCCCCAGGTGGGGCGTGGCGACCACGTTGTCCAGCCCGAACAGTGGCGAGTCTGTGCACGGTTCGCTGGCGTAGACGTCCAGTCCCGCACCGGCGACGCGACCATCGACCAGTGCCTGATAGAGCGCATCCTCATCGACGATGCCGCCGCGGGCTGCGTTGATGATGCGGACCTCGGGCTTGACCTTGTGCAGCGCTTCGGCTCCGATCAGGCCCAGTGTCTCCGGGGTCTTGGGGAGGTGCACCGTGATGAAATCCGAGCTGGCGAGCAACTCGTCGAGGTCGACCATACGCACCCCGAGCTGCGCCGCGCGGGCTGGTTGTACGTAAGGGTCGTAGGCGATCAACTGCACGCCGAACGCGCTCAGCCGCTGCGCGACGAGTACTCCGATCCGCCCGAGTCCTACGACCCCGACGACCTTGTCGGCCAACTCGATTCCGCTGTACTTGGAGCGTTTCCACTCGCCACGGCGCAAAGCCTCGTTGGCAGGAACGACGTTGCGGGCGGATGACAGAAGCAGCGCGACCGCCAGTTCCGCAGCACTGAGGATGTTGGATGTCGGGGCGTTGACCACCATGACACCCGCCTCCGTCGCCGCCTTGACGTCGACGTTGTCGAGTCCGACACCGGCACGGGCGACCACTTTCAGATTCTTGGCCGCGGCCAGAGCCTCCGCGTTGACCTTGGTCGCCGAACGAATGAGGATCGCGTCCACATCGGCTATGGCGGGCAGCAGTTGTTCGCGGTCCGAGCCGTCACAATGCCGGATCTCGAAGTCGGGGCCGAGCGCCTCGACGGTCGCTGGGGACAGTTCCTCGGCTATGAGCACTACGGGCTTGGTCACGGCATTCCTATCGTCGGCACACGTGATCCGGTCCAGGGACCGGATCGCCTCCAGTCTACGCGGGGCTTGTGAAGCGATTCACGAGCGGAGGGCAGCCTGGGCCTGGCCGGGTCCAGACAGTGCATCTTGACCGAATCCGGAGCATCACCAAGTACCCACTGCAGTCACGCGGAGCCGTTCGCAAGGTGCTGTGCTCGGACGTACTCGGCAATGTGCTCCGCGGTCAGTTCCCCCTTCTTCCGCACGGCTTCAACGGTGTCGAAGCCGATATGTGGAGTGGCGATCACGTTGTCGTGCCGAAGTAGCGGGTAGTCCCTGGGCAGGGGCGGATCCCTGTCGAACACATCGAGCGCTGCACCTGCGATCGAACCCGAGCCCAGGGCAGTATCGAGGGCCTCAGCGTCCACGATCGGCCCTCTGGCCAGGTTGACCAGGTACGCCGTCGTCTTCATGGCGGTGAACTGATCGGTGCCGAACAGTCCCCGGGTTGTCGGAGTGAGCGGGACGTGTAAGGACACGAAGTCCGCCCCACTGATGGCGTCCAGCAAGGTGATCCGCGAATCCCGGTCGAACGGAACCGTCTTCATGCCGAAGGCCTCGGACAGTCGCATGACCTCCCGCCCGATTCCTCCGGTGCCGATCACAGTGATGGTCTTGCCCCGCAGTTCATTTCCGACCTGCGCGACACCCCCATCACGAATGGAGCGATTCAAAGTCACGACGTGCCGCGCGAGCGTGATCATGAAGCCCAGGGCCAACTCCGCGACAGCCGTGTTCGCGTAGCCCTGCGCATTCCGGACCAGGACATTGCGACTTTCGGCCGCGGCGGTGTCCACGGAATCCACACCGGCGAAAGCGACAGCGATCAATCCCAGGTCCGGCAGGCTGTCGATCACTGACGCGGACAGCGGCCGGGAGGTCAGGGCCATGACCCGGCACCCACGGCAACGCTCGATCAGATCCGCATCGGACATCCCACGCGAATCGAACTCGACGACCTCGTGGTCGGGCAGCATGGCCTGCACCTCACTGCCAAGAATCCCTATGGGCTCGACGATGCAGATCCTCACGGCGACTCCTTAGTCAGACGGGTCCCCTACCACGGAGGTCACCCGCAATGACCATCCTCCTCGACAACCACGTCCGCAAGCCCGCGGGAGCGGATGGGCCCACCTCTCGACTGCTTCTGGTCTATCGGCAGTGGCTTGCCGGTGGCCCTGGCCCGTCGTCGAGGTGCCGGCGCCAAGCCCTGATCAGGGCGAGGGGAACTCTTCGACCTCCCGACGGTGGTTGATGCAAACCTGCACCAGCATCGCGCTGTGGCCCGCACCATTCGGGTGCGCCCCCACCGATCGGTCACCCGACTCTCGTAGAGTGGCGCCGGAATGAACTGGGGAGTCCGAGCACGAAGTAGCCCGAGCACCAAGGAGAGAGTGATCGTGGAGCCAGCGGATTCGCCTGAAGAGCGATGGGGTCGCTCCCCGAAACGAGTGCTGGCATTCGGCGACTCCAACACGTGGGGGTTCGATCCCGCCACAGGTGGGCGCTACCCGCTCGCGCAGTGCTGGCCCGGGGTCCTGGGCGCTGCGTTGGGCTCGGGTGCCGATGTCATCGTGGAGGGTCTGAACGGTCGCACGACGGTTGTCGACTCTCCCTATGCGCCGAGCCGCAGTGGGGCCACCATGCTCGGACCGCTGCTGGAGTCTCATGCCCCCGTCGATCTGGTCATCATCATGTTGGGCACCAACGACTTGCAGTCCCCTCTCGGACTCACCGCGCGGCACGCCGCCTCCGGCATCTGGACCCTCGTCGACATCACTGTGCGCAGCGCGGCCGGTTTCGAAGCCGCCTCGCCGGCGGTCCTCGTCGTGTCACCCCCTCACATCGTGAGCCCGAGCGGGTTCATGGGAGTGTTTTACGAGGGCCGAGAGCAGGAGTCACAGGAACTGGCACAGCACTACTCGGCTATCGCCGCACAACTGGGCGTTTCGTTCTTCGATGCGGCGTCCGTAGTGACACCGGGACCCGTCGATGGAGTCCATCTCGATCCGGCCGGTCATCAGCAACTGGGCGAGGCACTGGCTCTGGCGGCCCGCGCCGCGTTGCCGTGACCTCAGTGTTCTGAGCCCCACTTGCTGTGGTCCCTCAGTTGCTGGACTTGGGCAACTTCGGGATCAGCCAACTGACGAGCGCCTCGGGGGAACGGGTCTGCATGTACACCGTCCCGGGGCCTGTCAGATCGGCGACCAAGCCTTCGCCGGACAGGAACGTGCTCTTCCAGTTGCCGACCTTGCGCACCTTGTAGGTGATGCCGTCGGACCAACCGACCACGTGACCGGAGTCGATCGTGAAGGATTCCCCGGCAGCGAGTTGCCGGCCTTCGATCGCGCCATAAGCGCTCACGACGAGTTGCCCGTGCCCGGAGCACTTCAAGATGAACAGTCCCTCGCTGCTGAAGAAGGTCTTCGCGCCCCCCCAACCGGAGTCGACATCCACCGACATCGCCGACGCGAGATACGCCCCGGACTGCAGGTAGACGGTCTGTCCGGTCAACTCCCACGCGACGATGTCGCCGGGGAGTTCCGGTGCGAACGAAACCTGACCCCCCTGGTGACCGGCGGTGAATGTGTTCATGAAGAAGGACTCACCGCCCAACACGGACCGCTTGAGCCCCTTCATGATCCCGCCCTGGGTGCTTGTCTCGATGTCAACGCCCTGCATGGAGACCATCGCCCCGGCTTCGGCCTTGATCTGCTCGCTGGCGGACAAGGTGATGGTGGCGACTGCGAAGGACGGGGAGAACTTGATTTCGGTCTGCATGGAGCAAGTGTCGCACTTGGCTTCGCCCTGATGCACCGGCGTCGCGGTTCGCGACGGCTCAGGTCTGACGAGCCGGCTGGATGATCCAGAAGGGCGCTCCCGCGGGATCGGTGAGCCCGGCCATGCGGCCGTACGGCGAATCGAAGGGTGGGATCGGCACCGCGCCACCGTTAGTGGTTGCCGCTGCCACGGAGGCGTCCGCGTCGGCCACCGCGAAAGTCACCGACCAGTGCGAGGCAACCGATTCGGCGTTCGGGTCCAACCCTCCCATTCCGCCCAGCGGACGATCGGTGCCCGGGAGAGTGAAGACCATGTAGTCCTGCGGGGTTTCCATGTCCATCTCGTGATAGTCGAAACCGAACACTGCGGCGTAGAACTGCCGCGCTGATCCCGGGTCCGTGCAGCGCAGATCCTCCCACATGAGGCCACCCGGCTGATTCGTCACAGCCGCCCCCGAAAACGAGCCCGCCTGCCAAACACCGAAGACGGCGCCTGTCGGATCGGCACCGACGAACATGCGACCCAGGTCGCCCACGTCCATCGGGTCGGCGAACACCGTTCCACCGGCGGCGCGGGTGGCGGCCGCGACAGCGTCGGCGTCATCGACGGCGAAGTACATCGTCCATGCGCTGCGGCTCCCCTCGCGCAGCGGACCCACCCCGGCTGCGGGAGCACCGTCTTTCAGCGCCATGACGTACCCGCCGAACTGCTCGTCCGGCTCGGTGAGTGTCCATCCGAGCACGGCATCGTAGAACGGTCGGACAGCATCCGGGTCGGGCACCATGAGGTCGGTCCAACAGGGCACACCGGCCGGCCAAGCGTCACTGGTCATGCGACCCATCCCACCCGTCATCGGTCGCTGTGTCCAGTCCCGATCTCAAGACTCGGCCGATCGGTGCAGTCAGCCGCCCAGGCCGGCGATGAAGTCGTCGAGCAGCACGCGCCCTTGTGGCCAATCAGCCAACTCACTATCTGCGTTGATGTGTCCCACCGCGCCGGCGTCGACATGACGAGCTCCCAGCTCCGTCGCGAAAGCACGGGTCCAGCCAGGTGAGGCGTAGTGGTCGTTCTGACTGCCGACCACCAGGCAGGCGAACGGCAATCGGCCGCGGACCCGGTGGCGGAACTCGTGGGCCGGGGCTGGAAAGGCGGGGCCGTCGGGGTCGACAGGCGCGACGAGCAGGGCACCGGTGACCACAGCCGCCGCATCTGGCACCGAATCCGCCCATAGGGGCACCAGCAGGCACGAGAGGCTGTGCGCGACGATCACGGGCGGTCGTCCCACCCCGCGCACCGCGTGGTCCAAGGCGGCGATCCAGTCGTCGAGTTGGGGCCGGTCCCAGTCTGAGGGCGAGAACCGGGTGAACCGCCCCGGCTCGCGTTCCTCCCACAACGTCTGCCAATGAGTGGGACCCGAGTCGCAGATGCCCGGCGCCATAACGCCAGGGGTAACGCCAGGAGTGACTTCGGGGGTCATGACAGGTCCAGCGAGATCATCAGATGGATTGCCAGTCCGGCTTGCCGAAGTAGACCTCTCGGTAGTAGTCCCGCAGCCGCAGATCGCGGGCCGCCTCCTCGTCCACGACGACCGTCGCGTGGGGGTGGAGTTGCAGGGCACTCGAGGGCACCATAGAAGTCACCGGGCCCTCAACGGTGGCGGCAACAGCTGCAGCTTTCCCCTCCCCCCAGGCGAGGAGAACTAGGTGCCGTGCCCGCCCGATCGTGCCCACGCCCTGGGTGAGAACGTGCTCCGGAACCGCCTCGACGTCACCGTCGAAGAACCGGGCGTTGTCCTCGCGAGTCTGCCGCGTGAGGGTCTTGATCCGAGTCGAAGACGCCAGCGACGACGTCGGCTCGTTGAACCCGATGTGCCCGTCCGAGCCCACCCCGAGCAGTTGGAGATCGATCCCCCCAGCCGCCCGGATCGCGGCTTCGTACTCGACACAAGCAGCCGGAATGTCGTCGGCCCAGCCGTCCGGGGTACGCAAGGCGCTGCGTGGAAAGTCAACGCGACCGACGAACTCACGCTCCAGGACAGCCCGGTAGGACTCAGGATGATCCCGCGGTAGCCCGACATACTCGTCGAGGGCGAAGCCGCGGGCTCGGGCGAAGGACAGGCCATCGACTTCGTGTCGCCGCACCAGGTCGTCGTACACGGGCAGCGGAGTCGATCCCGTGGCCAGCCCCAGCACCTGATCGGGGGTGCGCGTGACGAGGTCCGCGATTGCCCCGGCGACGACGGCTGCTCCCTGTTCGGCCGATTCGACGATGACTACTTCCATACCGGGAAACTAATCCTCGGTGACGCCCCGACGCGCGGTGTTCACGGCGACGAACGTCGCGGCCTTCCCATGTGGGGCACCACGGCCCATGTAGCCCCAGGTTCGAACCTGGGGCGCAACTGTCGGCCTCACCGAGCGGCGGTGCCCTCGGTGTAGTCATCGTCGCCGGAGTCGACCCATGCCATCAACTTACGCAAGTCACGACCGGTGGCTTCGATGGGATGCTGCTCGGCCTTGGCGCGCAACTCGACGAACTCGGGCGCCCCCGCATCCTGGTCATCGATGAACCGTTGGGCGAAGGCTCCGGACTGGATGTCGGTGAGCACTGCCTTCATGTTGTCCTTGACGCGGGCATCGATCACGCGTGGCCCGGAGACGTAGTCGCCGTATTCCGCGGTGTCGGACACACTCCACCGCTGCTTGGCGATGCCGCCTTCGTACATGAGATCCACGATGAGCTTGAGTTCGTGCAGGCACTCGAAGTAGGCCACCTCCGGCTGGTAGCCGGCCTCGACCAGGGTCTCGAATCCGTACTGCACCAACTGCGAGGCCCCGCCGCACAGGACGGCCTGCTCCCCGAACAGGTCGGTCTCGGTTTCCTCCGTGAACGTGGTCTTGATGCCACCCGCCCGCAGCGCCCCGATCGCCTTGGCGTACGACAGCGCCAAAGGCCAGGCCTCGCCGGTGGCGTCCTGCTCGACCGCGACGATCGCGGGCACACCGCGGCCGGAGTCGTATTCGCGGCGCACCAGATGCCCTGGCCCCTTCGGCGCCACCATGCACACGTCGACGAAGGACGGTGGCTTGATGTAGCCGAACCGGATGTTGAAGCCGTGGGCGAAGAACAGCGCGTCGCCCTCTTGCAGATTCGGCTCGATCGCCTCGGCGTACAGAGCGCGCTGCGCCGGATCTGGCACGAGGACCATGATGAGATCGGCCTCGGCGGCAGCGGTGGCGGGATCCACCACCCGAAGGCCCGCAGCCTCCGCCTTTGGCCGACTGTGTGAACCTTCCTTGAGCCCCACCCGGACGTCGACTCCGGAATCTCGCAGACTCAAGGCATGCGCATGGCCTTGTGAGCCGTAGCCCAAGATCGCGACCACCCGGTTCTGGATGATCGAGAGATCAGCGTCGTCGTCATAGAACAAGGTGGCCACGCGGGGTCCTCACGGTTGTCGGGATGCGAATAGGGACAAGGGAACAGGGACAAGGGTAGTGCCAGTCAATCGCAGCACCGCCCGGGCTCGGCTCACGCGCTGCGCAGGTTGCGCTCGCTGATGACCTTCGAGCCGCGGGCCACGGCGACCGCACCGGACTGGACGAGTTCTTTGATGCCGAATGGCTCAAGAGTGCGCAAGAGGGCCTGCAACTTGTCTCGACCACCCGTTGCTTCCACCGTCAACGCGTTCGGTGCGACGTCGACGACCTTGGCTCGGAACAGTTGCACCGTCTCGAGGATGTGGCTGCGGTTGTCGGGGGTGGTGGCCACCTTCACCAGGATCAGTTCCCGCTGCACGCTGTGATCCGGATCCAGCTCGACGATCTTGATGACGTTGATCAACTTGTTCAGCTGCTTGGTGACCTGCTCGTGCGGAAGATCCTCCACAGCCACGACAATTGTCATGCGCGAGATGCCGGACTGTTCAGTGGGCCCCACCGCCAGCGACTCGATATTGAAACCCCGCCGTGAGAACAGTCCCGCGATCCGGGTCAGGACTCCGGGGACGTCTTCCACGAGCACGGACAAAGTGTGGCGTGTCATGTCAGTCTTCCCTTTCCCACACCGGCGCCAGATCGCGCGCGTGCTGGATGTCGTCGTTGCTCGCCCCGGCAGCCACCATCGGCCAGACCATCGCGTCTTTGTGCACTTGGAAGTCGACCACGACCGGACGGTCGTTGATGGACATCGCCTTCTCGATGGTGGCATCGACATCAGTGGCGTTGTCGCACCGCAGTCCAACGGCTCCGTATGCCTCGGCCAACTTCACAAAGTCCGGGAACTCGTGGCTGTTCAGGTCGGTGTTCGAGTAGCGCTCGTTGTAGAAGAGGGTCTGCCACTGCCGCACCATGCCGAGGCTCGAGTTGTTGATCAACGCCACCTTGATGGGAATGTCGTTGATGGTGCAGGTCGCCAATTCCTGGTTGGTCATCTGGAAGCAGCCGTCCCCGTCGATGGCCCACACCATGGTGTCGGGGCAGCCGACCTTGGCACCCATGGCGGCCGGGACTGCGTACCCCATCGTGCCCGCCCCTCCGGAGTTCAGCCAGGTGCGCGGCTTCTGGAAGTTGATGAACTGACTCGACCACATCTGGTGCTGTCCCACACCCGCGACATAGATGCTGTCGGGACCGGCCAATGCAGAGAGGCGTTCGATCACGTACTGCGGCGACAAGGTGCCGTCGTCGGGCAATGCGTAGCCCAACGGATACGTCTGCGTCCAGTGGTCGATAGTGCGCCACCAGTCGGAGTAGTCACTTTGCTCACCGGCGTCCAACTGTGCCTGCAGCGCGTCGGTCAGCGCGAGGATGATCGCCTTCGCATCGCCGACGATGGGGATGTCGACGGGCTTGTTCTTGCCGATCTCGGCCGGGTCCACATCCGCGTGGATGACCTTGGCGTCTGGAGCGAACGTCGTCAACTGACCGGTCACGCGGTCGTCGAACCGGGTTCCGATGGCGATCAGCAGATCCGAGCGCTGCAGTGCCCCCACCGCAGCCACGGTGCCGTGCATACCGGGCATGCCCAGGTTCTGCTTGTGCCCATCAGGGAAGGCACCACGCGCCATCAAGGTGGTCACCACCGGGATTCCGGTGAGTTCCGCCAGGCGCAGCAACTCCTCGGCCGCATCCGCCTTGACCACGCCTCCGCCGATGTAGAACACCGGGCTCTGGGCGGCGATGATCATGCGGGCCGCTTGGCGCACTTGGCGCGCGTGCGGGTTGACCGTGGGTTTGTAGCCCGGCATGTGCAGTCGGTCAGGCCAGCGGAAACTGGTCATGGCCTGAAGGGCATCCTTGCTGATGTCCACCAGCACGGGCCCGGGCCTGCCCGTCGCGGCGATATGGAACGCTTCGGCGATCGCCTGGGGGATGTCATCGGGATCGGTGATGAGGTAGTTGTGCTTGGTGATCGGCATGGTGATGCCGCGAATGTCGGCCTCCTGGAAAGCATCGGTGCCGATGGCCCTGCTCGCGACCTGTCCGGTGATGGCGACGATGGGAACGGAGTCCATGTAGGCATCGGCGATTGCCGTGACCAGGTTGGTGGCTCCCGGGCCGGAGGTGGCCATGCACACTCCCACGCGCCCGGTCGCAGTCGCGTACCCCTCGGCGGCGTGCCCCGCCCCCTGCTCGTGTCGCACCAGGATGTGACGGATCTGCGTGGAGTCCATGATCGGGTCGTAGGCCGGAAGGATCGCGCCGCCCGGGATGCCGAAGACGACCTCGACGCCAGCGTGCTCAAGCGCCCGGACCAGACTCTGTGACCCTGTGATCTGCTCGGTCATGTCGTTCCTCTTCTCGCGGCCCTCTGCTCGCGGCCGCCCTGTTCTCGCGGCCGCCCTGTTCTCGCGGCCGTGTTCTGTTCGTCCTGTGGACCAGTGTCCCCTCATCGCCTTCAGGCCGCCTCCCTCGCGGGGGTCTCCCGCAGCCGGAGGCGGCCTGTTCGTCCCCGGACCCGCGTGGTGGCGGGCCCCGAAAACGAAAAACCCCCCGGCCCGGTGGGGCTGCGGAGGGTTGCGCGTCGACTTTTGGTCGACGCGCTAGGTGATTACGAGGCGATACGTTCGCACGGCCCCAGCATGCTCCCCGTCCTCACGATCGTCAAGTCGGGGTTCTCACGATCGTCAAGTCGGGGTTCTCACGATCGTCAAGTCGGGTCCAGGTGCCTACAGTGGACCCATGGTCCGGTGGACGTCTGGGTCCCCGAGCGCCGGGGTCACGGTGCGAATCTCCGCGCTCTGCGTGTTGGCGGTGTGGATCCTGGTCTCCATCGGCGGCGCGGCGAACCCTGGCTTCAAGCAGTACGAGCAGTACCTGAGCACCCTGTCCGCCCAGGGCGCCTTCGCCCCGCAGTGGGGGCGGGCAGCCATGGTTGTCGCGGCGTTGGGGATCGTGGTCGTCGTTCCCGCTCTGTGGTCATGGCGCCGCGGCGTCGGGGGCGCGGCCTTACTCGCTGCGATGGCGGCAGTCGCCATCGTGGCCACCCCGCTGCCGTGTCCACCCGGGCAACGGTTCTGTTCGGCGTCCACCGACACTCCTGTACCCGCGGAGTTGCACGCGAGTGCGGTCCTTGTCTTCTGCGTCGCTGTGTTGACTGTCATCTCGGCGGCAGCGATCCAGATCGCCGCCGGCGCGCAGCGTCGACCCCACCTGTGGCCCGCGCCACTCGTCGCCTGCGCGCTCACCGCCGCAGCCGCTGCGCCGTTGCTGCACCTCAGCGGTTTGCCGCAACGGACTCTGCTGCTGGCGGCACAGGTCGCCATCGTCCTCATCGCCGCGTTCGCGCACGGCGAGTTACGCCGTCGTGACCGCGAGCAACTTCGGCTCGGACTCGCGCATCATCCACCCCTCTCGACCCTGTCGCGGTTCCCTCAGCTCAGTTCAAAATCGGACATGTGGCCCGAGGCAGCGTCCGATAACGGCAGGATGCTCACGTGACCCGCGCTCTGTACCGAATCGCCGTATGGTGCGCGCATCACGCCAAGCTGGTGCTGGCCTTGTGGATCATCGCGCTGCTGCTGGTGAGCGGTCTGAACAACCGCCTCCCCGCGGCCGGGGTCCAGACCATCACGTTGGAGGGCACTGACTCCGCCACCGGGCAGACCTTGCTGAGCCGAGCCTTCACGGGCGCCTCCACAGGAGCGCAGCCGGTGGTCATGCAGTGCGGCACCGAAGACCTCGGGACAGGCGCGGGCAAGGAGCAGGTCGCCAAGACCCGCGCCGCCCTGCTCGATGTGACCGGTGTCCTCCGGGTCACAGGGCCAGCCCAGGAGAAGGACCTGCTGTCCGACGACCGCCAGACCGCAATTCTCAACGTGCAGATCGCCGACGCGGAGCTGGGCGAGAAGAGCACAGCGCAGAACGTCCTCGACGCCGCCGTGAACTCGGCCCCCGAATGCAAGGTCGCGATCGGCGGCTCCATGGGGCAGATCCTGTCGCAGGGAACGTCGTCGGCGAGCGAGGGCCTGGGACTGCTCGCCGCCGTGATCATCTTGCTCTTCGCCCTGCGCCGCATAGCCGCTGCGGTCGTCCCGCTGCTCAGCGCGATCATGTCCGTAGGGATCGGCACCGCCATCATCGGACTGCTGGGCCGACTCGTCTTCGTCCCCGACGCCGCCCCCATCCTGGGATCGATGCTGGGGTTGGGCGTCGGGATCGACTACGCCCTGTTCTTGGTCGTGCGCCACCGGACATTGCTGCGTAAGGGCTTCGAGGTCAATGACTCCATCGGGCGAACCGCCGGCACCGCCGGCGCCGGCATGGTCTTCGCCGGGACCACGCTGATCCTGGCCGTCAGCGGACTGGCGCTGACTCAGATCCAGTTCCTCGCATGGCTCGGATACGCAGCGGCGGTCGTCATCTTCGTGGCGATCATGGCGTCCTTGACCTTGGTACCGGCGCTTTTCGGACTCATGAAGCATCGGGTCCTGCCCAAGAAGGACCGACAGGCCCATCACACCGATGACGACCACCTGGACCGGGGCATGTGGGCGCGGATCGCCGACGCCGTGACCACCCGTCCCTGGCCATTCGCCATCGGCTCCATCCTGCTCCTGCTCCTGATGGCGTTCCCGATCACCAAGATGGAATTCGGCCAGATCGACGACTCCTTCCTGCCCCCCGACACCACCGGCTACCAGGCGAACGAGATGATCAGCGACGCCTTCGGCCCCGGCTACACCGGACCACTGGCGGTCGTCGTCCAGATGAACAAGCCGGCGACCGCGCCCAAGAACGCCGATCTGGATTCCGGCGGGGACCCACGCACCCAGGACCCGCGCCTGACCTCCCTGGAGGACGTCCTCAAGGACACGCCCGGCATCCAGGAGGTCGGCGATGCCATCGTCAGCCCCGATGGCGGGGTGGCCGTCATCCAAGTCACGCCGACGACCGGTCCCGCGGATCCCGCCACTCAAGAACTGGTCGGAACCCTGCGCGACGATGTCCTGCCCGCCGCGACGACTGGTGAGGAAGAGGACGCCCACGTCGCAGGACTGACGGCCATCATGATGGACCTCTCGGTGCAGATCGGACAAAGTCTGCCGGTGTTCATCGGCGGCGTGGTGCTGCTGTCCGCCATGCTTCTGCTGATCGCTTACCGCTCGCTGGTGATCCCCATCAAGGCCGCTGCCATGAACCTGCTGTCGATCGCGGCAGCGTACGGCGTCGTGGTGCTGATCTTCCAGTTCGGATACGGCGCCAACCTGATCGGACTGGACCGCCTCGTGCCGATCGAGACGTTCGTCCCCATGATCATGTTCGCCGTGCTGTTCGGCCTGTCCATGGACTACGAGGTGTTCCTGCTCACGGCGTTCCAAGAGCACTGGGCGAAGTCGAAGGACATGGTGGTCGCGGTTCGCCGCGGACTGGCCGACACCGGGCAAGTCGTGACCTCCGCCGCCGCCATCATGGTCGTGGTCTTCTCGTCATTCGTCCTGCTGTCCGACGACTCGTTGTCCAAACTCTTCGGCGTCGGTCTGGCCACCGCGGTGCTCGTCGATGCGACGATCGTGCGCTGCCTGCTGGTACCCGCGCTGATGGTCCTCGCAGCGAAGATCACCTGGTGGCTGCCCCGCTGGCTCGACCGGGCCTTGCCGCACCTTGAGATCGAGGGAGATCCGGGCGCCCTCGAGACCATCCACGACCCGCCCAAACACACCCGACCGACAACTGTCGCAGAAGCGACGGCTCCGATGATGCCCCTACTGGCCACCCTCGTCGGGGTACTCATCGCCTGGGTGATTGGTTCCCGCATCATCCCGGACGACGGAACAGTGCCCTACATCGACGTGGCGATCATCATCTCCGCGGTAGTGGGAGGCCTGATCGTGTGGTTGCCGCGCGGCACTCCGGGCGCCGGGAACGCGCCGGGCGCGCGCATCATCGCCCTGCTGTGCGGGGGTATGTCCGTGGCCATCCTGTACGCCCTCATCCGCGCCTTCATCCCTTACACCAATCAGAACCCCGGCCAGATGGCCGCGTGGGCGCTGCTGCTGCTCGCCATCGTGTCCTCATTCACGCGGCTACGCAGATATGGCCTGCCGTTGATCCTGGGCGGCATCGTCATGGCCGTCACCATCGCGGTGTCGGGTGTCGGCGACACCGGTTTGGGCACTTTGATGGAAATCGCCATCATCCCGTCGTTCCTGGCGGGACTGCTGGCTCTGCTTGTCCACCGATTCGTGACGCTGGTGCGCGAGCCCACGGATGCCCGACCCACCGACTCCCCCGGTTCCCCGCCCCCGGACGTCCCCCCCGCTGTCGAGCCCGAGCCCGACGAGCCACAACTCAGCGGGGTGAGTAGGTGATCAGGGCGACGACGACAGTCGCGGCATTTCTACTGGCACTCGCACCTCCCCTGGCCGCCGCACACGCCGAGCCGTCGGGTGAGGTATTGGCAGCGGAGGCTGCCCTGCGCAGTTCCGGGTTGCCCCGGGCGGTGCCGGCCGGACGCCAGAGCGCCGAACTGGTCAACGACGAGATCGTCGTGTCGCAGCTCGATCCGCGCGGCCTGCCCATCGAGTCGCAACTCATCAGCCGGATCAGCAGTCCGGCCGGCGAGGAACGAACGATCGAGGACCCGTCCTCCACCGCCAACGTCGTCTACCTGAACCAGCGGGGACGCCCCGAAGTGACCGCTGACGGCATCGAGATCGACGTCGGTGGTCCCGAACCCACCACGATCCTGACCGAAGCGCTGGTGGACAAGCCTCTTGCCGTCGCCATGCACGCGGAGTACCGGCTCAACGGGGAGGTCGTGGACCCCGAGGTCATCGTCGGTGGAACCGGGGCACTCGAGGTCCGCTACACCGTCACCAACACCGACGTGAAACAGAAGAAGCTGACCTACACCAATGCGCTGGGCCAGCGGACAACCGAGAAACAACCGGTCTTCGCGCCTTTTGTCGGGACGTTGACCGCCAGCCTTCCCGAGGCGTTCGAGGCCACCGACACTTCCGGGGCCATCGTCACCACTGACCGCGAGGGCAACACCATCCTGATGTGGAATCTGCTGCTGTATCCGCCCATGGGCAGTTACCAGCAGACGGTGAAGTTCTCGGCCACGATCGACAACGGTTCGGTGCCCGGAGTTCTGCTCAATGTAGTGCCCGTCGATCAGAGTTCCGACCCATCCCTGGAGTTCACGACGGACCTGTTCGAGAAGACCCTCGACGGCAACGAACAACTGGCCTCTGGCCTGGAACAGCTGAACAACCAGACCGCACAACTCGCCGAGGGGGCCGGGCAACTGGCCACCGGAATCGGGCAACTGGCCGACGGAACCAACGCGATCGCGCTGGGCTTCAACGAGAAGTTCGTGCCCGGCACCCAACAGTTGGCCTCCGGAGCCGGTGCGATCAGTGCGGGACAACAGCAATTGGCAACGGGGCTGGCTGGCGCCGCCACCGGCGCTGATCAACTCGCAACGGGCACCGAGGGCCTGGCCACTGGCCTTGACTCGCTCGCCGACGGGATCGACCAGCTCGCGAGCAAGTACCCGGAGTTGGTGGGCGCGGCAGAGCAGATCCGTAATGGCGCCGACGCACTGGCGGATGCGGTCGGCTCCCCCGACGACAAGCCGGTTCCGGTGCCGAGCACCAGTATCCCGGCGGCCCCGACCCCGATTCCGACACCGGACGGCACACCGGTGTTCCCCTCCCCCTCACCGACCCCCACGAACCCCACGCTGGAGCAGGCGGTCGGAGCATCAGTCGTCGCTGCCCAGGCACTCGCGCAGCAGACCGTGACGTTGAACAACAACCTGTACGACATCTACGACGGGCTCTCCACGGCTACCACCGAGTCCGGGACGGTTACCGCCGAGACCGCCGCAACCGCGACCGAACTCGCGACCTTGTACCCGACCGTCTGCCCCCCGCCCGCCTCATCGTTGACAGCCGCGCAGTGTGATCAGTTACGCGCCGCGAGAGACAACAGCCAGTCCGCCGCCGACGGCTCGGCCGACCTGACCAAGGCCCTTACTGATCTGCTCACGGACCTCGGCACGGAGAACCTGCGCGCGTACCTGATCGCGGCCGAGAGCAACCAGCAGTTGACCGCGCTTAGGCAGATCCAAGCCGGCGTCGCCCTGCTTTCCGTGGCTCTGCGGTCGGATTCCACGACATCACCGGGGCTGGTCGAGGGCCTGGACCAACTCGTCGCCGGCCTGAAGCTCACCGAGACCGCCCTCGAGCAACTGGACACCGGGTCAGCCAAGGCTGCGTCCGGAGCCGGGAAACTCTCCGAAGGGACTACCGAACTGGCGGATGGTCTCGGCAAGGCCGCGACCGGGTCCGCTGAGCTTGCCGCCGGGACAGCCCAGTTCGCCGAGGGTGCGAGCGCCTTGGCCTTCGGGACGGCTGAGGTCGGGTCAGCCCTGACCCAACTCGCCGGCGGAGCTGACGCCGCCGCCTCGGGATCCGCGCAGTTCGCCACCGGTATCGACATGCTCCAGCGCAAGGGCACCGCGAAGATCTACGAAGGCGTCGTGAAATCCAGTGACCAGCCGGCCCTGGCTGTCGCCTATCTGAACGCTTCTGCCGATCGCGCGACATCAGCCCTGCCCTATGGACTGCCCGACGATGCCACCGGCAGCGTCGCCTACGTCATGACAATGGAGCCCGTGGTTCCCTCCGGCAGCTCCCAGTGGCAACTGGCCGCGATCGCCCTGGTGCTGATCGCCGCCGGGGGTGGGGCCGTGCTGAAGACTCTCGCTTCACACCGCGGCCGCTGATCCCCTCGAGCTCAGTCACACACCGCGCCGCGCGATGCCGAACCCACCAGTCGCGCGTACTTGTGCAGCACACCCCTTGTGTAGCGGGCGGGCAGCGGTTCCCAATCCCGCAGCCTGCGCTGCATCTCCTCGTCGTCGATCAGCAGGTCCAGGGACCGCTCAGCGATGTTGATCGCCACCCGATCGCCGTCTTGCACTATCGCGATGGGACCACCATCGACCGCTTCCGGAGCGACATGGCCCACGCACAGTCCAGTGGTCCCACCTGAAAACCGACCATCGGTGATGAGCAGGACGTCCTTGCCGAGGCCGGCACCCTTGATCGCTCCGGTGATCATCAGCATCTCCCGCATACCGGGCCCACCCTTGGGGCCTTCGTAACGGATGACCACCACATCACCGGCTTGGATGGTCCCGTCCTCCAGAGCGTCCATGGCGGCCTGTTCGCGCTCGAACACGCGAGCCCGACCTTCGAAGTGCTCCACCGGAACACCGGCGTTCTTGACCACAGCGCCGTCCGGGCACAGCGAACCGGACAACACCGTGATGCCCCCGGTCGGCCCGAGGGCGTCCTGAGTGGCGTGCAGGATCTCACCGTCGGGGTCCGGTGGGGCGATGTCCGCCAGATTCTCGGCCACTGTGTGCCCCGTCACCGTGAGGCAGTCACCGTGCAACAGCCCGGCATCGAGCAGCGCCCGCATCACCACGGGCACACCTCCCACCCGGTCGACGTCGCTCATCACATACCGCCCGAACGGTTTGAGGTCGGCCAGCAGCGGCACCTTCGAACCGATGCGGTGGAAGTCCTCCAACTCCAAGGGCACCTCTGCCTCGTGCGCAAGCGCCAGCAGGTGCAATACGGCATTGGTGGAGCCCCCGAACGCCATGAGCACCGTGATCGCATTCTCGAAGGCCTCGCGCGTCATGATCTGACGAGCGGTGATGCCTTGGCGCAGCAGGTCGACGACTGCCTCCCCCGACTTGCGGGCGAAGCCGTCTCGGCGCCGGTCTGTGGCGGGCGGGGCGGCCGACCCCGGCAGGGACATCCCGATGGCCTCGCCGATGCTGGCCATCGTGTTGGCGGTGTACATGCCGCCACAGGCCCCCTCACCGGGGCAGATCGCCCTCTCGATGCGATCGACGTCCTCCCGGGACATCAGTCCCCGCGCACACGCCCCCACGGCCTCGAACGCGTCGATGATCGTGACGTCCCGCTCCGAACCATCGGTCAACGTGACGTGGCCCGGCAGGATGGACCCCGCGTACACGAAGACACTGGCGACGTCCAGGCGGGCTGCCGCCATCAGCATCCCTGGCAGCGACTTGTCGCAGCCCGCGAACGTGACCATGCCGTCCAGCCGTTCAGCTTCCATGACGGTCTCCACCGAGTCAGCGATGATCTCTCGGCTGACCAGCGAGAAATGCATCCCCTCATGACCCATCGAGATGCCATCGGAGACCGAGATGGTGGCGAACTCCAGGGGGTAGCCCCCGGCCGCGTGAACGCCCTCTTTCGCGGCCTGGGCCAGGCGCTGCAGCGACAAGTTGCACGGCGTGATCTCGTTCCACGACGATGCGATGCCGACCTGAGGTTTCGAGAAGTCCTCGTCTCGCATTCCGACCGCCCGCAGCATCCCGCGGGCGGGTGCCCGTTCGAGGCCATCGGTGACCTGACGGGAGCGGGGCTTGATGTCAGGGGTCGGTGTCGTGGGGGACTCAGGCGTCGGTGTCGTGGGGGACTCAGGGGTCGGTGTCATGGAGAACAGCGTATGAGACGAACTGGCATCCGTTCGGCGGCCCACTGCTCGCGGACTGCCGCGGGCAAATCCGCCGGGGAGTGGACCGGCGACCCCCGCTACGCTGGACGTGAGGCCGGAAGCTCCGACCCCGGAGGCAAGGGGTTCACATGTCAGCAGCAACTGCCCACCCGATACGAAGCGACCTGGGCCCACCTGCGGGGTTCTTCGCCAAGGCGAATGTGGCCTGGCAGGTCACAGGCGGCTGCCTGCTGGCCCCCATCCTGCTGACCGTCCTGATCACCGCTCGACTGCAGAACTGGGACATCCCCACCTATGCGTGGCTCCTGTGGCTGCAGTTGCCGATCCTGATGGTGCACGAGTTCGAGGAGTACGTCCTACCCGGCGGGTTCAAGTCGTTCTTCAATCACGACACCGTCTTCGCAGCGGACACTCCCGGGGACAACACCCCCTTGAGCGAGGGCTACGTCTTCTTCGTCAACATCGTCACAGTCTGGGGATGGGCCATCCTCGGCGCACTCCTGGCAGGCATCGCCCCCTGGGTCGGCCTCGGCCTGGTCGTCTTCAACGTCGGCGTCAACTGTGTCCAACACACTGTGCTCTTTCAGATCAGACACGAGGGCTACAACCCAGGACTGATCACCACGATGCTTCTCCTCCTGCCCTTCAGCACGTTCATCGTGATCTACGTCATCCAGAACAGCGTCCTGACGCCGGTCGACTGGGTCCTGGCGGTACTTCTCGGCCTGGGCGTCGTGGCGGGATTCGCAGCGATCACCGGGACCAGGAGGAAGCACGCCACCGACTCGCGCCCGGTGGCAGCGTGACACGGCGACGACAGGATGTGACACTGCAGAGGTGTTGGGTAAGGGGTTCGCAGCCTTGGCGGCTGCACTGATTCTTGCGGTCCTCTCGGCGTGCACCCCAGGTGCGCCCGAATCTCCGACGACGGCGGCGTCGGACCAGGCGGCCCGCCCCGCGCCCACGAAATCCCCCGACGTCCCCAACAGCCTCGCACCCGAACCCGAGGAATCGCAGTCACCGTCGGCCAGCGCCACGGTGGACCCGAACGCCAAGGTCATCTATCTGACGTTCGACGACGGACCCTGGGTGCCGTACACCCAGCAGATCCTCGACGTACTGGCCAAGCACGATGCCACGGCGACGTTCTTCGTGGTCGGCGAGATGGTGGCGCAACACCCCGACTTGATCAAGAAGATCGTCGCTGGGGGCCACGCGATCGGCAACCACACGTGGGACCACTCCGATCTGACCACCCTCAGCGACCCTGCGATCCGCGATCAGTTCAAACGGACCGCGCGAGCAGTCGGTCCCTCCATGGCGGCGTGTATGCGGCCGCCCTACGGATCCACCAACGAACGTGTCCGCGCGGTCACCAAAGACGCCGGCTACAAGACCATCCTGTGGACCGATTGGGCAGTCGACTGGGACCAGCCCCCGATCCCGGAGTTCCTGGGCTATCTCGAGGACGCCACCTACGACAAGTCCAACATCCTGCTCCACGACGGCGGTGGCGACCGCCCCAACACCGTCGAGGCGGTCCGGATCATGCTGCCGCGCTGGATCAAGCGCGGCTTCACGTTCCAGGCGGTCCCACAGTGCCTGGTTCCTCACTCTTCCTGACCTCCTCCTTGCTTCTTTCGGGGTTTCTTGCGTCTTTCGGGGCGTTGAGTCGACAGGAGACCTTGGCCAAACCCGCTGGTCACTTGCCTGGGGGCTGGTCGCTTACCCTGAGGGAATGCTCGAGGAGTTCGACCTCATGGCCGCGGACGGCACCCGACTCACCGCGTGGCGCAACGGCATCCCCGATGGCCCGCCCGTGCTGGTGTGCAACGGTATGGGAGTGCCGCCCGAAGCGTGGCCGCGACTCCTCGCCGATGACTGCCCCTACTCGGTCGCGGGATGGAACCACCGCGGGGCACTGGGCTCCGACCGACCGAGCGACCCTGAACGGATCGACATCACGGACCACGCCGAGGACGCCATCGCATTGATGGATCACATGGGGTGGGATCAGGCTGTGATCGTCGCCTGGTCACTCGGAGTCAACGTGGCGTTCGAGTTGGCCGCGATTCATCCCGACCGGGTCGCCGGGCTGTTGTCCGTGGCCGGGGTGCCGGGCGGGACGTTCGACACACTGTTCGCACCCCAACTGGTGCCGCGCCCGCTGCGAAAGCCGATGGGGATCGGAGTTGCCCGCGCCGGTCGCGCCCTCGGTTCCCCACTCAATCTGCTCGCACGAGTTGTCCCCACCGGCCGCCCTTTCGCGGAGTGGCTGCGCCACACCGGATTCATCCTGCCGTTCGCGAATCCGGAAGACATCTCGGCCTGGGCGAGTTCGATGAAGCAGCAGGACTTCACGTGGTACTTCCAGCTGGCCCTGGCACTGTCGCGCCACGATTACGTGGACCCCTCGTTCATCCAGTGCCCAGTCACGATCGTGTCCGGGGCCATCGACATGCTCACGTCGCAACAGGACGTGCTGCGCTATGCGGAGCAGATCCCGCACGCCGAGGTTCACAGCCTGCCCGGCACCCACTGTCTGCCGCTGGAGTTCCCCGATCGGATCATGGACATGCTCGCCGATGTCATCGTCCGGGCGGAATGGGAACAGGCCGAGAGTCACCCCGTCTCGGCCAGTGCGTGAGGACGCACTTCCGCTCGCCGATAGAGGCGCAATCCTTCGTCTTGGATCCGTCCGTATCGCAGAGTGACCAGGTCGAAGGGGTAGTTCTGCCGCAACCGCCAGGGGCGTCGCGACCCCTGTGACGGGAGGTCACCCTCACTCCGCCGGATGTAGCCGGCTTTGAGTTCCATGATGGGCGAGCGAGGCTCGTCCGCCGGTGGAGCTACGGGCAGAGCCATCACATAGCCATTTCGCTCCATATGCCGCACCAGTCGGCAGAAGTAGTCGGCCACGAGATCGGCCTTCAGTGTCCAGGAGGCGTTGGTGTAACCCACGGTGAACACGAAGTTCGGTACTCCCGAGAGCATCGCTCCCTTGTAGGCCACCCGCTCAGGCAAGTCGACCCGCGCTTCGTCCACGTGCAGCCGGATGCCACCCATGGGTAGCAGCGTCAGCCCCGTGGCCAGCACGACGATGTCGGCCGCCAGCGTGCGTCCGGACGACAATTCGATCCCCGTGTCCCGGACCCGTGTGATGGTGTCCGTGACGATGTCGGCCCTGCCCTCCCGGATCGCTGCGAACAGGTCGCCGTCGGCGGCCAGGCACAGGCGCTGATCCCAAGGCCGGTAGTCGGGGTTCAGATGTGTGTCGAAGTCGAAGCCATGCGGCAGCAGTGGGCGTTGCTGGTCGCGGATGAACCTGCGCACCCCCTCGGGTCGGCGCTGACTCAACTGAAACGACAGTTGCGACCAGAGGATGTTCTTCCACCGCACCATGCCGTAGGCAACTGGCTGCGGCAGGCCGGCCCGCAAACGATCGGCGATCGGATCCTTGGCCGGCATGGGCAGGATGTGCGTCGGGGAGCGCTGCAGCATGGTCACGTGACCGGCCTTCGCAGCCAGAGCCGGCACCAGCGTCACTGCTGTCGCGCCACTACCGACGACGACAACCCGCCTGCCGGTGACGTCGAGATCAGTCGGCCAGTGTTGCGGGTGCACCACGGCGCCTGCGAAGTCACCCAACCCCGGGATGTCCGGGGTGTAGCCGTGGTCGTAGCGGTAGTAGCCCGTGCAGCCGTAGAGGAACCGGCACGTCATGGTCGAACGATGCCCCGTATCCGGATCCTCGATCTCCACGGTCCAAAGCGACTGCGCAGTCGACCAACGGGCTGCCACGACCTTGCTGCGGTAACGGATTCGGCGGTCGACGCCGTACTTGCGTGCGGTCTCGGCGATGTACTCCAGAATCACGGATCCCGATGCGATCGAGTCCGCGTGGGTCCAGGGCTCGAAGGCGTAGCCCAGGGTGTACATGTCCGAATCGGAGCGCACTCCCGGATACCGGAACAGGTCCCAGGTCCCCCCCATCCGATCGCGCGCTTCGAGGATCGCCACGCTGCGAGACGGCATTCGTCGCGCGAGATGGCAGGCAGCCCCGATCCCGCTCAGACCCGCGCCTACGACGATGATGTCGACGTGCTCGGAGCCCACGAGATCATCCTGGCCCAGGCGCGCGTCCGACGCGCGCGATCGGTGCTCTCCGGGGCGGATACTGGCGGCATGGACAGTCCGCGGGTGGCCGTGTTCGGGCCGCATCCCATCCTGACCATCACGGTTGAGACGCGGACCACCGGCGACAGCGACGACATCCACGTACACGCCGGAGGCCAGGGAGTCTGGGTCGCGCGAATGGCCGGGGAACTGGGTGCTGAACCGGTGCTCTGCGGAACCGCTGGAGGCGAGACGGGCACCGTCGTCACAGCTCTTCTGGCCGGACTCCCATTCGAGCAGCGCTTGATCCGAACAACGGCCGCCAGCGGCTGCTATGTCATCGATCGCCGCACCGGTGACCGGCGACCTATCGCAACGGCCTGGAGCACACCCATGTCGCGCCACGAGCTCGACGACCTGTTCTCCACCACCGTGTCCGCAGCCATGGCCGCGGATGTTCTTGTCGTCACCAATCCCCTGCCCGGCGACGCATTGCCAGGGGACTTCTATCGCAATCTGGTCGCCGATGTACGCAGTACCGGCACTCCCGTCCTGGTGGACCTCTCCCCACCTCGACTGGATGCCGCGCTCCCCGGCCAGCCCGATCTGGTGAAGTTGAACGACTGGGAGCTGGCGCAGTTCGTTACTGGCCCCGTCGGCGAACCGCAAGAACGCAGTGCTGCAGTTGATCGCCTCCGAGTGCACGGCGCGCGATCGGTGATCGTCACACGCGGCGGCCGACCCGCCTACGCCACCGCCAACGACGGCCACACGGTCCAGTTGGTGCCGCCCCGATTCGACCACGGTTCACCTGAGGGCTGCGGGGATTCGATGATGGGGGGCATCGCGGCTTCTTGGGCTGCCGGCCAGCCTTGGCTCACCACTTTGACGGTGGGCATGGCCGCGGGAGCCGCGAATTTCCTGCGGCACGGGTTGGGCACCGGCATGCGCACGATGGTCGAGCAGTTGATCCCCCAGATCACGATCAACCGGCAGTAGCGCCGTCCTTCGCCGGCGGTGGTATCCCCTCGGGCGGGTACGGGGACGCGACCTCCTTGCCGGCGATCATGGCCGCCGGTGCGACGTCGCGGACCCACGGGAGGAACTGGCCCGGGGGATCGATACGACCCAGAACCTGGAGGCCTTCCGCAATGGCCACCTCGCGCCCCACCCGGGGATGGTGAGCATCGCTGCTCAGCACATGGATCAGTCCGGCGCGAGCGAGGATCGCCATGCCGCGACTGGCGGGTGGTTCGCACATCGTCGCCGCGGTCGCCTGGATGAGAGCGCCCTCGCGCACGAGCCGGGCGAGGCGTTCGAGCATGTCCACTCCGAGATGACGCTCGGGGTGGGCGATCAGCGAATGGAAGCCTCTCCGGCGCAGCGTGACGACCGCATGGTCCAGCGAGTCACTGAGCGGTCCCGGTTTCGGCTCCAGAAGGATCCAGCGACCCCCTCCGCCCAGGGACACGACTCGCAGTTCGGCGTCGGACAAGTGCTCGACGATCGTCTCGGCGACCTCCCCCCCACTGATGATGTGCGCGGCTCCCCCCGCTTGGGCGATTGCCTCATTGAGAACTGCAATGCGGTCAGGGAGCTCGTGGATCCGGACGTCGTGATCGTGTCGGATGTGCGGGGTGGCACAGATGGTGTGAATCCCGTCGCGGTCCGCCTGTGCCGCCATCTCGACGCTGTGGCGCATGTCCGTAGGGCCGTCGTCCAACCCGGGCAAGATGTGACAGTGGAGGTCGATCACCCCACCATTGAACCCGTTTCACGGGCAGACCACCGGGGACATAGAGTTCCGCCATGCACGTTGCACCACGTCGACTGGGTTCCTGGGGGTTCGAGGTCGGTGGGATCGCCCTGGGCTGCATGTCGATGACGGGGGTCTACGACGTCAAGCAACGAAACGATGATCGATCGGTTGCCGCGATCCAGCGGGCGCTGGACTTGGGCATGACCCTGGTCGACACCGCCGATTCCTATGGCCCCGCCACCAACGAACTCCTGGTCGGCCGGGCCACTGCGAGCCGCCCCGAGGCTATTCTGTCCACGAAGGTGGGGCTCGTGGGGCGCTCCGACGGGGCCTTGCTGCGCAACGGCCGCCCTGAGCACATCACCAGTGCGGCCACCGAATCGCTGCGACGTCTGGGCGCTGACCGCATCGACCTCTATTCGCTGCACACCATCGACCCGGATGTCCCGTTGTCGGAAACGTGGGGGGCGATGGCAGACCTCGTCACTGCGGGCACAGTGCGCTCCCTCGGAGTCGTGACCGACGACATCCGCGTGGTGAGTTTCCTGCAACAGCGCTTTCCGGTGACTGCCGTCTTCGCTGAGTTCTCGTTGTGGAACCAGCGCTCCCGTCGACTGGTCGACTGGTGCGGTGCTCGGGCCATCAGTGTGCTGGCCACCAGCCCGCTCGGCCGCGGAGTCCTGACCGGGACGATCCCTTCATCGCGGCGCTTCGACTGGACCGATCTGCGCTCCAAGCTGCCGGAGTTCACGACGGAGTCGATGGCGCAGGCCGGCCATCAGGTGGCAGCCGCGAAGGCGGTGGCGCGTCGCCATCGGGCGACCGCGAGCCAGGTATCCCTCGCCTGGGTCCTTGCGCAGGGCGATCACATCATCCCCGTCGCCGGCACCCGACAGCCGGAGCACGTGGAGGAGAATGCCCGCGCGGGGGAACTCTCCTTGAGCGACCTCGACCTGCGTCAACTCGCCGGCGAGGATGTCAGCGCCGAACTGCTGTAGCGGGTGGTGTTGCGCCGCGGCCCTGATGCACTGGTCCTCGGCTCAGTCCAGGATCCCGATCTCGCTCATGAACAAGATGATCGCGGCGATGGCGGGCTCTCGGGCGAAGGGATTCTTGAGTTTTGTGGATCCCAAGGTCGCGTACCAGGGGAACGTGTCGTAGGACAGGTCCCAGTGATTGGCGCGGAACTTCGCGAGGTGTGGCGCGAACGGCAACGGTGGCTTCGTTTGGTCCTGGGTGAGTTGCATGTCGTTCTCGAGGTCGTACTTCGCCAGGTCGAAAGTGCCCTGGACCTGGAACCAGGGAACCTCGAAGATCGTGGTGGCCCCGCTGAAATAGAACATCGGGATACCCAGATCCATGAGGAGTTGCTGGTTCTTCTCGAGGAAGTCATCTCGGTACCACGTCGTGAGTGACTGCAGAGCTCCTTTGAAGTCGTACTCGTCCAGTCGGCGATCGACTCGTTCGATCTGGATGATCGGCGCCATCCGCAGGAGCAACTTGCCCACCGTTCCGGACATCGTCTTGACCGCGTCGTACTCAGGAAGGTCCTTGATCTGGTTGTAGATGTCGTTCGCGGCGTACGAGCCCCGCACCGCTCCTGCCCAGGCCGCGAATCCCCTGATCCGGGGGGCCAAGTCGGGGCGCCGGGCGAGAAGGGTCAGGATGTCGGGCGAGCCTTTCGAGTAGCCGATCAGGAACACGCCTCCCTGCGGCGGTGTCGGATCGTCATCAGCCGTGATGAATCCGCCTTCCACATCCGTGCGAACGCCGATACCTCTCTCGATCGCGTTCTCGAGATCCTTCACGTTCGACTCGGTCGATGCCATGGGATGGGCGTCGACGGCGATCACCCGGATCCCGAACCTCGACTGGATCTGCGGCCAGACCGACTGGAACGCGAGTACCGGTAGCAGCCCGGTGAGCAGCCCCGGCGCGAACACGATCGTGGTGTTGCCCAGTGGCCCCGGCTGGGCAGGTGGTAGTTCGGCCGCGACCTCGTCGGCAGCGATGGTCTTGACCATGCGCTGGGCCAGCTTCTGCCGGACGGTGCGCTTGTCCACCATGCTCAGGGGGAAGGGGGCCTGCGAGTTCTTCACGGTCCTGGCGTCGGATACGGCCTCTTGCAGGAAGATGTCGCGATAGCGCCGGCCCAGCCACTCGTTGATCACGGGGTCCGAGATGGCCGCGACGGGGTCGGCCTTCACGGCATCGCGCACTTCGCGAATCACGGTGAGGTAGTCCTCGTTCGCGAGTGCGTCCCTGATGACGGTGGTGTCCAGATCTGCGGCCATGGGAACCTCCTGGGTCTGCGCAGTCCGACCTTGCCAGTTCACCGCCCTCGATGGGCACTCCTGAGCTTCTTGCCTTCCCGAGCGCGGGCGGCAGTTGTCACCCGACCGGGCGCCAGTCAGGCACCCTCCCACTCGGGCCGTGTCTTCTCAGTGACCTAGTCGGTCCATCAGCAACTCGCGCACGCGGGCGGCATCGGCCTGCCCCCGGGTTGCCTTCATGACAGCACCGATGATGGCACCGGCTGCCTGGACTTTGCCGTCCTTGATCTTGGCGACGGCATCGGCGTTGGCGGCAATCGCCTCATCGATGGCGACGAGCAGCGCGCCGTCGTCGGAGACCAGTTCGAGACCGCGCGCGGTCACGACGTCATCGGGAGACCCTTCGCCTGCCACCATCCCCTCGAAGACCTGGCGGGCCAACTTGTCGTTGAGTGATCCGGAAGCGACGAGTTCCTCCACCCGAGCCACATCGGCGGGAGCCACCCCCAACTCCCCCAGATCCACGGACTGCTCGCGCGCCAGTCGGGACAACTCACCCAGCCACCACTTGCGGGCACCTGCTTGGTCGGCTCCGGCGGCCACCGTCTGTTCGACGAGATCGAGTGCCCCCGCGTTGATGACCGAGTCCATGTCGAAGTCGGAAATCCCCCAGGCCTGCTGGAGTCGGGTCCGCCGCACCGCGGGCAGCTCGGGCAGCGTCGCCCGCAACTGCTCGACCCATGCGGGGTCGGGGGCCACGGGCAGCAGGTCAGGTTCCGGGAAGTAGCGGTAGTCCTCGGCCTCCTCTTTGGAACGCCCGGAGGTGGTCGTACCGGTGTCCTCGTGGAAGTGGCGGGTTTCCTGGACGATCCGGTCACCGGAATCGAGGACCACCGCCTGACGCCGGATTTCGAAAGTGACCGCCCGCTCCACGGAGCGCAGCGAGTTGACGTTCTTGGTCTCGGTGCGGGTCCCCCACGGGGCGCCCGCCGGTGCGAGGGATACGTTGGCATCGCAGCGCAGTGAGCCTTCCTCCATCCGGACGTCGGAGACGCCCAGAGATCGCATGATGTCGCGCAGGGTAGTCACGTAGGCGCGGGCCACGGCGGGAGCCAGGGCCCCGGTTCCCGTGACAGGTTTCGTGACGATCTCGACCAGCGGTATCCCCGCCCGGTTGTAGTCGACGAGGCTGTAGTCGGCTCCGTGGATGCGGCCCGTTTCACCACCCGTGTGCGTGAGTTTGCCGGTGTCCTCCTCCATGTGGACCCGTTCGATCTCGACTCGGACGGTCGTGATGCCGTCGTCGGTCGGGACTGCGACGTCGAGATAGCCATCGGTGCACAACGGTTCGTCGTACTGACTGATCTGGTAGTCCTTCGGCATGTCCGGATAGAAGTAGTTCTTGCGGGCGAACCGACACCACGCGGCGATGGTGCAGTTGAGGGCCAATCCCATCCGGATGGTCGACTCGATCGCGGCCTGGTTCACGACCGGCATGGAGCCCGGCAAGCCCAAGCACACCGGGCAGACCTGCGTGTTGGCGATCGCCCCGAAAGCGGTGGGACAGCCGCAGAACATCTTGGACGCGGTACCCAGTTCGACATGGACTTCCAGTCCGATGACTGGCTCGTACCGGCTCACAGCATCGTCGTAGTCTGCCAGCGTCTCCCCTGCCGTGCTCACAGTCCCACCTTCTCGAGCAGTCGGTACCCCCACTTGTCCTCGAGCGCCTCCTCGAGGACCATCCCCACGCCGTACAACCTGTCGTCGCAGTGGTGCGGCGCCATGATCTGCATTCCCACGGGGAGACCGTCCTCGTCAGCCAATCCGATCGGCAGCGACATGGCGGCGTTGCCGGCCAGGTTGACCGGGATCGTGGCGATGTCGTTGAGATACATGGCCAGCGGATCGTCCAGTTTCTCGCCGAGGGGGAACGCCGTCGTCGGGCAGGTCGGGGAGATCAGGACGTGACAGTCCGCGAAGGCCGCATCGAAATCCCGCTGGACGAGTGTGCGCACTTTCTGGGCTTGACCGTAGTAGGCGTCGTAGTAGCCGGACGACAATGCGTACGTCCCCAGCATGATGCGGCGCTTGACCTCGTCCCCGAATCCGGCCGCTCGGGTCTCCGCCATGACCTGTTCCACGCCCGCCCGGCCGTCGTCACCGACTCGCAGTCCGTACCGCATTCCGTCGAATCGGGCGAGATTGCTCGACGCCTCACTCGGCAGGATCAGGTAGTAGGCCCCCAGCGCGTAGCGGAAGTTGGGGCACGAGACCTCGACGACATCGGCCCCCAGCCCGCTGAGGATGTCGACGGCCTCGGCGAACCGATTGCGCACTCCCTGCTGGTAACCCTCACCGCCGAGTTCCTTGACGAGTCCGATGCGCATGCCACGGACATCGCCCTCGCGGGCGGCTCGGACGAGATCGGGCAGTGGGCGGTCGTTCGAGGTGGAGTCGAGAGGGTCATGCCCCCCGATGACCTGGTGCAGCATCGCGGCGCCGATGACCTGCCGCGCGCACGGGCCGGCCTGATCCAGTGAACTGGCCAACGCCACCAGGCCGTAACGGGACACCCCGCCATAGGTGGGCTTGACCCCCACAGTGCCTGTGACAGCAGCCGGTTGCCGGATGGATCCGCCGGTATCGGTCCCGATCGCGAGCGGGGCCTCGAAGGCCGCGAGCGCGGCCGCGGAGCCGCCTCCGGACCCACCGGGGATGCGCGTGGTGTCCCAGGGGTTGCGGGTCGGCCCGTAGGCGGAATGCTCGGTGGACGAGCCCATGGCGAACTCGTCCATGTTGGTCTTGCCCAGGATCGGCATGTGGGCGGCGCGTAGCCGCGCCACGACAGTGGCGTCGTAGGGCGGGTGCCACCCCTCGAGAATGCGGGAACCCACCGTCGTGGGTACCCCCTTCATCGCGAGGACGTCCTTCAACGCGATGGGAATGCCGGCCAGGAGTGGCAGGTCCGCCCCCCGCGACCGCAATCGGTCGGCCTCGGCGGCGGTGGCCAACGCACCCTCGGCATCGACGTGCAGGAATGCATGGATCTCGCCGTCGACCTCGGCGATCCGGTTCAAGTGAGCCTGCGTGAGTTCGACGGAGGACAGGTTGCCTGCGGCCAACTCCTCGATGAGCTCGACGGCGGCGCTGCGGGTGATATCGATGCTCATGCCGGCTCCTCGTCCAGGATGCGGGGCACCCGGAAGCGACCGTCCTCAGCGGCTGGCGCCTGCGCGAGTACTTCGTCGCGGTCCAGGCACGGTCGGTTGACATCCTCGCGGAAGACATTCGTCATGGGCACCGGGTGTGAGGTCGCGGGCACGTCGTCGGCCGCGACCTCCCCGACCATGGCCACCGCGTCGAGGATTGCGTCCAACTGCTCGGCATAGTGGGTGAGGGCGTCATCGGGCAGATCGAGACGGGCGAGCCGAGCCAGATGGGCGACCTCGTCGCGGGTGATGGCGGACATGTGCCAATCGTAGGGGTCACCCGTCTGCCCTGACCCGCGGGAGGGCGGTGCACAATGGCCGAATGCGTCACGACGAACAGACCCATCGCACCCTCGACGGCGCCGCCGTCTACTGGCAGCAGTGGCTGCCCGACGATGATCCGACCGCGGTGGTGTGCCTGATCCACGGCCTCGGAGAACACTCGGGACGCTACGAGCACGTCGCCCGTCGACTCACGAACGAGGGGATGGCTGTGTTCGCCATCGATCTGCGAGGGCATGGCCACTCCGGGGGCGCTCGCGGCGACCTGCGCGTCGACGACGCCATGACGGACATCGCCGACCTGATCGATTTCGCCCACGACGAGTTCCCTGGACTGCCCGTCTTCCTCTACGGCCACAGCCTCGGTGGCCTGTTGTCGATGACCTACGTGGTGCGGCATCAGCCGGAGATCACCGGCGTCGTCGCGTCAGCGCCGGCGCTGGATTCCACCCTGCGCGAGCAGCGGGTGAAGTTCTTCGTCGCCAACATGCTCGGTGGAATGGTCCCGGGCGTGACGATTCCCACGGGGCTGGACCCTGAAGGCGTCAGCCGGGATCCGGAGGTCGTCAAGGCGTACCTGGCGGATCCACTGGTGCACGACCAGGGGTCGCTGGGACTCGCCAAGCAAACCTTCGACGCCATGGACGCGATGATGGAGCAGACATCGTTCCCGCGGCCGTTGCTCATCATCCACGGGCTCGCGGACAGTCTCACCGTGCCGCAGGCCAGCAAGACGTTCACCGAGCAGGTCACGGGAGATGTGACGTTGCTCGAGTACGAGGACATGTTCCACGAGCCGCACAACGAGCCTGAGCGCGACGACGTGATCGACGAGATCCTCGCGTGGATGCAACCGCGGATCTGACCAGCGCGGCGGAGTGTTCACCACACCGCGGGGGCACTCGAATGGTGGCGCGCAGTAGCCGTTTGATCCCAGGTCAAGGGCCGGACCGCAGCAGGACGGCGACATCGACCATGACCGGCACGTCCGCCGCGAGCCACTGCACCGAGTGCAACTCATCTGCCGCGAGCCAGCGAAACGCGTCGTGGTCGATCAATTGCGGCTGCCCCTTCTCCAATGTGGCGATGTAGGGCTGCCAGACGCCGGATCCACCGATCATGGGCAGTTCGCCGCCCAGCGGTCCATGCAAGTGCACCTCGACCGCCAACTCCTCTGCGATCTCGCGGTGCAGGGCCTCCTCGTCGGATTCCCCGGCTTCGACCTTGCCTCCGGGGAACTCCCACCGTCCCGCCAGTGCGGCCGGACCGGTGCGGCGACACGCAAGTACCCGAGGTGTCCCCGTCTGATCTCGCCGCACGATGACGGCCGCCACCACGCGCATCAGCCCTGCCAGCGCCCGGCGAGCAACTCGATGAAGGCCGCCTCATCGAGAACGGGGCGGCCGAGTTCGACGGCCTTGTCGTGTTTGCTGCCGGGATTGTCGCCCATGATGACGTAGTCGGTCTTCCTGGACACCGAGCCCGAGACCTTGCCACCCCGGGCCAGAACCGACTCCTTGGCGCTGTCGCGGCTGAACTGCGTCAGAGTCCCCGTGATGACAACGGTGAGGCCGGCCATGGTCTGCGGCAGTTGCTCACCCCGCGCATCGGCGAGGCTGACACCGGCAGCGCGCCACTTGGCCACGACCTCTCGATGCCAATCCTCCGCGAACCACTCTTCGACCGCCTCGGCGATGATGGGTCCGACACCTTCGGTCGCCGCCAACTCGTCGATTGTCGCGGCCTCGATGGCGTCGATCGAGCCGAACTCCGCCGCCAGAGCACGCGCCGCGGTCGGACCTACATGGCGGATGGACAACGCGACCAGGACCCGCCACAAGGGGCGTTCCCGCGCGGCGGTCAACTGACTCAGGAAAGCCTCGGCGTTGGCGGTCAACTCGGTGCCGCCGGCTCGGGTGAAGAACGGGCAGGTCGCCAGCTGCTCCGCGGACAACGCGAACACGTCACCCTCGTCGTGCACCAGGCCGCAGTCGAGCAGCGCCACTGCCGCTTTCCATCCCAGACCTTCGATGTCCATGGCGCCCCGCGAGCCGACATGGAACACCCGTTCCCGCAGTTGTGAAGGGCACGAACGCACATTCGGGCATCGCAGGTCGACGTCAGTCTCCTTCTCGCGAGCCAGAGCCGTGCCACAGGAAGGGCAATGTGTGGGCATGATGAAGGGTCGTTCGGTGCCATCCCGCTCTTCGACCACCGGACCCAGGACTTCCGGAATCACATCGCCCGCCTTGCGCAGGAACACCATGTCGCCGATGAGCACACCTTTGCGCGCGACCTCGTCGGCGTTGTGCAGCGTTGCCATCGACACGGTCGACCCGGCGACCTTGGCGGGTGCCATGACCGCGAACGGCGTCACGCGCCCGGTGCGCCCGACGTTGACAGAGATATCCAGGAGTCGGGTGCGGACAACTTCGGGTGGGTACTTGAAGGCGATGGCCCAGCGCGGCGCCCGAGAGGTGGCTCCCAACCTGCCTTGGACGGCGATGTCGTCGACCTTGACCACCACTCCGTCGATCTCGTGGTCGAGTTCGTGGCGGCGCTGCCCATACCCTTCGATGAACTCCAGAAGAGCCGGCTGCGTCTCGATGACCTGCGCCGTGGTGGCCGTGGGCAGCCCCCACGCTGCCATGGCGGCATACGCCGCGGACTGCCGTCGGGGCCTCCAGCCCTCCGTGCGCCCCACACCGTGGACTGTGAGACGTAGCCGCCCGAGTCGCACGACCGAGCGGTCCAGGTCAGCCTCTAGGCGCGCCACCTTGGCGGCATGGCGCGGGCCGGAACCCCGAAGTGCCGCGGCGAGTTCTTCTTCGCGGCGATCGACTCGTTGCCGCAGCGAACCCGCGGCCGCGTTACGCGCATTGGCGAACGGAGTGCGCCCGGCGGCCAGCATCTCGTCGTTCATACCGGTGAAGGCAGCGGTGTCGAAGAACACCTCGCCACGGACTTCGAGTAGCTCCGGGATGTCCGGCCCGGAACCCCCGGCAAGGGCGACGGGGATCGAGGGGATGAACCTGGCGTTGTAGGTGACGTCCTCTCCCACCCGCCCGTCGCCGCGCGTGGCGACACTCACGAGCCGGCCGCTGCGGTAGACCAGATCCACGGCGAGCCCGTCGATCTTGAGTTCACACAACAGGGGCGGGAACTCCCCGAGGTCGGTAACCACGCGGGTCAGCCAGGCCTGTAGCTCTTCGGTGCTGAACGCGTTGTCCAGACTGAGCATCCGCTCCAGGTGCGTGACGGGAGCGAACATCCCGGCACGCTCTCCACCGACCGTCTGGGACGGGGAATCCCCGGTGACCAGTTCCGGATGCTGCTGTTCGATGTCGAGGAGTTCGCGATAGAAGGCGTCGTAGTCGGCGTCGGCGAGGGTGGGGTGATCTTCGCCGTAATACTGCTGGCGGGCCGCGTTGATCACATCCACCAGTTCAGCCCAGCGCCGCGCGGGATCCCTGCTCATCGCCCGACCCTATCTTCGGTGACCGTCATCTTCGGTGAGCGTCATCTTCGGTGAGCGTCACAGTCCGTCCACAGCGCGTCGATGCAGTTCGGTGGCATCGGCCAAGGCCGACCGGGATCGGGACGCAGTAACTCCCGCCAGTCCACAGGCGGGGCTGAACCCCACCCTCACCAGATCGGACGCCGGCAGCCCCGTGCGGCTCCACCAGTCCCTCACGGACTTCCACAGGGCATCGACACCGATATCGAACCGGGTGGGCACCACACCTGCCAGGAGACCGATCCCGGACTCCCAGGTCTGCGCCAGGGCGTCGATGGTGTCGGACGCACCCGGCTGTCGGTCCGGACCGCGGGGCGAACAGTCATAAGAAATCGCAGAGAACCCGGCCAAACGCGCAACACCGAAGGGGAACGTGTCGCAGCAGTGCAGGATCGTCGTCACGTCGTGGGCGCGCAGAGCACGGCGCAGGGTGGCCGACACCTCGGATTCCGGAACCGCTGCCAGGCGGCCGAGTCCACTGCGGGTGGGGATCCGCCCCGAGAGAATCGCAGGGACGGTGGGTTCATCGCACTGCAGGACCAGGCGGCGATGGGGAAGCCTGCGACGCACATCCGCGAAGTGCGCGATCGCTGCTGCGGCCCAGGCGTCCGACAGATCTGCCATAAACCCTGCGTCCCGTACCAGCCGGCGACCAGAAGTGTCTTCCACCCCCGCGGCCCAGGTCCACGGTCCACAGATCTGGATCTTGAAGTCACCTGAGGAGTCGGCGAATACCTGTTCGGCACGGTCGAGGTCCTCCCCCAACCACGATCGAGCCCGACGCATCTCCGGAGTGCGACCACCCGTACGCTGCCAACCAGTCGGCACGGTCTGCAGCCCGAAGTCGGGCGCCACCTCGACCAGCAGTGCCGCTGTGCGCCCGATCATGTCGGCGCCGGCGCCGCGAGCGGGCAACTCGACCAGGTGCGGTAAGTCCGGCAACTCCCCGGCCACCACCGCGACAGCTTCGGACACGGAGGTGCCCGGCATCGATCCGATCCCGGTGGCGCTCATCATCGAAATGCCGTCTCCAGCGCATTGGCGGCCTCGGCGGCGCAATCGGGGTCGGCCGTGGGCCGTTCGCGGGCGGCGCGACCACCGCTGAAACCGAAGATGAGCGGAGCCCCCGTGAGTTCCGTCAACGGGTACCACTCGGCCCAGCGCTGATCGGGCGCTGACACGATCTGAAGGACTTGGGCATCCGGCCACCACACCTCGCCATAGCGCAGGAACACCTTCTCCAGATTCCCGGTGATCAACCCGTCCAGAGCAGCCGAGACGGCGGGAGGCAGCTGGACCCGGGGCGTACCGGTCTGCAACAAGGACAACGGAACCGCCACCACTACGGCATCCGCCGTCACCGGCCCCGAGTCCGTCTCCAACTGCATCTCGGTACCGAAGCTCACCTGACGAACCGCGGTTGCGGTTCGCACCTGCAGACCGGCCGCGAGCGACTGCGGGACCGCCGCGAATCCACCCCGGACCAGTGAGTCTCCGCCACGGTAGTAGTCGCCCTCCCACAGCGCCTGAGCCCCGAGCCGGTCGGGCTCCACCCCGAACTCCATCGTCACGTCGCTCAACTCGACGAGGTGCTGCTCCGGCGTCCGCGGCTGCCAACCCTGGCCCGCCAAGGCAGCCGCAACGGAGTCAGCGGGATCCGGGCGCGAGTTCCCGATGGCACGCATGGCGCGCCAGATTTCCTCATCGGCGCGCGCCACCTCGGCACCGGCCCGCGCCGATGACGGGTAGACGTGCGCCGAGAAGTCATCGAAGTTCGTGGGCTGCAGACCCAGCCCCGCCTGCTTGACCAGTCGGACGAGGGCATTGCCCGTCACTCCGTGGATCCACGCCGCTCCGAGTTCCGCGGGGACCCCGAGGGAGTAGTCCGTCCACACCCTGCCCCCCACCCGGTCGCGGGCTTCGAGCACCTCGACCTGCCAGCCGGTGTCCTGCAGACGGCGGGCCGCACCGAGGCCGGCCATACCGGCTCCGATCACGGCCACCCGGCCGACACCTTCCGCGGTGGCATTCAGCAGTTGCGCGGCGCGGTAGCCGGACCCCAGCGCTCCGTGCACCGTGGCGGGGAAGTCGGTCGCGGTGTACTCCCCCGCGAGCACCAACCGACCATCGAGCACTGTGTCGGCGAGCGTCTGACGAACGCGCCACGACGACCCGACGGCAAGTGCGGAATACGAGCCCAGCGCCCAGGGATCGGTGTCCCACCGGGTGACCACCGATCCGTCCCAAGCAGCCTGTTCCGGTTCGGTGCGCGCGCAGCCCGTCACCACCGCGGCCGACCCCGCCAGCACCCCCAGGAAGTGCCGTCGGGTCAGGCCGACTCGACCGGTGTCTTGACCCATTTGCCGCCGTTCTCCCAGTAATGCCGGATCTCCTCGAGCTCACGGCCCTTGGTCTCGGGCGCCAACTTGAAGACGAAGATCCAGGCCAACACTGCCATGATCGCGAAGAACCCGAACGAGACGGCCCCCCCGACCCGTTCCATAGCGGACAGGAAGAAGTTGGCGATGATCCAGTTCGCGACCAGGTCCGCTGTCAGCATGGCACTGGACCCGTAGGCACGCAGCCGCGCCGGGAACGCCTCACTGGAATAGACCCACACCAGGGCCCCGAATCCGAAGACGAACCCGATGTTGATGAACGCGATGCCCAGGAAGCCCAGTACTTTCTGCCACGACTCGTAGGTGTCACCCTGCACGGTGGCGAACGTGATGACCATCAGGATCTGGGCGCCGATCATGATGGCGATGCCGGTGAGGAGGATGGGGCGGCGTCCCCACCGATCCACTGTGCGCATGGAGATGAGCACGGCGATCAACGCGATGAACTGGATCCCGACGTTCAACAGCAGTTTCTGTTGGTCGGACTCGATGCCCAGGGCACCGAAGATCTTGGGACCGTAGGTGACGGTGGCATTGATCCCGGTGATCTGGATGAAGAACCCGAGTCCCAGGACGAACACGGTGGCGCGCAGGTAGGGCTTGCGCAGCATCTCTCCGATCGCTCCGCCGGACTCATCGCTGATGGCGGCAGCCATCTCGTCCAACTCGTGTTCGATATCCGCGTCGGGGTCGGTGACGGTAAGGGATTTGCGTGCCTCTTCGCGTCGGTTGCGCAGCATGTACCAGCGGGCGGTCTCCGGCAGACGCACGAGGAACGGCAGCAGGATCACGGCCGGAACGGCAGCGATCCCGAGCATCAGCCGCCAGTTGTACTGGTCGTTGACATCCGACAACAGCGCAGCGACCAGGTAGCCGATGATGATGCCGATGACGGTGCTGACCTGGTAGGCGACCAACGTCGCCCCTCGGATCCTGGCCGGCACCGACTCCGCGACGAACACCGGGACCGCCACCAACGAGATACCGATGGTCAGACCGAGCAGGACCCGGGCGACCCACAAAGAGGTTATGTCCCAGGCAAAAGCACTCAGCAGGCAGAACACGATGTAGCCGCTGGCGACGACGATCATCGACAACTTGCGTCCGATGCGGTTGGCGACCCAGCCGCCGATCAGCGCTCCGACGATCTCTCCGATGACGATGGCGGCGACGACCGACTCCACCGCTGTCGTGTCGAGCCCCAGATCCTGCTGGAAGTACAGCTGCGCTCCACCGATGTTGGACTGGTCGTAGCCATAGATGATCCCCAAGGTGGCGGCGGTGACGGCCACCATGATCGCGGTGCGTGGGATTCGCTGGGTATCGGCTGATGGGGATGCGGCGCTCACGATGGCACCATCCTTCCTGCCTTCCGGCCTTCCGGCCTTCCGAGCCTTCCGGGCCTTCCGGTCCCTGGCTGGTTGCCTTCGGCGCTGGCTGGTCGCCTTCGGCCCTGGCTGGTCGCCTTCCTGGCCTGCTAGTTGTCGTCAGCGTGCTTACTGGCGACAATTCGACGATGGCAGCAAGGGGCCCGGCGTGTCCTGAGGACCACACATCCGACAGGGCACATCCGACAGGGCACATCCGACAGGCGATAGGGCCCCGGGAGACCTGGCTGAGGTCATCCGGGTGAGGTCATCCGGCTGAGGTCATCCGGGTGAGGTCATCCCGGGCATTCAGAGAGATCCGAGGAGGTTAGGGTCGGACTGTGTCGGTGCTGATGCTCGCGAACTCCGTCCTGACGGACGTGGTGTTGCCGGGGGCGCACTCGGTGCCGATGGAGGATCGGGTCGGGGACATCATCGCCTCCAAGCCGGCTCTGCCGGAATGGTCGACCTACGCGGCTGTCGCGTTCGGCGGACTGGCGGGAGCGGCATTCGCCGCCCGGCGAGGATTCGACGTCATCGGGGTGCTCGGACTGGCGATCGCACAGGGCATGGGCGGATTGATGTTGAGCGCCATCCTGCTGCAGACAGGTACGCCCGAGGTCCTGCTCGACGGCCGCTATCTGCTGATCGTCACGGTGGCGGCCGCCGTCGGATTCTTCTTCGCCGGGCTCATCGCCCGCGCCGTCCAGTCGGCCATCTTGTTGGATGCGCTGAGCCTGGGACTCCTGTGTGCTGTCGGCACGAACGCCGCCCTACGGACGGGCTTGAGCGACATCCCCGCCATCTTCATCGGAGTGATGACCGCCGTCGGAGGGATGATCCTGCGAGACATCCTGGCCGGCCGAGCACCCGAGGTACTGCGCCCGGGCATCTTCATCGCATTCGCGCCCTGATCGGTGCGGTGGTGTTCGTCCTGCTCGTGAACATCGGGGCCACTCGTGCGTTCGCCCAATTCGCCACGCTGTTCGTGGTCACGGCCATCCGGTTCCTGTCTGTGCGGTTCAACTGGGCGACCCGGGAGCCGAAGGACCTCAGCAATCGGGTCTGGCGCCTCTGGGGGCGCAAGGGCACCGTCACCGCACCGCTGGATCCGGTGACAACCAACGTGAACCGGATCGACTGACGTGGCTGCCGAGATTCTGGCGCTGCCCAGCGTCGTCGAGGTCGCCGCTGTCACGGGAGGAGCGATCTCCGGTGCGCTGCACGCCAGCAAACGTCGGATGGACCTGATGGGACTGACCCTCGTGGCCGTGTGTACCGGTGTCGGCGGCGGCGCCATCCGCGACGTCGTCCTGGGGCAATCGGTCCCCGTATTCCTGATCCAGAACTTCATCCTGATGGCCTTTGTGGGGGCAGTCGCCGGGTACTTCTTCGGCCATCTCGTGGCGGAGCTGGAGCCGGCCATCTACGTGCTGGACACTCTCTTGATCGGCGCCTGGGTGGTAATCGGGGCGCAGAAGGCGCTGGTGCTGGACCTGCCCTACAGCGCAGCGGTCTTCTTGGGTCTGACCACGGCCATCGGTGGCGGCCTGCTGCGCGATGTTCTCTGCCGCAATGTCCCCACAGCGCTCATGCCGGGGCAGTGGGTGGCCGCCGCGGCCATCGTCGCCGCCCTTCTCTATGTCACGGTCGACGCCGCGACCGGTTCCATCCCTCTGGCTGAGGTGACGGCGATCGTCGGTGCCACCGCGTTACGCGCCCTGTCGGCCCGGTTCGGTTGGATCACTCCCGACGCGGTCGATGCCTCGAGTCGGTTCCGGCACTGGCTGCGGTTCAACCGCCGGGCACCGGCGCCTAGAGCGTAGTGACCCGCCTGTCGGGTACCAGCCACGGGTGTCGCGTGCCCCGGTGGTCCTGCTCAGGTCGGTCCCACCACCTGAGGCCGGCCCCTCCGCATTGGGTCAGCCGTGGTGCCCGGACTCGTGGTCCTGATGCTCGGGCGGCTCCAGTTGCAGGGTCGAATGCTCCACCCCGTACTTGTCGCGCAACAGCGCCTGCAACTCATCCAGCACTTGCGATCCGCAGCCTCCGCGGAACGGATCCTGCGTGACCGTCACGTGACTGGACATGGCCACGAGCCCGCTGGTGATGGTCCACACGTGCATGTCGTGCAGCGCCGTGACTCCCGGGACGGCCAACATGTCCGCCCGCATCTGGTCCAGGTCCAACTCCCGGGGCGCGTTCTCCATCAGGACCCCGAATGCCTCCCGCAACAGGAGCAAGGTTCGGGGGATCATGAACAACGCGATCGCGACCGACACCACGACATCGGCGCGGTCGAAACCGGTGACCAGGACGACGACACCGGCGAGGACCACGCCCACCGATCCCAAGGTGTCCGAAAGGACCTCGAGATAGGCCCCTTTGACTGCCAGCGACTCGCCGCTGCCGCGGCGCAGCAGCATCAGGGAGATTCCGTTCACCGCGACGCCGTACAAGGCCGCCAAGATCATGACCCCGGGCCGCACCGATTCCGGACTCTCCCACCGCTGCACTGCCTCGAACAGGATGTAGCCCGACAGGGCCAACAGGAGCAGCCCGTTGGCGATCGTCGCGATGATCTCGAGTCGGTATAGCCCGTACGTTCGGTGGGGTTTGGTACGCCGCGCCGCCACCGTGATCGCGGCTATCGCCAGCCCGATACCGGCGACATCAGTCAGCGTGTGAGCGGCGTCGGCCAACAGCGCCAGGGAGTTGGACCAGAAAGCGCCGACCACCTGGACGACCACGATGGACAGCCCCAGGAACAGGGCCCGGACCAGTTGCGGGCGGTTCTGCATCCCCGCGGAATGGGTGTGACCCATCGGACCTCCTCCCCACGCTGTCCCGCGCGACATCCCCCGAGACTGCCCCCGCGACAGCAGATTAGCCCGGGCGCTCCGTGCTGGCCCCTAACCGGGATCCACCGATCCTCTCCGCAGTGAGTGGACGTCATGGGAGGGCGTGGAGGCATCCGCCGTGGGCGCAACCGCCGGCGCCGAAGGGGAGGGCATTCCCGGCATCAGGTTGTGTGACTGCGGGCGAGGTGGCGGCACGACCTTCTGCCCGGGCCGGACCACCACGAACTGGCCCATGATGCCCATGTCCTCGTGCAGTAGCAGGTGGCAGTGATACATGTACGGCCACTCCGGATCGGCGTAGTCGCTGAACTCGACCAGTAAACGCACAGTGGAGCGCGGAGCGACGTAGACGGTGTCCTTGTAGCCGGCAAGTTCCGGCGGGGGCGGTTCACCGTCGATCGTGAGCACCCGGAACGATCCGTCGTGGACGTGGAAGTTGTGTGGCTGCGGATTCTGGTTGGTCACGGCCCACACCTCTTCGGTGTTCTCGGGGACCACCTCGTCGATGCGGCCCATGTCCATGGGCGCCCCGTTGATCGCCCGGTCGGTCATCCCGAACGTCCGCGTCGGCGTTCCCCCAGGGTCGTTCGGTGGAGCGACATCGGCCAGGTCGGAGGGCAACTGGGGGCTCGCTGTCAGTTGCTGCGCGGCCCGGAACTGGACCACGGTGAACGTGCCACCGCCGAACCTGTCCGACGTTCCGATGCTGTGACCGAGGTCCGGGGGAAAACTCTTGAGGTCGATCGTCTCTCCGGGGGCGAATCGAACCACGATCTCGGCTCGTTCACCCGGTGAGAGTTGGACGCGGTCGGCCACGACAGGGCGGGCCAGCAGCCCACCGTCGCCGGCGACGATCGAGAACGACCGGTCATCGGAGAAGCCGAAGTTGTAGAAACGCGCATTGGACGCGTTGAGCAGTCGTAGGCGCACCGACTCGGTGGTCACGTCTCGGTAAGGGCCGACCACTCCGTTGACGACGACTGTGTCGCCCAAGAATCCGGTCGAGGACCGTCCGGTCACATCGACGACCAGTTCCCCGTCGGGCGTGAAGGTCTTGTCTTGGACGACCAGTGGCACGTCGTCGACCCCGTACCGATCGGGAAGTCCGGCCGGCGCCTCCTTCGGATCTTCGACCAGAAGCAAGCCGGCCAGCCCGCGGTAGACCTGTTGTGCGGTCTGGCCATGTGGATGGGAGTGGTACCAAAGCGTGGCCGCCGGCTGGTCCACGCGCCAGTGCGGCCGCCAAGTCCGGCCGGGTTCGATCATCTGATGCGGACCGCCGTCCATGCGCGCGGGCACGTGCAGGCCGTGCCAGTGCAGTGTGGTCATCTCGGCCAGGTCGTTGCGCACAGCCATCGAGACCTTGTCCCCACGCTGCATTCGCAAGGTCGGTCCGAGGTAGGAACCATTGATCCCGATAGTGGCGGCGTCGGTGTCGGCCCGCGCGAAACCACTGCGGCCGGGTTGTGCGATCAGTTCGAAGCGTCCTCTGTCGTCGGCTTCCAGCAGCTCCGGGATGGGGAGCGCGTTGGTGGCCTCGGTGTCTTGGATTGCGGTACCGGCGCCTGTCGTGGAGCATGCAGCCAACGCCCACAGCGCCACGAACGCTAAGAACGCACTGACGATTGCCCGTCGCACCGCGTCCCCGGTACGACAGGCGCCGATGGTGACGGACAGCGGCCGGTGGATCGGCGGATCCGGGGGACGGTCAGTCACCTTTTCAGGATCTCAGGTCGACACGGGGAGCGGAGCAACACGGATGGTGCCTTGGCCCACCACCTGATCGCCGTCGTACAGGACAGCGCTCTGACCGGCGGCGACCCCGATCAGTGGGGTCACCGACTCGATGTCGAAACCGAAGGGCTCGGCACCGATCACGACGCAGTCCACGGGGTCCCCGTGCGCGCGAATCTGTACGGCCAGCGGCGCTCCGGGGCGCGGGATCGGGGCACACCACACGGCATCGCACGCGGCCAGGGTTGTCGCGGCGAGATCGGCGCGGTCTCCCACGACAACCGTACGGGTCACGGGCTCGATCGTCAGAACGTAGCGTGGGCGCCCCGATCGAGGGGCATCGGTCACGCCCAGCCCTTTGCGCTGACCGACGGTGAATCCGTAAGTGCCGCTGTGTGCGCCGATCTGGATGCCCGTATCGGCATCCACGATGACGCCGGGGCGCTCCCCAAGTTGCTCGCGCAGAAATCCGGCCGTGTCCCCATCCGGTATGAAACAGATGTCGTGGCTGTCGGGCTTCTGCGCGATCAGCAGGCCCCATGCTGCGGCCTCGTCGCGGACCTCGGTCTTCAGGGAATCGCCGAGCGGGAACAGGCAGTGGCGCAGCTGGTCGGGCCTCAGGACCGCCAGTACGTAGGACTGATCCTTCCCGTGGTCGCGGGCGCGACGGAGAACCGGACCATCGGCGCACTGTTCCAGCCGCGCATAGTGCCCAGTTGCCACCGAGTCGAACCCCAGCGCCAGGGCCCGCTCCAACAGCGCCGCGAACTTGATGTGCTGGTTACACCGGATGCAGGGATTGGGGGTGCGGCCTGCTTCGTATTCGGCGACGAAGTCCGCGACGACCGTCCGGCGGAACTCTTCCGCCATGTCCCACACGTAGAACGGGATCCCCAGTATGTCGGCCGCGCGCCGTGCGTCGTGGGCATCCGAGATCGTGCAGCACCCTCTGGCCCCATCGCGGGTCAGTGCCGGGTCGGCGGACAACGCCATGTGAACCGCGGTCACGTCGTGGCCGGCAGCGACAGCGCGGGCCGCAGCCACAGCTGAGTCCACCCCACCCGACATCGCCGCCAAGACCCTCATGCCGGTCTCCCCGAGGTCAGAACTCCCGCGCGGCGGGCGCGGGTCACTGCCTGGGGCAATGATGTCAGGACAGCATCGACGTCAGCGGCGCGCGACGACCGCCCGAAGCTGATACGCAGCGCCGATCTGGCCTCTGCGGGGCTACGACCCATGGCCGTCAGGACATGGCTCGGTTGAGGGATCCCCACGGTGCAAGCGGACCCTGTGGACACCGCGATCCCCGCGGCATCCAGAAGCATCATCAATGCGTCTGACTCACATCCGGGGAAGGCGATGTTCACGACGCCAGGCACACCCGTGTCAGGACTGTTCACGCGGTGGTCGAGACCCAGTCCCGCGAGACCGGTGAGTAGCCGGTCGCGCAGAGCAGCCATTAGGCGCTGATGCTCGGTGGCCTCGCGTACCGCGAGTTCCACTGCCACGGCAGCCGCCGCGATGCCGGGGACATCCGGGGTCCCCGCCCGCAGACCGTGCTCATGGCCACCGCCTCGAGCGAGAGGCTCGATCCGGGAAGCCGGGTCGACGTAGAGCAGTCCCACCCCCATGGGGCCACCGACCTTGTGAGCAGAGAAGGCTGCCGTGGTCACCGCCGACAGGTTCAGTGGCACCACGCCCAGGGCCTGCACTGCGTCGGTGTGCAGCGCGATCTCGATGTTGTCTCCGCGCGACATGGCGTCCGCGCACACGGCGGCGATGTCAGCCAGAGGCGCGACGGCGCCCGTCTCGTTGTTGACCGCCATCGCGCACACCAGGACGAATCTGTCCCGCGCGGAAGCAAGCAGGTCCTGCAGTCCGGCGACGGTGGGGCGGCCGTCACCGGCGACGCCCAGCCACTCGACATCGACCACGCCGGCATCGGCCAGCGCTCCCACCGGCTCGAGGACCGCCTTGTGCTCACTGGGCGGCAGCACGACCAGAGGCCGACCGATCGATTGCCCGCGCCGTGTTGCGACGGCGCCGACGATGGCGAGGTTGTCGCTCTCCGTGCCCCCCGAGGTGAACACCAGGGTCGAGGGCGGAACTCCGAGCGCTGCGGCGGCCCGCTCCCGGGACTCCTCCACGAGGCGGCGAGCCGCACGTCCGTGCTGGTGCAGCGATGACGGATTGCCTGCGATCTGCGCAGCATTCAGCCACGCCTGCCGGGATTCCGGGCGCAGGTCGGTGGTGGCGGCATGATCCAGGTAGACCATCTGACCAGGGTAGGCGCCGAATAGGGCAGGCACAGAAAAGGGCAGGCACAGAAAAGAGCAGGCACAGAAAAGAGCAGGCGCCGGACACCGCAATGCGGTACCCAGCGCCTGACCCTTGGGCGATCAGCCCTTGCGCTTCTGGATCTCCTCGGTCAGTTGGGGCACGACCGAGAACAGGTCGCCCACGACACCGAAGTCTGCCAGCTCGAAGATCGGGGCCTCGGGGTCCTTGTTGACCACGACGATCGTCTTGCTGGTCTGCATGCCGGCACGATGCTGGATGGCTCCAGAGATGCCGTTGGCGATGTACAACTGCGGCGCGACCGTCTTGCCGGTCTGACCGACCTGGTACTGATGCGGGTACCACCCGGCATCGGTGGCGGCGCGAGAAGCGCCGACCGCTGCGCCCAGCGAGTCCGCCAGGCCCTCGATGACCGAGAAGCCCTCTTCGCCGCCGACGCCACGCCCCCCGGACACGACGATGGCCGCTTCAGACAGTTCGGGGCGTCCTCCGGCTTGGGCCACGACCCGGTTGGTGATCTTGGCGCCCTTGGCCGCGTCGCTGAGGGCCACGGCAACCGGAACGACCGTTCCGGAGGCGGGGGCAGGCTCGGCGGGACTGGAGTTCGGCCGCACCGTGATGATGGGAGTTCCGGTCGACACCTTGGACTTCACGATGACCGCACCGCCGAAGATGTTCTGGGTGGCTTCGAGGTCAGCGGACACGGCCACCGCATCGGTGATCACGCCGGAACTCAAGCCGCACCGCCAAGTCGACCCGCGGTCTCCTTGCCGTCGGCCGCTGGAACGCGATAAGGACTGCAGCGGGCGACTTTCTCGGCCACGAGTTGGGCCAGGACATCGACTTTGGGGCCGACCACGTAGTTGGTCAGTTCGGCATCGTCCGCCACGTAGATGGTGGCAGCGCCGTACTCAGCCAGAGGAGTGGTGTCCACACCAGAGCCGATGACGACAGCTGATGGCTCACCCAAGCCGCGGGCCAGCGTGAGTAGTTCGAGGGTGACCTTCTTGACGGTGCCCTCGCTGTGCTCGACCAGAACCAGAATTTCGCTCATTCGCCTTTTCTCCCTCGACCTCAGATGAACTTCTGCTCGCTGAGGTACTCAGCGATCTTGACGCCACCGGAACCATCGTCCTCGACCTTCACGCCGGCGGCTTTCGGCGGCCGGTTGGCGAACTCGGCGACCTTGCTCCAGGCTGCTTCCAACCCGACCTGGCCCGCGTCGACGCCGGAGTCGGCGACCGTAACGGTCTCGATGGGCTTCTTCTTCGCGGCCATGATGCCCTTGAACGAGGGGTACCGCGGTTCGTTGATCTTTTCCACGACACTGACAACCGCGGGAGTGGACGCCTCGACCTCGTCGTAACCGTATTCGGTCTGACGCTGGATCTTGATGGTGCCCTCGCCGACCTCGACCTTGTTCGCGAACGTCATCTGGGGAACACCGAGGCGCTCCGCGACCATGGCCGGGACCACGCTCATCCGGGCGTCGGTGGATTCGGAGCCGAAGATGACCAGGTCGAAACCGCCGTCGGCGATCACCTTGGCGAGCACGAGGGAGGTTGCGATGGCGTCGGAGCCGTGCAGCGAATCATCGACGATGTGAATGCCCGAGTGTGCGCCCATCTGTAATGCCTTGCGGACGGTTTCCTCTGCTTTGTCGGGACCCATGCTGATCGCGACGACCTCGCCGCCTTGCGCCTCGGTCAACTGCAGGGCCTCTTCGACGGCGTACTCATCGAGTTCGTTCATCACGCCGTCCGCGGACTCGCGGTCCAGCGTCTTGTCGGCGTCACTGAGTTTCTTCTCCGCCCAGGTGTCGGGCACCTGCTTCACGCACACGGCGATCTTCATGGGCAACCTCCAACGGTTCGACCTGATCGTGAATCGGCGGACGCCGACCTCCACCCGGGCTATGTTACTCGCCAGTAGCCAGAGGCACGAATCCGGCCTGACCGCTGCGCCGGAGTGTCACCGATCTCACAGTGCGCCAGTGTGGGCCTGTGTGGACCTGCTTGGCTTGTGTCGCTGGGTCACGATCATCGGGAGGTCGCCATGGAGACGGCACTTCGGGTCGCAGCCGGCGTCATCGGGGCCATTGGGCTGATCCTGCTGTTCGAGTCGCTGGCTCGCGCCGTACTGATTCCCCACCCGGTCATGTCACTGTTCACCCGGGCTACTCGCGTGGTCGCTCAGGCCTACATCTCACTGGTGGCCCGCCGAGGGTTCGGCTACCACCGCCAGCACCGCCTGCTCTCAGGGCTGGGCCCGCTCCTGGTGCTCGGCACGCTGTTCGTTGCGGTCGTGGGAATCGGCGTCACCTACGCCCTGCTCACCTACGCGCTGAGTCCGGTCACGGCCAAGGAGGCGACGTACCAGGCGGGGTCGGCCCTGCTCACGTTGGGTCTGCTCGAGACCGAGAACCCGCCGGAGGTCGCGGTCGCGTTCCTGGCCGCGTTCACCGGCATGGCCCTCATCGCGGTGCTGATCGGCTATCTGCTCGCGCTGTTCACCTCCTACACGGGCAGGGAGACGATGGTCACCAAGTCGAGCCTGTGGGCGGGTGAGCCGTCATGGGGCCCTGAGTTGCTGTGCCGCAGGCGCTTGTCCGGCGCCGGGCCCATGGACCCGTTGACCGAGGGCTGGATCGACTGGGTGTGCGAAGTGCGGTCCTCCCATATCCAGTACCCGGTGTTGTCGTACTTCCGGTCGGCGTCCGCCACGCGCGGCTGGCTCAACGCCTTGCTCGCGCGCCTCGACGCCGCGGCCTTGGAGATCGCGGTCACGGTGAACCGCAACGAGGGCGACTGCGCTTCGCTGCTGGCCGAGGGCAGCCAGACCTTTCGAGTGCTGCGTACGCATCTGGAATCCCGCCGCAAACTCGAACACGGACCCCCGCATCCCACCGAGGAACGACCGACGGCAGCACTCGACCATCGCAGCCGAGCGCTATACCACGCCATCCGGACTGATGGCCGGCGCGCGACGTGGCACCGCAAACGCAACCCGGAGTCTCGGCGCCAGTCCAGCATCACACGTCCCGAGTTCGATCACGCCTGCGAGTTGATGTCCCGGGTCGGAATCGAACTGCGCAGCGACCGGGATGCGGCGTTCCATCGGTTCTTGGAACTCCGCTCGGCGTATGAGTTCAACGCCTACCGCGCGGCCGAACGGATCCACGCGGTTCCTGCCCCTTGGTCTGGACCACGCCGGGGTGGGATCCCGACACTGTGGCCCACCTTGTCCGCGACCTTCGTGGACCCTGAGTGACCTGCGTGGTCACGGTGACCCGCTCGAGAGGCCCGCGGTCAGAGGAGCGGCCGCTACTGAGTAGTCAGTAGGCAAGCTCGCGCAGTGGGCACCTGAGGCGCGTGCCCCGATGGTGGCGCGCGGTAGCCGAAGGACCGTTGGAGCCAGGCTGAGGCAAGATGGCCTGCATGGCTACCCACGACCATCCCCTGTTCACCCGGCTCTACGGCGTCATCGCGGGGCTGGAGGACGACGGCCCGGTGGGTGCGGCCCGGACTACAGTCGCGGGCCACCTCGCCGGAAGGACCCTGATCGTGGGCCTCGGGCCGGGTTTTGATTTGCTCCACCTGCCCGACTCGGTCACCGAGGTGATCGCTGTAGAACCCAGTGCGTCTATGCGTCGGGCCGCTCACGACCGGGTCACGGACTACGCGAAGTCACGGCCCATTCGAGTCATCGACGCAGTGGCCGAAGACCTGCCGCTGGCCGACGCCAGCATCGACTCGATCCTGTTCGCCTACGTCCTGTGCACGGTCGACGACCCGTCCCGGGCCATGGCCGAGGCGCGACGCGTCCTGCGCCCCGGCGGGGTGGTCGCGGTCATGGAGCACGTCCGAGGTGCCCCGGGCTCTTGGTCCGGCCGAGCGCAGCGTGTGGTGTCCAGGATCTGGCCCCACGTCGCGGGCGGCTGCCACTGTGACCGCGACACTCGGGCGGCGTTCGCGGATGCAGGGTTCGACACGTCAGACCTCACGGACACGGTCCTGGTGAACGTGCCGCCAGTGGCACCGGCGGTCGTGGGCACCGTGCGGCCCCACTGATCAGGCGAGCGCCGACAACTCGGCCAGGGACGACTCGATCCCGCGCGCCAGCACGTCCACATCCGGTACGCGGTCGTAGTCCGCCGTGATCCCGCACGTGATGCCCCCGTTGTAGCTGAAGATCGCGACAGTCACGAGTTGATTCATGCCCAGGGGGACGTACGGCAGGATCGTGAGCAGCGGTCGACCCAGCATGTACAACTCCTGCTGTGGACCCGGGACATTCGTCGTGATGGTCGCGACGCTGGGTTGCGGCGCCCGCGAGGCGATCCGGCCGGCGGCCGCCCACAACAGCGGCGGGATGAAGATCGCGCCGCCCACCAGCGCGTCGGTGCCTTCGAGCATGCCGCTGCTCTTCACCTCCGACATCTGGTCCTTCATGGCTTCCAGGCAGTCGCCGGCATCGGCGATCCCCACCGGCAGATCGGCGAACAACGCCGCCACGGCATTGCCCCCGCTCTGCCCCTCCGATGGCCGGGTCGAGACCGGGACCATCGTTCGGACAGTGTCCTCCTCCGTCAGTTCGACACCACGGTTCACCAAGAACTTGCGAAAACCACCGGTCACGGCGGTAAGGATCACGTCGTTGACTGTGCCCCCCAACGAGTTTTTGATCCGCTTCACCTCGCCCAGATCACCGACGGCCCAGTCCCAGCGACGATGTGGCCCGGGGCGGCCGATCAACTGATCCTCGGTGTGCGCCAGCTCCTGCCCGAACTTGACGGTGCCCACGACGGCAGCGGTTGCCGAGCGGGCGAAGTCCTTCGGCCGCTGCTGGAGGCCGTCCGCCAGGGTACGAGCGGTACGAACGGGATCGCGGACGCTGTCCATCACGCCGGTGGTCATCATGGAGATCGCCGACGCCTCTGGCCGCGGTGTCCACGGTTGTGGGTCCTCGATCGCGGCGTCGGGATCGGCGTCCAGCAGAACCTCGGTGAGGTCGGCACCGGACAACCCGTCGATCATGGCGTGATGGACCTTGTTGAGCACGGCGAACTGGCCGTCCGCCAACCCCTCGATCAGCCACATCTCCCACAGCGGACGTGACACGTCGAGTCGCTGCGACAGCAGCCGCCCGGCCAGAGTGCGCAGTTCGACGTGACCGCCTGGCGGAGGTACTGCGGTATGCCGGACGTGATAGGCCAAGGTGAAGTGGGGGTCGTCCTGCCACACGGGGAGTCCCAGACTCAACGGCACCTCACGGAGGCGCTGGCGGTAGCGCGGGATGCGGTGGATCCGGCCCGCCATCGACGCCAGCAGATCGTCGTAGTCCGGGGCCGGGCCGTCGAAAATCAGCAGTGAACCGATGTGCATGGGGAGCTCGTCGCGCTCCAGCGAGACGAAGAGGTCATCGAGCGGGGTCAGTCGATCCATGCCGGAAACGGTAGCCGCCCGTGGGGGGTGATCGCCGGGTGAAGGCTCGCAGCCGGAGGATGGGTCGATCGGAGCTCAGCCGGACTGCCCGATCGCGAGGATTCGCTCAGCCACGCTGTCCCATCCCCACAACTCGACCGCAGCTGTGCGCGCCGCCTGCGATATCAGTTCCCGGTCGTCGGCGTCCAGATCCACCAGACTGCGCAAACGCCCGCGCAGCGCTGATTCATCCCCGGTGGGGAAACTGGTGAGCCCGGCGAGCTGGGCCGGATAGTAGGTCCGCAGCCCTTGGGCGATCTCGGCGAGCCCACTGTGGTCGGCCACCAACGGTGGACAACCACAGGACGCAGCCTCGGCCGCCACCATGCCGAACGCCTCGGGAAAGATCGAGGGCACCACGCTCGTGGTCGCCAGCGGCCACAGATACCTGAGGTGCCGGTGCTGGAGCGGTCCGGTGAACAAGACGTCGGGGCCGGCGACTGCCTCCAGCGGTACCCGAGCCGGTCCGAAGCCCACGATGACGGCGGCCACGTCCAGTTCGCGCACCGCGTCCATGAGCAGCGGTACGCCCTTCTCTGCGCTGAGCTTCCCCACGTACAGGACCATCGGACGGTCGGGATCGGCGAAGAACCGTTCAAGACGCGCGGCGTTGCCGCTGTCGGGCAATCGCTCGTTTCCGTCATTCGAAGGATCGGCCCGCGCCTCGGCGAGCAACCCGGCCAGCGCCTGCGCCCGCGGTCGGGGCCGCATCGTGTCGGTATTCACTCCGGGCGGAATCACGTGGATCTCGCGCGGGTCGATTCCCACGAGCTCCTCGACGACCCGCTCGATGTGCTGGGAGCCCGCGATGACTCCCCGCGCGGTGTCCAGCGAGCGCTGCGCCCACCGACACAACCGCTCATTGCCGCGCATGGCGTATTCGAGTTCGGAACCGTGAGCCTTGACCACGAAGGGCAGCCCTGTGGCTGCGCCTACCGGGCCACCCAGCAGCACGTGGTTGGTGATCAGCAGATCGGCCGGCCCAGCGGCGGCGACCACTTCGGCATTCGAGGCTACGTAGTCGTCGAGCACCGACTGAGGTAAGTCGGGCAGCAGAGCAGGGGTGGCGCGGTCGTATCGGTCGAGCACGAACACCGGCAGGGGGCCGGGGAGTTCGGGACGGACCACGGTCGCGCCGGCAAGGTCGAGCGAGTCGGCATCGGGATCTTGGCAGAAGACCGTGACATCGTGCCCAGACCGGCCCAGGGTGCGGGCCAGTGCCTGGGTGTATTCGTTGGAACCGGTTCCCGTGAGCAGGTAGCCGTGCCAGATGAAGATCCGCACGGCTCGGACCCTACCCGTACGGCCATGCCACATGCCCACTCGTGCCAGTAGCGTGGGGGGCAAGGACAGGGGAACCGCCGAACTCGGAGTGACACGAACCATGACCGGACCTCGCGACACCGAACTACTGACCATCGTCAACGTGAGCCTCGGTCCCGAGGAACGGGACTATGACGCGGAGGTCGAGTGGCTGGAACGCCGTTTCCGGCTGGTGCGGATCGGCACTGACGGCGACGTCGTGCGAGCCATCGAAGTGGCCCGCGACTGGTCGGCGCGGTCACACGCGATCGCCGTCTCGGGGATTCGCGACGCCCGCACGGCCGGGCGCTACGACGGTGATCTCGATGCTGTGCAACGCATCATGGATGCCGCCGAGGAGATCCCCGCCACCAACGGCCACTCACTGCGCGACGTGTTGCAGGAGTGGACCGTCCGTAACGCACAGGCTGACCTGACCGGTCTGTTCACCAACGCCCGCGTGGTGGTCTTCGGGGGAATGAACCACTACCGCACCGCGAAAGTACTCAACGAATACACGAGCAACCTGACCTTCGCCGACCCACTGCTGCGCTATGGGATCGCTTCTCTGCTCGACTCTGTCCCCGCGGCGCTCGACCGGTTCGCCGGCATCGCCGGTTGGCCGACCCGAGTGCTCCCGGGCGTGATCATGGAACCTCTCACCCGCCCTGGCGATCTCCTGAATCACGCTCTTCTGTCGAGTTCGGTGCGCGACGCGGATGTGCTGGTCGCGACATTCGACGAACTGGACGCGTTCGGTCTCGAGGAACTCGCCGGCAAGACGTTGATCTCTTCGGCCATCTCCGACGAACGACTGGCGGATCTCCAATCGCGCGGTGTGTCGATCGTCTTGGACGACGTCCCGCAACCCTTCGACGTGACCGTCAACGAAGCCGTCCTCGAAGCCATGATGCTTGCCGCCACCGACACGGTGGAACTGACCAACGACGACCTGTTGGACATGATCGTGTCCTCCGGTGTGGTCCCGCGCGTGCTCCAGCCGGATGGGGCGGGTCGGCGCAGTCGATTCGCCTTCGTCATCCATCCGCTGTCCCAGGAGTACTTCCGCCAAGTCGAGCCACTCGGCACCATGTCCAAAGTCGCACCGGACTTCGTAATGGACACCGTCGAGAAAGCGATGGCCTACGCTCCGCCGTTCGTCTATAGCCACGTCACCGGGATCAAGTCAGCGACCGGCGATGAAGCCGAAGGCTGGTTGATCACCGTCGGCGGCACTCCGAAAGAACTCATGGCGCACAGCCCCGAATTCACCTACCGACGTCTGCTGGCCGCGGCGGACATGGCGAAGAAGTTGGGCGCTCAGATCATGGGGCTCGGAGCGTTCACCAAAGTCGTGGGCGACGCCGGCGTCACCGTGGCCAAGCGTGCTCCGCTGCCCATCACCACCGGCAACAGTTACAGCGCTTCAGGAGCGCTGTGGGCGGCTCATGACGCGGTCTCACGGTTGGGGATCGCCGAGGTCGACGACCAGGGCAGACTGCGCGGCAAGGCCATGGTGGTCGGCGCAACCGGAGCGATCGGTTCCGTCTGCGCGCGACTGCTGGCCATGGCCACCGACGAGTTGTGGCTCGTGTCCCCAGAGTCCGGGAAACTCCTCGCGCTGAAGGACGACATCGAACGTGAGGACCCGCGCGCCGTCGTCCAGGTCGCCGCTACTCCCGACGCCGCACTGCCCGACATGGACGTGATCGTGACGGCGACATCGGGGGCGGGCAAACGTGTTCTGGACATCTTGAAAGTGAAGCCCGGGTGTGTCATCACCGACGTCGCTCGGCCGTTGGACCTGTCCGCGGAGGATGTGGCCAAACGCCCCGATGTGCTGGTCGTCGAGTCCGGAGAGATCCAGTTGCCCGGAGACGTCAAGATGCGCAACATCGGACTGCCCCCCGGTGTCGCCTACGCCTGTCTGGCCGAGACCATCGTCCTGGCTCTCGAAGGCCGCTACGAGAACTTCACCGTCGGACGCAATATCGAGTGGGAGAAGGTCAAGGAGATCTACCGCCTCGGACTGAAGCACGGGATGCGGTTGGCGACCATCTCAGGCGTGAACGGGGTGTTCACTGACGAGGACATCACCGCTATCCGCGAACGTGCGCTGGCCGCCCGGGGTTCCTAACCCCCGATGACCTACCGACCCCTGATGACCTACCGGTCGGTCCGAGCTACTCAGACTCAGGGGCTTGCGGGCCAGGCTCTGCTTTGTGCGGCTCCGACTCGGTGTCGGTGCCGGTCGGGTGTTCGTGCTGGGTCTCGTGCTGGATCGCTTCGTGCTGGATCGCTTCGTGCTGGCTCGCTTCGTGCTGGATGTGGTGCGGATCGGCATGCGTCGCCGCCTTGAGGTCGTCCACCGTGACTTCAGGGCGCCAGGGACGGTCGGTCAGGAGCACCGGACCCGGTTCCGACCACGGCCGGTCGGGGTGCGCGACGGTCGTGTCCCACACCTCGACGACCTCCCAACCGTTCGAGCGCAGGTAGTTCTTCGCGAGCAGGCCTTCTGCGCGACCGCGTGTCACATACAAGGTCGTGAGGTCCGGATCGAGTTTCTCGACACCACTGCCGACGAAACGATCGGGTTGCTCGGACACGATGTCACTGTCGAACGCCTCGAGGATCATGTCCTCGAAATCCCGCTTGGTCATGCGCAGCTTGACGTCGAAGCGGGCGCGCTTGACGCTCCACACCCATTCGGTGTCCTCACCGTTCTTGCGGACGACGGTGCGCGGGACCCACACGCGATGGCGAGGGAAAGCCCACCCCGCATCGCGAACGAGGATCAGCGCGTCGCGCACGAAGGTCTGGACGTCGGCGACCTCGGGAATGTCAGTGGCAATGGTCTGGTAGTCGACCTCTTCGATGCCCTCGGGGCCCGGTGTTCCACGGGTGATGACCAGCGTGTGCTGGGCGGGTCGGAACACAGCCAGATAGGTCGGCTTGTTCTTCTTGTTCTTCTTGGCCACGAGGCACGGTATCCAATCATGGTGTGACGTCGCAGCGTTCGACCTGAGACGAGAGGCCGAGTTGTGGCACGCTTCGCACGTGCACGTCGAGGAGAGTGAAGAGGTCCAGGCCAAAGGCCTGCGTGCCGGCACGATCGGCTTGTTCGGCGCCACGATGATGGGCCTGTCCTCCACGGCTCCGGTGTTCTCCTTGGCGGCCACCATCGGCCTGGTGGCGGCAGTCGCCGGTGTGCAATCCGCGGCCTGCATGCTAGTCGCCTTCATTCCGATGCTCTTCGTGGCCTATGCCTACCGCGAGCTCAATACCGTCGTACCGGACTGCGGAACCACGTTCACGTGGGCTACCAAGGCGTTCGGCCCGCACACGGGATGGATGGGGGGCTGGGCCATCGTCGTCACCGGCATCATCTTCCTGGGCAACGCGGCTGAGGTGACCGGTCAGTACTTCTTCGAGATCATCGGCAACCAGGACCTCGCCGACAGCCGTGTCGCGATCGCCATCGTCGGATCGGTCTTCATCATCGCCATGACGTTCCTGGCGGTCCGGGGCATCCAGATCGCCGAGTGGATGCAGACCGTGCTGGTGATCCTGCAGTACATCGCACTGGCGCTGCTCGCCGGGGCCGCATTCTGGGCGCTCTACTCGGGCAACGGGTCCTCGGAGTCACTCACGCCCGAATGGTCCTGGCTGAACCCCCTCAATCTCGGTTTCTCCGAGTTCATCGAAGGCGTCCTGCTCTGCCTGTTCATCTACTGGGGTTGGGACACCATCCTGGCCATCAACGAGGAGACCAAAGATCCCGAGAAGACACCCGGGCGCGCCGCACTCATCGCTACCGTGATTCTGCTGGTCGGCTATGTCGCCGTGACCACCGCCACAGTCGGATACATGGGCCTCGGCGAAACCGGGACCGGGCTCAATAACCCCGACGTCCAGACCGACGTTTTCGCCGCCATGGCACTGCCCCTGCTCGGCCAGTGGGGGATGATCTTCATCCTCATCGTGACCCTGTTGTCAGCCGCCGCCTCCGCTCAGACCACGATCTTGCCCACCGCACGTGGCACGCTGGCAATGGCCGTGTACAAGGCGTTGCCTGACAAGTTCGCGAAGGTCAGCCCCAAGTACATGACTCCCGGATACTCCACGTTCGTGACCTGCGGGATCGGCTTGTCGTTCTTCATCGGGATGTCGATCATCTCCGAAAGCGTGCTGCAGGACTCGATCCTGTCCATCTCGCTGGCCATTGCCTTCTACTACGGCCTGACCGGCTTCGCGAGTGTGTGGTACTTCCGCAAAGAGGCCTTCACCGGGGTTCGGCCGTTCCTCTTCATGTTCTTGTTCCCACTGCTCGGTGGGCTGATGCTCGGCTTCGCGTTCATCGTCAGCGCGATCCAGATGTGGAGTCCCGACTACAGCGGCAGTTCCTACTTCGGCATCGGTGGCGTGTTCGTCATCGGCATCGGATCATTGCTGGTCGGCGTCGTCTTGATGCTGCTGTGGCAACTACGGCAACCGGCGTTCTTCCGCGGGGAAACTCTCACGACGGACACCCCGGTGCTCGTGCCCGACATGTGACCTGCCATGGACTACTGGATCTCAGTCGACGACCAAAGACATGGCCCCTACTCGGCGGAGCAGCTCTTCGCCATGCTGCGCTCCGGTCAGGTCCCCGCGAATGCGATGGTGTACGACCCCGGCAAGGACCCCCACTGGGTGCCGGCATCCACCCTGCTGACGGCACCCTTGTCGCCCGGCCGTGAGCCGACCAAGACCAATGGGGCGGCCATCGCCTCGCTGATACTGGGGATCCTGGGACTGCTGCTCGCGGTCCTCATCGTCGGCCTGCCGTTGGCCCTGATCGCGGTCATCCTCGGATTCATCGCCCTCAGCAGCATTGGCAAGTCGCAACAGACAGCGACTCCCCAATCGGGAAAAGGGATGGCCGTCGCCGGGCTCGTCACCGGCGGACTGGGCCTGGTCATGGGAGCCGTTCTGGTAGTCGCGATCGCCATCCCCACCTACCTCAACGAGCGCAACGAAGCCCTCAACGGGCGCAACGAAGCGCTCTCTGCGGCCGTCCAAGCTGATCTGCGCAACGCCGCGGTCGCCGAGGAGACCTACTTCACGACGAATCAGACATACACCGTGAACCTCGACAACCTGCAATCGCTGGGATTCGTCCCATCCCCCGGCGTCACGATCCGGATCGTGACCGCTGGGCCCTCCTCGTACTGCATGGAGGGTTCGGCGTCCGAATCGGCGACCTTCCGCTACGACAGCAGCAGCGGACTGGCCGAAGGGACATGCTGAGCAGCGGCTCACGCGGCATCGGTCATCCTGTGGTACCGGGAACCACGACAGGTGGGACAATCGGCCAGTCGCACCTCAACGGAACGCACCGACGTCCGCCGGTACGACACGACGACACCAGCGAACGAATGGAAGGCCCCAGTGCCGACACCTCAAGGACAGCTTCCTCTCACAGGCGAGCGTACTGTCCCCGGTGTCAGCCGTGAGAACTACTGGTTCCGTCGCCACGAGGTCGTCTACCGGTGGATCACCGCCCAGAGCTTGGCCACCGGGACCGTGATCGAAGCCGGGTGCGGCGAGGGTTACGGCGCCGACATGATCCGCGCCACCGGCACCCAAGTGATCGCGATCGACATGGACGATGCCGTCATCGCCCACGTGCGGCGCACCTACCCCAAGGTCCAGACACTGCAGGCGAATCTGGTGGACCTGCCATTGCGCAGCGGAACCGCCGACACAGTGGTCTGCCTGCAAGTGATCGAACACCTGTGGAACCTCGACGAGTTCCTGGCCGAGTGCCGCCGCATCCTCAGGCCCGGGGGACGATTGGTGGTCTCCACTCCCAACCGCATCACCTTCTCCCCTGGACTCGGCCGCGGCGAGAAACCGACCAACCCGTTCCATGTCGAGGAGTTCGACGCCGACCAGCTCGTCGCCAGACTCACCGACGCGAACTTCACCTCGGTGCAGATGCACGGCCTGCGCCATGCCCCCCGGCTGCACGACACCGATGTCGTCGCCCGCCAGGTCCATGCCGTTCTGTCCGACGAGTGGACCCAGGACCTGCTGGACCTTGTCGCCGGTGTCACGGTTGCCGATTTCGGGATCGGGGCCATCACGCCCGATGAGGATCTCGACTTGATCGCGATCGCCCGCCGATGACCGAAGTCGGCACGTTCTGCCTCGTCCTGCACACCCACCTGCCTTGGCTGGCCCGCCACGGTTCCTGGCCGGTCGGCGAAGAGTGGCTGCACCAAGCGTGGGCCCACTCCTACCAACCACTCACTCACATCCTGCACCAGCTGGCGCAGGAGGGACGCCGCGACCTGCTGACGCTCGGTGTGACACCGATCGTCGCCGCCCAACTCGACGACCCGTACTGCTACGACCAACAGCAAGTGTGGCTGCACGATTGGCATCTGCGCGCGGTCGGCATGACCGCGGACCGCGACCCAGCGACACGGGCATTCGGCCGGTGGGAGGCCACTCGGGCGCGGACAACCATCTCGGACTTCGAAAAGTGGTCCGCGGGTGGGTCATCCGTGCTGCGCGACTTGGCGGACAGGGGCGCGGTGGAGTTGCTCGGTGGCCCGCTGGCTCACCCATTCCAGCCGCTGCTGGATCCGGACGTCCTGGACTTCGCCGCCGATCGTCACGACGATCGCCGCGGCGCCGGCCAACGGCACCGCGACGGTCAACGCCAGCGGCACGATCCAGTACACGCCCAACGCCAACTTCACCGGCACCGACACCTTCCAGTACACGATCACCGACGCGACCAACCAGAGCTCGACCGCGACGGTCACCGTCACGGTCGACCAACGTCAACGATCCGACCCGACCGCTGTGGCGGACGACGCGGCGACGGTGGCCGAGGACAGCGGGGCGACGGTGGTCAACGTGCTGGCCAACGACGCGACCGCGCCCGACACCGGCGAGACGCTGACGGTGACGGCGGTGACCCAGCCAGCGACCACGGACGGCTACCGTCACGCTGGTCGGCGGCGTCGTGCTGGTTACACGCCGGCGGCCAACTTACTCCGGCACCGACGACGTTCACGTACACGGTCACCGACGGCAACGGCGGGACCGCGACGGCGACGGTGACGGTGACGGTGACGGCGGTCAACGACCCGCCGACCGCGAACAACGACGCGGTGACCGGTGGTCGAGGACAGCGCGGCGACCGTGGTCAACGTGCTGGCCAACGACAGCGATCGCGCCCGACACCGGCGAGACGCTCGACGGTGACGCGCGGTCGACCCAGCCGGCGACCGGCACCGGTCACGCTGGTCGGCGGCGCCGTGCGGCTTCACGCCGGCGGCCAACTTCAGCGGCACGACGACGTTCACGTACACGGTCAGCGACGGCAACGGCGGCGACCGCGACCGGCGACGGTGACGGTGACGGTGACGGCGGTCAACGACCCGCCGACCGCGAACAACGACGCGGTGACGGTGGTCGAGGACAGCGCGGCGACCGTGGTCAACGTGCTGGCCAACGACACGACCGCGCCCGACACCGGCGAGACGCTGACGGTGACGGCGGTGACCCAGCCGGCGACCGGCGGCACCGTCACGCTGGCCGGCGGCGTGGTCCGCTTCACGCCGGCGGCCAACTTCTCCGGCACGACGACGTTCACGTACACGGTCAGCGACGGCAACGGCGGCACCGCGACGGCGACGGTGACGGTGACGGTCACGGCGGTCAACGACGCACCCGACGCGGTCGAACGACGCGCTCACCGTCGCCGAGGACAGCGCGGCCACCGTCGCTCGACGTGCTGGCCAACGACACCGCGGCGCCGGACAGCGGCGAGACCCTCACGGTGACCGCGGTGACTCAGCCCGCGAACGGCACGGTGACCTTCACCGCCGGCGCCGGTCACGTTCACGCCCCCCGCTGGACTTCAACGGCACGACGACGTTCACGTACACGATCAGCGACGGCAACGGCGGCACCGACACCGCGACCGTCACGGTCACCGTCACCGCGGTCAACGATCCGCCGACCGCCAACGCCGACGCCATCACGGTGGCCGAGGACAGCGGCGCCACGGCGATCGACGTGCTGGCCAACGACATCGATCGCGCCCGACACCGGCGAGACCTTGACCGTGACCGCGGTGACCCAGCCGGCGACCGGCGGCACCGTGACGCTGGTCGGCGGGCGCGGTGCGCTTCACGCCGGCCGCCGAACTTCTACGGCACGCGACGTTCACCTACACGATCAGCGACGGCAACGGCGGCACCGCCACCGGCACCGTCACGGTCACCGTCACCGCCGGTCAACGATCCGCCGACCGCGGTGGCCGACAGCGCGGGTGCTTGCGCGCAAAGGCCATCGCCGCGGCCGAGCTCTCTCGCGGGCGGTGAGCGCGTCCACCACGATCCAGCCGGTCTTGCCGTCGATCAGCGTGATGTTGGAGATGTCGAAGCCGCGCAGCTGGTGCACGCCGTCGCGCACCTTGTACAGGCCCACGCCCTTGTTCAGCGTGGCGTGGCGCCACAGGCTCGGGTTGACGGTGGCCGGCGGCTTGCCGTCGACGAACTTGTAGGCGTCGAAGTCGATCAGCACCGTGGTGCCGTCGGCGGCCAGGATCTTGCCTTCGGGCGCGGCGATGAAGCCGCGCTTGGCGTCCTCGAAGTCCTGGGGATCGGCCAGGTTCAGCTCCTGGGTGCATCGCTTCGTTGGCCTTCTGCGTGGCCACTTCGGCGTCGCCGGCGGTGCCGCCGACGCCGGCGTTCTTGCCGCAGCCGGCGAGGGCCAGCAGGGTGATGAGCAGCGCGCTGCCCAGGGTCGTTGTTCATGGTCTGGTTCATGGGAGTTTCCTGGAAGGATTGAAGTTGTTGGAAGGCGTTCAGGCGTTGGAACGCGAGCAGGTCAGCCAGCTTTTCGCCGATCATGATGCGTGGGGGCATTGGTGTTGCCGCCGATCAGGGTGGGCATGATGGACGCATCGGCGACCCGCAGGCCGTCGATGCCGCGCACGCGCAGCTGTGCGTCCACCACGGCCATCGGGTCGCTGTCGGGGCCCATCTTGCAGGTGCCCACCGGGTGGTACTGGGTGTCGGCGCGGTTGCGGATGTCCTGCGCCATGGCGGCCGCGTCGTCGGCGCGCACCGGGTACAGCATCTGGCCGCGGATGGGGTCGAAGGGCTTCGACTCCAGGATGCGCTGCTGCATCTGGCCGCCCTTGACCAGCACCGGCAGGTCGCGCTCGTCGGACAGGAATTTCGGGTCGATCAGCGGCGCGTCGTGCGGGTCGGGGCTGGCCAGGCTGACGCGTGCCCCGGCTGTGCGGGCGCAGCAGGTCGACGTGGCAGGAGATGCCGTGGCCCAGGTGCAGCTTGCGCGCGTGGTCGTCGACGATGCCCAGCACGAAAACCAGCTGCAGGTCCGGCACCGCCACGTCGGGCGCGGAGCGGAAGAAGGCCCCGCAGGTGGCGATGGAACTGGTGACCATCCCGGTGCGCTGCTTCTTCCACTCCAGCATCGCGCCGGTGAGCCGGGCCGAACCGCGCAGCGACACGCCGAAGGTGTCGGTGTGGCTGGGCACGCGCCAGGTCTGCACATAGTCGATGTGGTCCTGCAGGTTCTTGCCCACGCCCGGGCAGGTCGTGCATCACCGGCACACCCGACCTTCTGCAGGTCGGCGGCCGGGCCGATGCCCGACAGCAGCAGCAACTGCGGCGACCCGAAGGCGCCCGCCGACAGGATCACCTCGCGCCGCGCCTGCACCGTCTGCAAGGCGCCGCCCTGGTGGTAGGCCACGCCGGTGGCGCGCCGGCCCTCCAGCGTCACTTTGGCCGACACGGCGTGGGTGATCACCTTGAGGTTGGGCCGCGACAGGTTGGGCGTGAGGAAGGCCTTGGCCGCGCTGCAACGCTCGCCGTTCTTGTGCGTGACCTGGTACTGGAAGGCGCCGGCCTGCTCCGCGCCGTTGTAGTCCGGGTTCAGCGCGAATGCCGTTGACAGCGGCGGCTTGCAGGAACAGCTCGTTCGACCGGGCTCTGGTGCGCCTGGTAGGTCACGTTCAGCGGGCCGCCCTGGCCGTGGAAGTCGTCGGCGAACTGCTCGTTGTGCTCGGAGCGCTTGAACAGCGGCAGCACGTCGTCATAACTCCAGCCGGGGTTGCCGAGCGCGGCCCAATGGTCGTAGTCCCAGCGGTTGCCGCGCACGTAGAGCATGGCGTTGATCGAGCTGGAGCCGCCCAGCGTCTTGCCGCGCGGCTGGTAGCCCTTGCGGCCGTTCAGGCCGGGCTGCGGGCACGGTCTCGTAAGCGTAGTTGTTGATCCTGGTGGGCACCATGGCCACGACGCCGGCGGGCGCATGGATCAGCACGCTCTTGTCGGGGCCGCCGGCTTCGAGCAGGCAGACCGTCACGTTCGGGTCTTCGCTCAGCCGCGCGGCCAGCACGCAGCCGGCCGAGCCGGCGCCGACGATGACGTAATCGAAGGTCTGGGGGGTCATGCAATGTCTCCATTGAAGGACACGCCTTCTGTGAGGGCGCATTGCCGGATGATCGGTACCGGACGTACTATTTGTCCAATGCATTCGAAACATTGACTCGATGAACTGGACTCATTCATGGAACTGCGCCAGTTGCGCCATCTCATCGCCGTGGTCGAACACGGCAGCTTCAGCCGGGCCGCCGAGGCGGTGCACCTGACCCAGCCAGCGCTGTCGCGCAGCATCCAGGCGCTGGAGGCCGAGCGTCGGCGCGCGCGGTGCTGGAGCGCAACCGGGGCGCCATCGAGCCCACCGACGTGGGGCGACTGCTGCTCACTCACGCGCCGCCAGCTCGACAGCGCCACGCGCGACCTGGAGCGCGACATCGCGCTGACGCAGGGGCTGGAGCTGGGCGAACTGCGCATCGGCGTCGGGCCATATGGCGGCTCGGCGCTGGCTGGGGCCGCCCATCGGCCAGCTCAACCGGGCGCACCCGGGCCTGCGCCTCAAGACCGTGCTGGCGCCCTGGCAGGAGCTGCCCGACCGCGCCCGGGCGCGCGACGTGGATCTGATCGTGCTCGAGCTCAGCCAGGTGCAGCAGATGGACGACTTTGCGGTGCTGGCCGCTGAGCGAGCATCGGCATGGTGGTGGTGTGCCAGCCGCGAGCACCCGCTGACGCGGCTGGTTGCGCCCACGCCGGCCGACGCGTCTTCAGCTATCCGCTGGCCGGCCCCAGCCTCACCGCCGCGCAGAGCGGCGATGCTGCAGGTCGCTGCTGCCCGCCAGCGCGTCGGCCGGCAGCCACCGGGCGGCGAGCCCGCTGGCGGTCGAATGTGACCTCTCGGGCATGCTCAAGGACGTGCTGCGCCACAGCGACGCGATCTCGCTGATGCCGGCCTTCATGGTGGCGCCGGAAGTGGCCGTCGGGCCAGCTGGTCGTGCCTGCCCGGCGTTGACCTGGGCCTGCGGGTGCGCTTTGGCTGCGCCTGGCTGAAGTCACGCACCGTTTCGCCGGTAGCCGCGCGCTTTCTGGCCCTGCAATCGGCCTACAACCAGGAAATCGCGGCATGCCCCCCGGATCGGCCTGCCCGCCCCGGCGCGACCGGACCAAGCGGGCGGCCCTGACCACCGCCTGCGTCGTGCCCCAAGGTCCCCGCGGG
>JBAOHO010000012.1:300000-382323 GCA_037045355.1 Candidatus Nanopelagicales bacterium | reverse complement strand
TTCTTGACTCAGAATTCTCATGTGTATTTTCAGGTGGATCTTGGGAAGTTGCCACTGAAGGTAGCCCGAGTTCAACCAACCAATATCAGAGATATTACTTTATTTGACTGGTGATTTGGTTTTTCAGAAAATGTTATCACCGCTTTCAAGCTGTCGAAGGCTGGTTGTGCAAAAGACCATTGATGAGGTTTAACATTTGGCATCACAGCTTCCAACGTTGCCACAGAGAGTTTGGAATCAGCCTCGGTGCCAGCAGAAATATCGCTTTTTGATATGATGACAGCATACAGCACTATAGCCAACAGCGATGGTACTTTAAAACTGAACCTATCGGCTGTCCTTGAAGATCGAAGATCAGATATGGTAAGGTGATCTATGATTTATGAACAACAATCTGCAGCAAGGAAGAAAAACAGGGTACAAGCTATAGATTCAACGACAGCGTATACTATGACCAGGATGATGCAACATGTCATCATCTATGGTACTGCCAATAACCTTAAAGAGTCAATATTGCAAACATTGTGATTTTGCTGGAAAAACTGGGACTACACAGAACCACTCTGATGGTTGGTTTATCGGTTATAATCCTACCTTGGTAACAGGAGTTTGGGTAGGTGGACCAAGTCCTGCAGTTCGATTTCCGAAGTATGAACTTATGGTCGTGGTGCAGCACTAGCTATGCCGATTGTTGGCAATTTTTGGTATCAGATTATCAATAGATCCAAAATTTGCGAAATTTGACTCAGGAAGAATTTAACAAGAAATGAAAAAATAATTTCTGAAATGAACTGTCCCTTAAGACTTGGGCTTTACTCCGGATAAATATTTTGCTGTAATGAGTGATTCTATCATTAAAAGATTCAATGATAAGGACGGGATTCAGAGGATTGAGAGAGTATGGTAGAAGAGATGTATATCCTGAAGAAGTGGTAGAAGAATCAATTGATGAAAACTCAGATGGCGAAAGTGGTGAAATCTTGAGTGAAAATCCGGAAGTACTGTAACAAAAAAACCAAATGAACTCACCTGTTGACAACAAGCCAGCAGATAAGAAAAAACCGTGACGACTCAAAGAAAAAACCGGATGACCCGAAGGAAAAACCTAAAGGATCCGCCTAAAAAAGGTAATGGCTAGGAATAAAGTTATATCACTGATGGCAACACCACGCACAGTAGCATTTCCATACACTTGGTTGTAAGCTCAATTTTTCTGAGACTTCCAGCATACGCCGTTCTTTCGAAGACAGAGGGTACTGTGCGTGGTCGAATTTGAAGATGGCGCGGATATTTATGTGCTCAATACCTGTTCGGTCACAGATTTTGCAGATAAAAAGTGCAGGTATGAGGTCCGTAGGGCATTAAAATACGCACCAGACGCTAGAATCGTGGTAGTAGGATGTTATGCACAGCTAAAACCAGTAGAAATAGCTCGAAATCCCAGGTGTGGATCTTGGTCTTGGGTGCTGCCGAAAAATTTAATATTCTCAAGTACATTGATGGTTTATCCAATACTTCTGGCAAAGGCATGGTCGTTGCTGGTGATGTGAAAGAAGCCAATTCGTTTATTGATTCGTATTCTTTTGGAGATCAGGACCAGATCATTTTTGAAAATCCAAGATGGATGTGACTACAAATGTACCTTTTGTACCATACCGCAAGCGAGAGGAAGTTACTAGAAGTGATACTATCGAAAATGTACTGATTCAATGCAAATGCAATTGTCAAACTCAAGGTGCTAAGGAAATCGTATTTGACTGGTGTGAATATAGGTGATTTCGGCAATGGAACCGAAGTTATCGAAGGATTAAAGCCAAAAAAGGAAGCACTTTTTGTGGATTTGGTACATGCACTTGATCAGGTAGAAGGCATCGACAAGATCAGAATATCCTCCATCGAGCCTAACTTACTTACCGAAGAAATAATTTCATTTGTCTCCACTTCAAATAAGTTTGTTCCGCATTTTCATATTCCACTCCAATCTGGTAGCAACAAGGTACTGAAAGCCATGCGGCGGCGATATCTGAGAGAGTTGTATGAAGAACGCATACAATGGATAAGAAAATTCATACCACATTGTTGTATCGGTGTAGATGTTATAGTTGGTTTTCCAGGTGAGTCGGACGAAGACTTTTTGGATACTTATCACTTTATTAATGAGCTGGAAATATCCTATCTGCATGTATTTACCTATTCGGAAAGAGCTAATACACCAGCTGCAGAAATGACAGACATTGTACCGATGGAAGTATGATAGAAAGAAATGAAAAGCTGCGTATTTTGTCACATAAAAAGAAACTTGCATTTACTGAGCCATTCCTAGGTACTATCAGAACCAGAACTTGCGGAGTATTCACATGATACCGAGATCATGACAGGCTTTACAGACAATTACATCAAAGTCACACTTCCGAAAGATGAGACTTTGGTCAATACAGTCGTTAATGTAAAACTATTACGATGGGATGAGAGTTTTGAATCTGTTGTTGCAGAAGTGGTATAAAGAGAGGTAATAGCTCACAGATATACGGATATTATTACTTTGATTCATTCCACCCGCGAAAAAAATCTGCGAGAGAGAAATTATTGCTCACAGATTACACGGATTACACAGATGTTGTTACTTTCATTCATTCCACCTGCGAAATCTGATAAATCTGCGAGAGAGAGATTATTGATCACAGATTACACGAATTACACAGATGTTGTTACTTTCATTCATTCCACCTGCGGAATCTAATAAATCTGCGAGAAAACTAAAAATAAATATCAACTACGCAAAAAGGCTGCGCACAACCCTTTTACCTTTGTATCGTTATTAAAATGAACAAACGTTATGTCAAACCTACCATTCACCATCGATGCCCTTGAAGATATGATATCTTCCGGTTATGTAAAGATGACAAAACACCCTGAGCGGCCGCTGTATATCTACAACTATACGGCTAAGGCGCAGTATGAGTATCTGTGGAATGAAGTGACTATGCTTTGTAGGGGATTGTGATATTGGATGAAAATTATACGATTGTGGCAAGACCGTTTACTAAGTTTTTTAATTATGGCGAAGTAGCCAATGAGGTCATTCCGTTGCTGCCATTTGAAGTGTATGACAAAATAGATGGCTCATTAGGTATTTTGTATTGGTGGAATGATCACCCATACATCGCTACTCGTGGGTCATTTATGAGCGAACAAGCCATCAAAGCCAATGAACTTTTACATGGTAAATATGCCCAATGTATCGACAAACTGGACAAACATAAAACTTATCTTTTTGAGATTATTTACCCTGAAAATCGTATAGTCATAGACTATGGTCATAAAGAAGAATTGGTTTTATTGGCGATCGTAGATTTAGCTACAGGTGTGGAGTCACCTTTGACAGATATAGGTTTTCCTGTGGTGAAAAGATATGATGGATTGAATGATCTCGAGGCTATCCGGATGATGCAAATAGACGAAAAGGAAGGTTTTATCATACGATTTGAGAATGGATTCCGGATTAAAATCAAGTTTGCCGAGTATGTTCGCTTGCATAGGATCATCACTCAGGTCTCTTCCAAAACCATTTGGGAGCATCTACGCGACAACCTATCGATGGACGAATTGCTGGAAAAAGTGCCCGATGAGTTTTATAATTGGGTACGTACGACGATTGATGAATTTTGGGATGCCTATCGAAAAATAGAAGCCGAGGCAAAAGCTGAATACAAAGTACTGGAAGACCGTAAGGCAACCGCTTTTTATTTTCAGACATGTAAACATCCTGCCATTTTATTTAAGATGTACGAAAAAAGACCATACGACGCCATCATTTGGAAGTTGTTGAAGCCGAAATATGAAAGGCCATTTAGGAATGATTTAGAAAATTAAATGAATGTAAAATGATAATAAAAATTAAATGTAAAAATGAATTTCTGTTAGATATTCTTAATAGAAATCCAAACACTGACTGTGGTTTATATGCTAGGCCACTTAAAAAAGGTGTTGTAATCGGAAATGTAATTAATTCTCATCAATATGACATTGTTTTTCAAGATTCCAAGTATAGTTATTTACCTGAAGAAAGCAATCAAATTGACTTTCAGAGTTATTGCAGCCCATTAGTGGTGATGGATATTTGTACCGACTTTTTCAGTCATTTGCTTAAGGCAAAGTATGACGTTCTGTCCAAAGAATTGTCATGGTTACACAGGACTATTGGTGATATCGATATTGAAAAATGTACCATAGAAATACCTTCATTTTACATTAATTCAAGTTGGGTGAGAAATGAATTGTTTTTAATATCAAAATATTTTGAAGGAGTAACAACACAATATCAAAAGGGACATAATTTTAAACTTGTCATTGAGGCTAATTCTGTTTTTGATGCTATAAATTTGCTAAGTTTGACTGCCTTATTTACGCACATTACAAATGAATATGGTATCTATACATATATTGAAGAATCATTTGCAGATAAATATGCCAGGATCTTGACTAATCTGGATAATGTACCATATTTTGTATTTTATCTTTTCATTAAAAGAGCAGTGCGGTCAGAAAAGTTGTTTTTGATGGTGAAGCCGGTTTTTGAATCATACCTTCTCAAACAAGGTCTTAATACAAAACTGACATGGTACCCAACTCATCAGGCAAGAATTATCTACATTTTAGATAAGCTAGATTTTAATATCCCTATTCTCGATATTGGTTGTGGAGAATTGCTTTATTATAAAAAAGTTATGAGTAAAGGTTTCAAACAATCTTATTATGCAGTAGATAGTGATGAAAAGTTTGAAGACATTGCAACAGCAATAGGCGCAAGATACTCTGAAAATAATCTATCGTTTTTTTCAGATTTGAATCAATATCCAGATCAAGAAAAAGTAAATATTATCATGTCAGAAGTGATAGAACATAACACAAAGGAGAATGCTTTGTCGCTTATTAAACGAACTTTAAGTCTGAATTTTGCATCCATTATTGTCACTACACCAAATGCTGATTTTAATAAATATTATAGCGAAACAATGGAGCGACACTCCAACAGGAACGCCAAGATCGAGCGCAGCACGATAACGCCGGCCAGATAGGTGACCTGCGGCCAGACGTCCGCCAGTGTCGCTCCGGCCTGGAACACCCGCGTGATGATGGTGGCCAGCAGCACCGCCTGCGCGATGATCGTCGCGGTGGTCACTACTCCGGCGAGCACCGATGCGAGGAGGAACCACCGGGTGGCCCGGGCCCAGCGCAGTAAGCGCGGGTCCAGCGGCTTCATGCGTCAAAGGTAGCCGGGCGAGGCGCTGCCGCATCCCTGGATCGGCCGTGAACCCGTGAGCACGGCCAAAGCCACCCACCGGGCACCGCGACCCCGCCACAATGCAGTGTGGTCAACCTGGTCGCAGCCTGGCGGCGCACTGCCCCTCCGCGCAGTGCTGCCGATGCTGAGTTCCTGAACCGCTACACGCGCTACGCCCGCCCGGCGATCATCGCGGCTGCCGTGCTCCCGCTCATCGGCACCGTGGGACACGAGTCAATGGCTCGGGATCCTCATCGGGGTCGGGTCGTGGCTGGTGTTCGTTTTCGACTTCGTGGTGCAGAGCCGCCGCCGGGTCAACTACCTGAACTCCCGCCTGGGACTGTTCGACTTCAGCATCGTCGTGGTGACGTCACCGTGGTACCTGATCCCCGGTGTCCATGGTGGCGTCATCGTGGTCATTCTGCGCCTGGCGCGGCTCTTGCGGGTCCTGGTCGTCTTTCGGGGGGTCAAGCGGCTCATCGAGCGCTTGGGCCGCGCTGTGGCGCTGGCTCTCATTGTGGTTCTGCTCTTCTCCTACGTGGCCTACGACGTCGAACACCCGGTCAACCCCGAGTTCGCCTCATACGGGGATTCCCTGTGGTGGGGCATCGTGACATTGACGACGGTCGGGTACGGCGACATCGTGCCGATCACGGTCCCTGGCCGAATCGCCGCAGTCGTGATCATGGTGATGGGTGTCGCGCTGCTGGGCGTCATCGCCGGTTCGCTCGCATCGTTCCTCAGACTCAGTCCTCAAGAGGAGGAGAAGGATGAGGAGGAGCGCAACCGTCTCACTCAGGAACTGGGCGACGATCCGGAGCTTGAGAAGTCCCAGACGCGGCGGGGGGCAGGCACAAGCACCCAACCGGAGCCACCGAGTGCGGGGCAGGCAGGGCAAGGAGCTCCCCCCACCAGTCCTGCACCCGACAGCCAGTTGGCGGCACTGACCCGCGAAGTGATCGATCTCCGCGAACAAATCGCGCGACTGAGCGACCACATGGGCGCGCTGACCCCCCCGCCACCGACCAACGAGGACCCCCAACCGCCGCCCGCCACGATCTGATCGAGCGATAGCCCGGGTGCCACCAGCGGCCCTTGGCTTCAATCGAGTCGGACCGCAGAGTTCCTGTGAACGAAAACCCGGTGGCCCGGGGTGAGCGGTGTACCCCGGCGGTGACCGCGGTCAGCCGGGAATGCCCGCGACGACATGCTCGGCGACGGCCAGGGCACTGGTCCACGCCGGTGACACAGCGTTCAGCACATGCGTGGAACGGTCGTCACCACGCACTATGAAGTCCATCTCGAGTTCACCCGTCCGTCGGTGCACCAACTGGGCCCGGATACCGGGGCGCCCGGGCGGACCCACGTCATCAGGACTGAGGCTCGGCACCAAGCGGGCGGCATCCGACCGCAGGGCCTGAGGGCGGTACTTGCGCAGTTCCGTGGCGACCAGCCGGCGTGATTCCCGCGGAGAGTGACCCAGGAAGCGGGCCAGCCCCTGTGCGACTGGCAGGACCTCGTCACGGCGCAGCCCTTCGAGTCCTCGGTAGTTCTCCCGGGTCAACACGGGTATCGCCGTTGGCCCGATCTTGGCCCTGCCCTCAACGGTGAGGGTGATGTGGACGCCCAGAAACGGGTATCGGGGGTCGGGGACGGGATAGACATGTCGGTGCAGCCGGCCGGCGGGCCAGGTGAGGGAGCGGTAGATGCCCTTGAAAGGCAGCATGGAGTAGTCGTCACAGAACCCGAACCGTTGCGCGACCCGGTCGGCATAGAGTCCGGCGCAGTTCACCACGTGGCCCACTGACCTGGTCCCGGATCGGGTGGTGACCCGTCCGGGCTGGGCGATCGTGACGTGTTCCCCGAGGGCCAATCGGACGCCGTGACGTTGAGCGTCGACAGCCAATGCCACCACGACGGAACTCGGATCCGCTACCGACGTGGTTGGGCTCCACAACGCTTTCCGGTACGTCTGGGCGAGCGGCTCGATCTCGGCCAGTTGTTCCGCCGAGATCAGTTCCACCGGCACATCATTGGCGGCTGCGCGACCAGCCAAGTCGGCCAGTCGTTCCACATCGACCGCGCTCTGGGCGACAACCACCTTGCCGACACGACGAACCCTGACACCGTGATCGGCGCAGAACTCGTGCAGCAGGACGTTCCCCCGGCGAGTCAGTCTCGCCTTGAGCGAATCCGGCGAGTAGTAGAAGCCGGCGTGCAGGACCCCGGAGTTCCGGCCAGAGGCGTGCCGGGCCAGGCCCACCTCTTTGTCGAGGACCAGCACGGATGCATCGGGACGGCTGCGCGCCAACTCCCGTGCCACCGCGAGACCCACGACCCCCGCGCCGATCACCGCGTAGTCGGCGTGGTCGGCTGCGGTCACGTCGTCAGTATCCGCCCCCCGCTCCCTCCGCCACACCCGCCGCAAGTTCCCCGGCGAAACCTGCACATCGAAACCTGCCTATGAGGCAAGAGACATCCGACAGGGCTCCCCGACGAAAGCCGGGTGAACTCACGGCTGTCCGAGTAGCCTCCGAGCGTGAGCAAGAAGGACAAGAAGAAGTCAGCCGCCAAGTCCGAACGGACGGACAAGAACGACAAGTCCGAACGGATGAACAAGAAACTGTACGAGCGGGAGCTGTTCCGGCTCCAAGCCGAACTGGTCGAGATGCAGGAATGGGTCCGAACCACCGGCGCCCGACTCGTCGTGATCTTCGAAGGTCGCGATGCGGCCGGTAAGGGCGGCACCATCAAACGGGTCGCCCAGTACCTGAACCCGCGCGTCGCTCGGATCGTGGCCCTGCCCGCGCCCACCGAACGTGAGAAGAGCCAGTGGTACTTCCAGCGCTACGCTCCCCATCTTCCAGCGGCGGGCGAGATCGTCTTGCTGGACCGCAGTTGGTACAACCGCGGGGGCGTCGAGCGTGTGATGGGGTTCTGCAACGCCGACGAGTACCGCCGATTCCTGCACCAGGCACCAATCTTCGAGCGCATGCTGCACGAGGACGGGATCATGCTGCGCAAGTACTGGTTCAGCGTCAGCGACGAGGAACAGGAGGCGCGGTTCCGCTCCCGGCTCGACGATCCGATGCGGCGCTGGAAGCTGTCGCCCATGGACCTGGAGTCGATCAAGCGGTGGGAGGACTACTCACGCGCCAAGGACGACATGTTCGTGCACACGGACGTTGACCCCGCCCCGTGGTACGTCGTGGAAAGTGACGACAAGCGCCGGGCGCGGATCAACTGCATCAACCACCTGCTGTCCACGATCCCGTACACGTACGTCGAGGCACCCGAGCTCGAGTTGCCGGATCGACCCCCCACCACCGGGTACCTCCGCCCCCCCAAGGACACCCAGACCTACGTGCCGGACCACGCCGCCCGCATCGAGATGGCGGCCGCCGGCGGGAAGAAGGCACCCCAACGCGAAGGCGAGCACTGACCTCGCAGACACGGTGGGGTGCCTGGCTCCTGCCCGCGACTGTGAGCTTGTCCGGGGACTCCGCTTCGATCGCGTGCCATGAATTTCGCTCGGCCACACCTGAGGGCGGTGGCCCGAACGAGACGAGGGAATCCGTGCGAGCTGGCGTTCTGGTCGCAATCGGCGGCGCCGCAGCGGTGCTGGTGGCGACAGTCCCCGCCTCCGCCTTCTACTCCGGCGGTGATCCGGAAACCTACTACGGCACCGTCGTCACCTCCGTCGAAGCCCACCGTGGCTGGCAGGGCAACGAGGGCGTCGCGTTCGAACCCGTGGGGTACTTCACCCAGAGACTGCCCGACGATGAGTTCGACGACATCCTGCTCAATCTGGTCAATGCCTACCGCGAACAGAACGGCAGGTCCCCGGTCCGGCAATTCGAGGGACTGCGCGTGCAGTCCGCGATCTGGTCCAACAAACTCGCCGACCAACGCAACGCGGACATGATGGACCCCTGGTACGCAGAAGACGCCGTCGTGGCGTGCAACCCACTTCAGGACGTCTACACGGATTCGACCTGGTCGGCGGGGAATCCGCAAGACGTCTTCAACGCCTGGATGGCCGATCCCGCCGCCCGCAACGGCCTACTTCTGCCGGGGGCCGAGACTGCCGGGATTGCCACCGTCGCCGAGGAGTCGGACTATTACACGACGATTCGGATCGCCGGGGGGCGCTGCCCAGGAGACGGGCTTCCGTTCCGCTCCGAGCCGACGGGCCTGCCCAAACCGACGCTGATCGTCGACGCCAAGGGGTCCCAGTTGACCCTGCAAGTGATACGTCAGGGCAACGCCCAGCTACGAGTCGAGGTCCAGCGACTCGAAAACGGCCTGTGGTTCAAACAGGCTGATCTCTACGTGCTCCCCGACGGCGACCCGGTGGAGGTGAGTCCCCCCGCTGGGACCTACCGGTTCGTCGTTCCCGCGCAGAGCGGCTACGACTTCGCGGCGTGTGATCCCCTGACCGTCTCCGAGTCGTCCATCCGCTGAGGCTCTCCACCCGCTGAGGCCGTCGACCCGCTGAGGCCGACCACTCGACGCACCCCAGAGCCCCCATCCCCTCGAGCCACCACAGAACTCACCTCCTGCCGTTCGGCCCCCCTGACCGACCGCCCACTCCCGACCGACCGCCCACTCCCGACCGACCGATTCCTCCCGACTGATCCGGTCGTTGGGTCACGGAACGACTACCCCTTGTGTTGTGATCTCCTCTCGATTATCCGATTAGCGGACATCCGTGTTGTGTAACGGTGACAAAGGCTCCTACGGTCACCGAATACCGCAGGACTTCTGGAGTTGGACGCACGAATGAGTAGAACCACGATCGCCGCCGCACTCGGCCTTAGCGCCGCCCTTCTGGTGCCGGCGACTGCGAACGCGGGCGAGGGCTTCATCCCCCCGGTGCGCAACTCCAGCGACCCCTGCGCCAGTGTGGAGGCCGACTTCCGGCAAACCGTGGCCGCCGCTCAGGGAGCCAAGCAGAGCGCCTTCGAGATCGCGCGCCAAGCATTCCTCTCCGCGACCACCGCCGAACGGCTCGCCAAGGAGCAAGCCCTTCGGGATGCCGGCTCCCAGTCCGAGCGGCGAGCGGCAATGAAGACCTACCAAAACGAGACCGCCGACGAGCGGCGCACGCTGGCCAGCGCCAAGAGTGCCGCCAAGGGCGAGTTCCGGTCCGCCATCAAGTCAGCCCAGCGCGAGCGCAAAGCCGGTATGAAGGCCTGCCGCTGAGCGGTTCGACACCCTGGTCCGAAGGCATCTGCTGAGAGGTGCGCGACCCCGGCCTCATGTAGTGGGACGCCGAATCCGCTGATCTGCTGATCCCCTGGCTGCCGCGCGCGGTCGTCGGCTCTGATCTGTTCGGTCGTGAAACTCTCGAGAGTGACCGAGAACCTCTTGAGAGTGGCTTGGTCTCAGGTCTGAGTCGACGTGGTGTCAGGCGAGACCCAGTGCCTCGTCTGCCGTGATCCACGGAAGGCCCTGCGCCACACCGACCGCCTCATAGGTGACCTGGCCGTGAGACACGTTCAGGCCCTCCTTGAGGTGGGCATCGTCGAGCAGAGCTTGTTTGTAGCCCTTGTCCGCGAGCGCGAGCGTGAAGGGGAGAGTCGCGTTGTTCAGAGCGAAGGTGCTGGTCCGCGCGACAGCACCCGGCATGTTGGCCACGCAGTAGTGCACGACTCCGTCGACAACATAGGTCGGATCGGCATGAGTGGTGGCCCGCGACGTCTCCGCGCAGCCCCCTTGATCGATGGCGACGTCGACGATGACCGAGCCGGGCTTCATCTTCTTCACCATGTCCGCGGTGACGAGCTTGGGGGCATCCGCGCCGGGAACCAGAACCGCACCAACCACCAGATCAGCGTCCATGACTTCGCGCTCGATGGTGTCCGTCGTCGAATAGATGGTCTGCAGCATCGACCCGAACTGCTGGTCGAGTTCGGCGAGCCGGTGGATGTTCTTGTCGATCACCGTGACCCATGCCTCCAGACCCATGGCCATGCGGGCGGCATTGGCCCCGACAACGCCGCCGCCGATGACCACGACTTTCGCAGCGGGAACACCAGGGACCCCGCCCAACAACTGACCGCGACCGCCTTGGTGAACCTCGAGGCAGTGAGCCCCCGCCTGAATCGACATCCGCCCGGCGACCTCGGACATGGGGGCGAGCAGAGGCAGACCACCGTGGCGATCCGTGACGGTCTCATAGGCGATCGCCACACAGCCCGAGTCGATCAGACCCTGGGTCTGCACAGTGTCTGGGGCCAGATGCAGGTAGGTGAACAGGATTTGCCCTTCACGCAGCATGGCCGTCTCGACGGGCTGAGGCTCCTTGACCTTCACGATCATGTCCGCACGCGCGAAGATCTCCTCCGCGCTGTCGACGATCTCAGCGCCGGCGGTCTCGTACATCTCGTTGGTCAACCCGATCGTCTGTGCCCCATCGCGCTGCACCATGACCTGATGGCCGTGGCCGATCAGTTCCCGCACGGAGGTGGGGGTCAATCCGATGCGGTACTCGTGGACCTTGATCTCCTTGGGGACACCGATCAGCATGAGTTCTCCTTGACATGAGCGGTCGCGTGATCGATCAGATCCAGCGCGGGCCGGCAGTGTTGGTCCGCTCCGACTGACCGCTGACCACGCCGGATATGGGAGCGACTTTTCGCTTCCACATACGGATTCCGTGGACAGTGGGCCTCAGTATCGCAGTATTCCGAGTCTGTGGAAACCGATAGATCACAGTCACCCCGCAACCGTCCGGAACTGCGTCCGCCGGCGATACGTCCCAACTAGCGTTGGGCAGACGAGCCACTCGTCGAGCCGACGAAGATCTCGTCGGGCCGCCCCAGGGCGCTTCGAGGCGTCGAAGGGAAACAGAAGACACGATGAAACTACGTACAACTCTCACCTCGGCCTCAGCGCTGGCGCTCGGAGTCGGTCTGATGGCCGCCACCCCAGCCCTGGCCGACGGAGGCGTCGTGAAGCCGACGAGCGACCAGAAAGCCGCCGTCATCAAGGCGTGGTCCACCGCCGATGGAGGCGCTCCCTGGGCCGGACCGCAAGCCTGTATCAAGGTGCGGCTGGCAGCCTCGAACAACAACATCGCGGGGCTGTCGTCCAATGTCGCGAAGAAGCCCAACAAGTGTGCACAGTGGGGTTTCGACGGGACGGCGTTCCTCTACGGGCACAAGACCAAGAAGTGGTTCCTGCTGTCCGAAGGTTCCGACATGTCCCCGGCTCAGTGCAAGGCGACCGCGTCCCTGATCGGTGACGCCTGGGGCGACCTCGTTGATTTCGCTGCCGGTATGGGCTGCGAGAACATCGACTGAGATTCGTATGGGTGGGTCCGGTTTCATTGCCCTGATGTGCGGAACCGGACCCACTCGACTCCCGCTCGCGCATCTTGGAGCGGGTGACGGGAATCGAACCCGCACTGTCAGCTTGGGAAGCTGATGTTCTGCCATTGAACTACACCCGCGCACCGCGCACCGCACACGGGCGCGACCGCCAACAGTATGCCTGATGGACGGCGCGTCGCTGTCAGGCCCTTCGCTGTCAGGCCGTTCGATGTCGGGCCTTTCGATGTCGGGCGCTGCGATCAGAGCTCGGGGACGAGACCTTCCGCCGAGGGCGGCCTTCAGCACGAGTCGTAGACGTAGCCGGGGCGACCGCGCGGTGCCAGGTTCCGGTCCCGGTACACGATCGCGATGGAGGAGCCGTGCGAGCGGCAGGCCGCCCGGAAGTTGCTCAGACCGCCCGCGTCGTCGTATTCGATCTCGACCACGGCATCGTCGTAGGCCCGCAGGAATCGACGACACTCTCGGTACACGTGGCATTCCTCGACCACGGCGAAGTCCCACCCCACCGACGCCCGTCGTGGAAGCAGAGCTGCGGCGTTCTTCTGCGCCACTGCCAGCCCCGACGAATGCCCCACCCGCACGATTCCGCGCGAGAAGGCCAGCGCGTCACGTTGGGAGATCCGGCCGCGACTTCGTACCCACGAGTCCACGTTGTCGGGTTCGACAGCGTCGAATCCCTTCTCGGCGCATATCCGGAGGATCGGCGCGAAGATCGCGACCAATGCGCGGCGGCGGGCATCGGTGCGAATGTCCAACAGCACCTCACCGGGCCAGTGGGGATCCGCCACCAGGCGCCCACCGTGACGCAGGAGCAGGTCGGGGTGCTTTCGCCGCCACCAAGCCAGCTCCCCGGGCTGAGTCTGAAAGGCATTCAAGTAGCAGATGGCGTAGTCACCGGCCGGATTCTCCGTCCAGTCCCGGGCGACCACCGCCACACCGGGTGGCACCGGGGAGGCTCCGCCGAGTTGGTAGTCAGCGTCGGCGTCAATCGGCAGAGGCGTGATCGCGCCTTCCACGCCTTCCGCGGTTGGCCTCCTCGAGTTCACCAGGACTCTATGGGCCCAGACGCTGATCCCCGGTGAGACCGAAACCGCTGGTGTCCCAGACGATGGGGCCACATGTTGGCGGTCCGCTCCTGACGCCGGGAGCACGACGGACATCAGCAGTGCACTGGCAACGACGACACCTGCCACGCCCAGCCACACGGCACCAGGATGCAGCAACTTCGGTGGGGAACCCGCACCAAAGCCATGCCGTTGACCCCAACGGGCGCTTCCACCGGGCCTGAAGTCCGGTCACTTATTGTGCCCGCTCAATGACTCTAGGTAGTGCTATGCCAGTATTGGGCGACGGGTCGAGTGGTGGGTTTCCTGCCTGGCTGAACGGGACACCGGTGATCGAGTGGGCCAGTCCGGGTGCTTGCGCGAGTCGATCGGCTCGGAGGCTGGATGGAGCGACAGGGAGGGGTGCGGTGACGGATCAGACGTCTGCACCAGCCGATGACGGTGGGCTCGACCCCGCGCCCTCTGGTCAGGACCACTCCGACCTCCGGCGCCTGTACGTGTTCAAGGAAGACGTCCCCGAGGACCCGATCGACATCCATGCTCGGCTGGAGTCATTGGCGCTGGCGATGCCGGACATGATGTTCCGCCTGGATGCTGCGGGCCGGCTGACCGAGGCCCTCCCAGCAGTCGATGAACCGTTCGCCGTCAACCCGGATTTCTTCTTGGGCCGACACTATTCGCAGGCCCTGCCTCCTCCGGTGGTTGAGGCAACCAGTCGGGCGATCGCAGAGGCGACCGGGGGAGGCGTCGTCGAGTTCGAGTACCAGTTGCCGGGACCCGCGGGTGTGAACCACTACTCGGCTCGGATGGCAGCCGTCGGGGGCGGCGAGATAGTGGTGACAGTCCGCAACGTCACAGCCCTACGACAGGCCCAGTGGGATCTGGATGTCTTCTTCGAGATGTCCCCGGACCTGCCGGTCATCGCCGACGTGGATGGACGCTTCCTGCGGCTCAATGCGGACACCTGGAAGGCGGCGCTCGGCTGGGAGGCAAGCGAACTACTGGGCCGTCCCTACCTGGACTTCGTGCATCCCGACGATCGGGAATCCACCACTGCCCAGGCTGCGCTGCTCGCGAGCGGTCAGGATGTCGTCGGTTTCGGGAACCGCTACCGCACTCGTAGTGGTGAGTACCGCTGGTTGGAATGGCGGGCCCGCCCGATTGCCGGTACCCAGTCGATCCTCTGTGTCGCGCGAGACGTCACCGAGCAACGTGAAAACGAACGTCGGGCGGCCCTTATCGACGGGATCAGCACCGCGGTTCAGATGTCGGGCGCGGACACAGAATCATTGATCGTCTCGATCACGGATGCGGTGGCCGATGTTCTGGCGTCAGGCTGCGAACTGGTCCTGATCGATGATGACCGTCCACACGGGAAACCGCTTGGCTTCCGCCAGTCGGTGATGCTGGCGGGCCAGGCAGTGGCTGAGTTGGTGGTCACTGACATCGACCCGAAGCACCTGCTCGATAAGGACCGGACCCTGTTGCGTGAGGTCGCCGATCGGTTGGCCCCCCTGGTCGCCAACATCAGAATCCGCCGCCACCTGCTCGAGACAGCCGAGTTGGTCGAGGCAGCCCACTCCGGAGTCGCGAGCGTTTCGCTGACCGGGGTGGTCGAATCATGGAACCGCGCCGCCGAGCGCATCACGGGGATGTCGGCCGATTCAGTCGTCGGACGAGACGTGCGATCGCTGCTTCGGATCGAGGCAGGTGAGGACTCACTGACAGCCTTCCAGTCGGTGGTCGAGGGCGCAGCGAGTTACCACTACGAAAGTGAGTGGCTGCGACCCGACGGCTCCACCATCTGGGTCGATGTCTCAATGGCCCCGGTCACGCGGGGGACGGACTCTCCCCAGGCCGTGGTGATGACGTTTGTCGACATCACCGACCGCAAGGACATCCAGACCCAACTGGCCAATGCCGGCAGAGTCGACCCCCTGACGACTTTGGCCAACCGCGGTGAACTCAGTCGAGTCCTCGACGACTACTTGACGACAGCAACTGCTCGCGCGCCTGGCTCGCTGCTCTTCATCGACCTCGATGGATTCCGTCAGCTGAATGAGCAGTACGGTCAGACTCTGGGCGACCAAGTGCTGCGCGAAGTGGCGGAACGACTGCGCAGTGCCAGTCCCGCCGGCAGCACCGTGGGACGCTTGGGCTCCGACGAGTTCGGTGTGGTCATCGGCCCAGACTCGGCGCCGGAACCGGAGGACGACCTGCGCTTGGCGGGCACTATCCTCACGCTTGTCGCTCAGCCGATAGTTCTTGCTGGTGAGGACATCCGGGTCAGCGGCAGCTGTGGAGTGGCGCGGTTCCCTCAGGACGGACTCACGGGGGATGAGTTGCTGTGGCGGGCCGAAGCCGCCATGGAAGCGGCTCGAGCGCACGGTGGGGGCCACGCAGAGCGATTCCGAGTGGGGATGCAGCCGCGGCAATCCGGCCTCGCCACCGAGACTCGCCGACTGCACCGCGGGATCGAACGCAACGAGTTCCTCCTGCACTACCAACCGCTCGTATCCTCCCGCGATGGCAGCGTGGTCGCCTACGAGGCTCTCGTGCGGTGGCAGCAGGGCGCCGGGCTACGGAGTCCGGTCGAGTTCCTCGAAGCCGCGGAAGCCACGGGCGCCATCATTCCGCTGGGCTACCAACTCATCGACATCGGCTGTCGGTGGTTGTCCGATAGACCGGAACTACAGGAAGTCGCACTCTGGCTGAACCTGTCCCGACGCCAGTTCGCGGCAGAGGATCTGCCTGGTCGGCTGGACCAGACCTTGAGGGATTATGCAATCGACTCGAGTCGAGTGACGATCGAGATCACCGAGACCACCTTGTTCCATGACTTCGATCAAGCTCGGGCAACTCTGGGCGCGCTGAAGGACTTGGGTGTGGGTGTTGCGTTGGATGACTTCGGGACCGGGCAAAGCTCACTTGGTTCGCTGATCGCCTTGCCGGTCGATGCCATCAAGATCGACCAGGGATTCGTCGCGGGCATGGACGACCCCACTTCCCCGGGCCACGCCATCGTGCGCGCCGCCGTCGAGATGGGTCATGCGCTGGGGTTGGAGGTGGTGGCAGAGGGCGTCGAGCGTGAAGAGGAGAAGGCTCTTCTCATCGACTTGGGCTGTGACCTGCTCCAGGGTTACCTGTTCGGCCGTCCCCAGCCCGAACCCGTGCCGCCTGACGCCGGCAGGCATCCGAATTAGCCGGTGGATCTGATCTGGGTGGATCTCGATCCTGCCGAGTGGCTCTGATCCGAGTGGATCTGCTCCATGTGGATATCGTGACGAAGTGACCAGCACGCCGCACGAGCCGGATTCCGGCAGCGGACAACCGCACGAGCCGGACGTGGCCGGAGTCGAGTTGTCGATGGCGGAACTGCAGTTGCGCATCGCGGAGGACTACGAACGGGAGCGACGCCTCGCCCACATCTTCGAGACAATCGTGCAAGGCCTGTACCTGGAGGAAGTTCTCGACGAGATCTTCGAGTCATTCCACACCTTGATCCCGTACGACCGCATGGGTTGCGCCCTGTTGAACCACGACCGAACCCAACTCGTGGCTCGGTGGGGGCGTTCGGATGATCTGCAGTTGCGTTTGAAGCCGGGGTTCGCCGCTCACGTGGCCGGTAGTTCGCTGGAGCAGGTTCTGACGAGTGGCGAGCCGCGCATCATCGACGATCTCGCCGCGTACTTCCGGTTACATCCGGATTCGAAGTCGACCCGGTTGATCATCGCCGAAGGGATCCGCTCCAGTCTCACCTGTCCCCTGATCGCCAATGGAATCCCGGTGGGGGTCCTCTTCTTTTCAAGCCTCGAACCTCGAACCTACGACGCGACGCATGAGGAGGCATTCCTGCGCCTGGCTTCGGTGGTGTCGATCCTCGTGGAGAAGAGCCGACTGTACGAAGAGCTCGCGCTGCTCAACCAAGAACTCACCGAGGCTCGGGACCTGCTCAAGGAACGTGCCACTCACGATGATCTGACGGGGATCTGGAACCGCGCCGCGATCTTGGCTCACCTGGACACCCGACTCAAACAAGCGGCCCGGCAACGGCGTGCACTGGCGGTGGCCATGATTGACATCGATCACTTCAAGTCCGTCAACGACACGTACGGTCATCAAGTAGGTGATGAAGTACTTCGCGGGGTTGCCGTCACGATTCAAGGGGTGCTGCGCGCCGGAGACGAAATCGGTCGCTACGGCGGGGAGGAGTTCCTGGTCGTCGCGGAGGTGGCCGACCGCTCGGAAGCCGTCGGTCTGGCTCAGCGATTGCGAGCGACAGTTGAGGTCCTGCGATTCGGCGACGAGGACCGTCAGATCTCGGCCACCGTCTCGATCGGAGTGGCGAAAGTGCGCCCTCAAAGACACGACACACCACGCGAACTGATCCGCCGTGCGGACGCCGCCCTCTACGAGGCCAAACACGCTGGGCGCAACTGCGTGATCCTCGCCGGCGACTGACGACACATCCCAGCGCTGTTCGTTCAACTGCCCAACAGCGGCACGAAACGAACTCCCAGCAGTTCTTCCTCGTGGTAGCCGTCAGCAGTCCGAGTGATGAGCACCAGCCGTTGTACGTTGCCGAAGTCCGCATCGACCAGCGGGAGGATCATGCGACCGCCGCGCCTTCCCGGCTCCGGGGCCCGGAGTTGGTCCAGCAGGGCCCGCGGGACCGCGGCCGCCGCGGCAGCGACCAGGATCGCGTCGAAGGGTGCTCGATCCGGGCGACCAGCCGTGCCGTCACCGATGGCGATATCGATGCTGTAGCCCAGTTCGCCCAGTGTCGCCCTGGCTCGCTCCGCCAACTCGGCCACCAGTTCGATCCCACTGACGTGGCAGCCGATCTCAGCCAACACCGCCGCTTGGTAGCCACAGCCACTGCCGACGTCGAGCACCCGGTCACCCGGCCGCAAGTCCAACTTCTCGGTCATGTACGCGACCACGTAGGGCTGCGAGATGGTTTGACCCGCGCCGATCGGGAGCGGGTGGTTCTCCCACGCCTCTGCGCGGAACTGCGGATCGACGAACCGGTCACGCGGCACCGACGCCATCGCAGCCAACACCCGCTCATCGACGATTCCGTCGAAGCGCAGTGTCCGGACCAACCCCTGGCGATCCACCCCTCCATCATCGCTTGTCCCACGTGGCAGCGCGCCCGCGGTCGGCTCGCCACCCCATCGGCTATCACGAGTCGGGCGGTGTCCGGGATCCGCCGAATCGCGGAGCAGTTGTTTTGCGCCTGTCCAGTGGAAACCGCTGATCGCGACATAGGCTGACGACACCATGAGTACGTCACAGGTCAGGCGATGAGCGCGACGGTCGCCGGACGGGATCACCCCGATGTGCTGGCGGTCTGTCGTTGGCTGCCTCAGCCGCAGCCCTGGGGAGCCTTCACCGGTCGACACGACTACGTTCACGTGAACCAACGCCAAGGGCGGGTGAATCTGTGGTGGTCGAACGTCTGCCTCCATCCCGGCCACTACGTCGGTCCGCCTCGTGGTGGCCTCGTGCCCGACACCCAACCGGACTACGACATCGCTATGCCCTCCGGTGGTTTCCTGCGCGTGCGCGGCGGTGTCCTCTCGGACTGGTCCGACAGCAGCTCGGCCCACCCAGTGGTGCGCGCCGACGGTGAGGTCTTCCACGAACACAAGTACGGGCCGCCCAACCCCTACTGGCTCAGCGACTACCGCGCCATGACAGACGACGACATGCGCAATGCACTGGCGGGAGTCCGGCGCCTGCGCGATCCCGAAGGTCAGGATCAAACGACCGACTGCGCGTCTCTGGTCACAGCAATCGCCGCCCGGGTGAGCGCCTCACTCATGCCCGACATGTGTACTTGTTCCGACCCCGACCGTGACTACCCGTTGCGGGGCATGGATGTGCCTGGGGCGCTGCTGCGCAACAGCGCAGCGATATCGGTCCTGACCGGTGCCGCCGACGCCAGGACAGCCCGTGACGTCGTATGGGGCCTGACCCGAGATCTGGCGGATCCGGAACAGGCAGGGCTGGTGCGTGCTGCCGAGGTCGCCGCCCGACGGGCCAACGACAGCGTCGCGGGCTGGCCGGACGGCCCGATCACGGAAGAGTCCGTCGCGCTGGTGGCCGCCCAGGCGCTGCGCTGGCACGGACACCACATTGCCGGCGATCTGCCGTTCTGGGTGCTGGGCTGGATATTTGTCGCTCGACCGGTTCTGGAGTCGCTGCTTCCCGAGGGCTCCCAGACCGAGCGAAACCGCATCAAGCGCGAGATCCTCCGACTTGCCGACCGGGTGCGGGTCGACCGGGTGGCCCAGACTTGGGCGGCCGCCCACCAAGCCGATCGGGTCCTGCAGCAGTTCGCCACCCTCGCAGACAGTCCCACAACCATCACCGCGGCGAACGCGGTCATCGACCTGCGCGATCGGACCCCGGTGTCGATCCCGGCACCGGCGACACCCGATGCGTACGGGCGCAGCGTCTCGGCTGTGCTCGCGGACCTGGCGACGTAACTCGTCGAACCGCCTCAGCGTTTCCGGCCGAGCCAGCCCCGGTGTTCAGGCGCGCCCACCCGACCGTTCCACGGCGCCGGATCAGGCCGCGAACGGGGGTCTGTGGTCGAGCCTCAGCGAAGTGGCGCCGAGCCCCCGCCACAGTCGTGCCACGGCATCGGTGTCCTCCGGCGTCACCAGATTGCCCATGACCCTCAGGGCCACTGTCATCAAGGGCCGGGACCGCATCCCCACGGGGCCCGCGGTGCGCAGGAACTCCGGCGCGGTGAGCAGGCCCGCCAGGCGCCGCGCGGCGGAGAACGCAGGCCCGTACCGAGTGGTCAAGGTGTCGACCCAAGACCCTGAGAGATCGGTGGACTCGTGACTCGACGCCAGCAGTTCCGCGGCCAGCCGACCCGTCTCCAACCCGTAGTCGATGCCTTCGCCGTTGAGGGGGTTGACACAGCCAGCAGCGTCCCCCGCCAACACCCAGTTGGGGCCGGCAACCCCTGACACCGCTCCGCCCATGGGAAGCAGTGCCGACTTGACCTTCCGTGGACCGGAAGTCAGTTCCCACGGATCGCTTTGGCTGCGGTGGTAGTGGGCGATGAGCCGGCGCAGATTGACCGCCGCCGGTCGGCGATCGGTGGCCAACGTACCCACGCCCAGGTTCACTTGCCCATTGCCGAGGGGGAAGATCCAGCCGTATCCGCTGAGCAGTTCTCCTGCGTCACCCCGTAGTTCCAGATGAGAGGAGATCCACGGGTCGTCAGCGCGATCACTGTCGACGTAGGCCCGGGCAGCGACTCCGAAGACCGTCTCCTGATGCCACTGGCGGCGCAGGAGGCGTCCCACTGGGGAACGGGCTCCATCCGCGACTACCACCCGTCGGCACGCGATCACAGTCCCGTCCGCAGCTGTCACTTCACGGATCCGCCCAGTGCTATCCGGCTTCATGTCGGCCACTTTGAGTCCGCCGACGAATCGGGCGCCACTGTCGCGAGCTACCGCCAGGACCTCGGCATCCAACTCGACCCTGGCCGCAGCGCTTCCGTGTGACGGCATCGAACCACCGGGCCACGGCAGGTGCCAGACCTGACCGAAGCCGGCTGCGCGCAATCCCCAGTTGCGGGGGCGGTGGGACAGCCAGGGAGCCATACCGATCCGAGTCAGTTCGGCGATGGCCCGCGGCGTGAGTCCGTCGCCGCACGCCTTGTCACGGGGGAAGTCCTGCGAATCGATGACGAGCACATCGAGTCCGGCCCGCGCCGACCATGCAGCCGCAGCAGAACCTGTCGGGCCTGCGCCGATGACGAGGACGTCCGTGTCAAGTGGTTTCATCGCGCCTATTGTCCCGGCAAGCACGGCGCGGGACGAATCGGCGGGAACCGTCCCCCAACGTTTCCGGAGGCGGCCGGCGCGGCGCGACGGGAGGGCACCGGATTCCCGGCAATCCGATCCCCGCGTGGTCACCCTTATGGGAAGAGAGGTCACCCGAATGGCAGAGCCGCAGGACGTGCCGCTACGGTCGCGTCCCCCCGTGACCGATATCCCGGTCACGAGCAGTGCAGCGCGGGGAGCAGACAATGGCCATGTCGCACGGACGAGCATTCCTGCTCGGTGCCGACGCTCGGGCCGTCGATGTCGATGCCACCGCAGTTGACGACTGCACCTGGAGATTCACTGCTGTCTGCCAGGACCTGAGTCCCGTGGTGGCCTACCTACTGGTGGGCGCGAACGGTTCACTGCTGATCGATCCCGGCTCATCTGTGACCTGGCCGGGTTTGCTGGGTGCGATCGCGCGGGTGCGAGCGGACTTGGACATCCGCTGGGTGTTCGGACATGACGCCTACCCGGCGACGCTGGGGGCACTGCCGCTGGTGGAGGCGTCCTTCGGTTCGCAGGCGGTGGTCGTGACCACCCCAGATCTGCTTCCGGTGTTGTCGCACTACGGCACCCGGCTACCCATCGAAATTCTGCCGCCAGGTGGACGGTTGGACATCGGTGCGCGGTGTCTGGTGGCCGAAACGGGTGTGGGTCTGGATCCGACATGCGTGCTGCGCGATGTGCAATCAGGCGTGGTGTTCGGGGCCCGAACCGATCCCGGGGACGATCATCGGCTGCCGGCGCACCTGGAGTCTGTGCGGGCCAATCTGGAGGACGTGCTGCTCACGACGCTGGCACCCATCGCCTTGGAGGGGAGGGCGTTGGCAGCCCTCGCTCCGGTCGGCCGCATCACCGCCGTCCGAACCTACGTGCAGGACCAGGGAACCTGGTTCGAACTGGGGGGTCGGGGGGGAATCCGTGGCAGGGTCGTCGCTCAGTTGCCACCTGATACCAGCCGGACCGTGCGGGTGGTGTTGCCCGACCCTGCTCCGATCACCCTCGACCTCCGATTCGCCTCGGAATCTGCCCACGTGGTCGAAGACCCCGACGTCCGGCGGATGATCGATTCCTTGCGTCGTCCGCTCGCTACGGCGATGCGGCGAGTTCTGTCCATGCGCGACTCGATACTGACCAACTCCCAGCTGCGCGCTGATGTGCGCCGCGATCCGCTCACGGGCGTGGGAAATCGGCGGGCCCTGGCGCAGTGGACCACCCGGCACCCGTTCGCTGCGCTCATGATCGACCTCGACTACTTCAAGCAGATCAACGACCAGGTCGGGCACCGTTCCGGAGACGCCGTCCTGCGACTCGTGGCCGAGGTGATCCGGTCGCAGATCCGGCCCCATGACCTCTTGGTCCGTTACGGCGGAGACGAGTTCCTGCTGCTGCTCGACGGAGCCGACTGCGGAGTCGCCCAGGCCGTGGCCGCCCGGATCCGCACGTCGGTCGCCACCCTGGACTGCACGGCCATCGCGCCTGCGGGCCATCTGTCGGTGAGTATCGGCGTCGCCGCCGGTGACGGCGACCTTGACGAGGTCATCGCGCGGGCGGACGTCGCACTCTACGAGGCCAAGGCCGCCGGCCGGGACACAGTCCGCGCGGCCTCCGGTACCCGATCGACCGTCGGATCCAGCTCAGGCGCCGGAACCGGCAGAGGCAACGGAAGCCGCTCAGACGCCGGAACCCACTCAGTCACTGAAACCGGGACTGAGCGGCCCGCAGCGGCATCCCTGACGAGTTGATTCACCCGATCGGCCCATTTATGTGGCCACCCGGCCTTCCGATCCTCATCTTGGAAGAGTGCGGAGTGCGGAGGCAGCCATGAGGACAAAGCCTTGGGGCAGCATCCTCAGCAAGCGACTACTCGCTGGGGTTGCTTCTGTTGCGCTGGTCACACCGTTCCTGGCCGCGGCCTCCGCGTCCGGATCGGACCCGCAAAACCGCTACCTCCTTTCAGTTGCAGGGGAAAACCTGTCCGCCGTATCCGCCGATGTCACCCACTCCGGCGGGCAGGTCCTGCAATCGTTCCCGGTCGCCGGCGCCATGCTGGTGACTCTGCCCGCCGGAACGCCTCCTCCTGCCGGGACAGTCGCTGTCCCCGACCAGGCGATGACGTTCAACGGCAGTACGACCGAAGCCTCCGCAGCTCCGGTCAGCACTTACCGCGAGACGATCCGCACCCCTGACTCCGCCACGGGGTCCGGGGTGACGGTCGCTCTCGTCGACACCGGGGTCGCCGACACCGGTGAAGTGGACGTCGAGCACGTGAACGTCTCCGGCGGGCAAGCCGGTGACGGGCTGGGGCACGGCACCTTCCTGGCCGGGCTGATCGCCGGCAACGGTGCATCCTCCGATGGTGCTTACCAAGGTGTCGCTCCCGACGCCAAGGTGCTCGACGTCCAGGTGGCACTTCCCGATGGCACCACGTCGTTGTCCAAGGTCTTGGCCGGCTTGCAGGCTGTCGCGGATCGTCGAGCCACCGACGACAGCGTCAAAGTACTGTCCCTGGCCCTGTCCACGGGAAGCCCGCTCCCTCCGTACCTCGATCCGCTGACTCGCGGGCTGCGAACGCTGTGGGCCGACGGAGTCACCGTGGTCGTGGCCGCGGGTAACGACGGCTTCAACTCCGTGACTTCTCCCGCCGCCGATCCGGCCCTGCTCGCTGTCGGTGCCACCGATGACCGCAAGACCACCGACCCCGCCGACGATGCCGTCGCGGACTTCTCAGCCTGGAGCAACTCGTTCGGGATCATGCGACCTGACGTCGTCGCACCCGGCGTGTCCCTGGTCTCACTGCGCGCCGAGGGTTCGTTGGCCGACGTCGAGAACCCAGAAGCTGTCGTCGGTGAGAAGTACTTCAAGGGAACCGGGACCTCGATGTCCTCCGCCGTCACCACTGGTGCAGCGGCTGCCCTGCTCGGCGCTCGCGAGTCACTCAAGCCTGACGACGTCAAGCGTCTTCTCATGGGGACTGCCTTCACCTCAGACTCCCTGTCCGTGCGCAATGGCGCTGGCTCCGGTCAACTCGATCTGACCACCGCCGTCGGCACCGACCTGGACGCCACCAAGCCGCTGCGGTACGACTGGGAAAAGGGCGCCTACGCCCCTGATGAGGCTGACGCCGCTGCTTGGGCCGCCTTCGCCGCCGCCTGGGAGGCCGGAGACCTCAAGGCCGTCGTTGCGGCCTGGGTGGCTCTGACCCCGCAGACCCGCCGCTGGGCAGCAACCGCTTGGTCCCTGGCTGTCCTGACCGGGGGACTCACGTCCGATGACGACGAGTTCGTCGGACGCCGCTGGGCCGGCCGGCGCTGGGCCACCGAGGACTGGAACGGACGTCGGTGGGCCGACCAAGATTGGGTCGGACGTCGCTGGGCCACCATCGATTGGGAGGGTCGTCGCTGGGCACAGGACACCTGGTTGACCGGTGCATGGGAGGGTCGTCGCTGGGCGGGTTCCGACTGGCTCGCCTTCGCATGGACGACCCGGGTGTCGGCTGACGACATCGGAAAGCTCTGGTCGGAGGACTGGCAGGGGCGCCGCTGGGCCACCGATGGCTGGACCGGACGCCGCTGGGCCGAGTTGCAGTGGGGCGGACGTCGCTGGGCCACCAGTGATTGGGTAGGACGCCGCTGGGCCACCGAAGCTTGGGCCGGACGCCGCTGGGCCGACTTCACATGGGACGGACGCCGCTGGGCCACCGAAGCCTGGACCGGACGCCGCTGGGCCGACTTCACATGGGACGGACGCCGCTGGGCCACCGAAATCTGGACCGGACGCCGCTGGGCCGTGACAGGCTGGGGTCGGTAACACCCAGCCCGGAGGCCAGATGACCCAGACTCCCCAAATGGGTCTGCAGGTTCCTGCGCCCTCACCCTCGAGTCACCGAGTGCGTTCGTCTCGCGCCTTGGTGCTTGGCGTGGTGGTGGCGGGGGTTCTGTCCGTGGCTGGTGCCCTGGTCTGGTTCGAGGCGCACCCCACTCCCGATGGCCTCATCAGATGGGATCAGACTCCACTGGTCGCGGCCCTGCTGATCGTCGCCGTTGTCTCTGAGTTGATGTTTTTCCCTGTTCGTCACGGCGACGGATTCGAGGAACTGACGTACTTCGAGTTCGTCATGATAGGGGCTCTGCTGCTTTTCACTCCCAGCGTCGCCCTGCCGTTGCTCGTGGCCGGCACGATCATCGCCGAGTGGATCCTGCGTCGGCCGCCCATCAAGCGACTGTTCAATGCCGGGTCCTACGGAATCGCCACGAGCGCGCTATTCGTCAGCTACTGGGCGCTGGCCGATCACGGCGATCTCTTCAGCGCCCAGTCCATCGTCGCTCTCTTCGTCGCGGCACTCATTTGGGGCACGATCAACATGCTCCTACTCAGTTGGATACTCCAGGTAGCTGAGAACATCCCGATCCGGGAATTCCTGACCGACAAGGGTCAATGGATCCCTACCCTCATCGTTGCATTCCTGTCAGTCAGCGTGGCGGCGAGTTTCGTGGCACTCATCCCGGTGGCACCCACGCTGACCGTGTTCACGGTTGTCCCCACAGCGGTCCTTTGGTTCGTTTACCAGGCAGCACAACGCCGCAGTGAAGCTGTCGAGCGCCTTCGGTACATGGTCGCGTTGTCCAACACTCTCTCCATGCCCCAGGATCCGGTCCAGTTGACCCGGACCGCAGCGGACTCCGTGCGTCGCGTCTTCGGTGCCGAAGATGTTCTGATCGTCGTCGGAGCAATGAGCTACCTCGGCTCGCGAGACGCAGGTGAAGTCTCGAGCTCACCGGCTCAGCCCACAGAACTGCAGTTGGCAGCCACCGCTGACCGCACTGCTCGCCCGATCACCGCCGCCTTGGTGCCGACGGGATGGCGCGACGGCGTAGTCATCACTTTGGACCTTGGTGAGCATGAGGCCGCCGCACTCGCTCTCGGAGCATCCTCGGGACTCTCGGGTCTTGAACGGCGGATGCCCTGGGCCCGTGGTGGTCGGAACTCCTGGGCTCTCAAGGGCGAAGACGCTCCCGTCCTGACGAGTCTCGCCGGTTCCCTATCCAGCGCGATCCGGGCGAGTCAACTCCTCGCCGATCTCCGCGGTGAGACCGCCAAACTCACTGCCGTTGTCGACAACGCCAACGATGGCATCGCGGTGTTCGACGGAGTTGGCAGTGTGGTGCTGTGGAGCCCGGCGATGGAGTTCATCACCGGCGTCTCGCAGTCGGTTGCACAGGATCCCGCGGCAGTCGCCGAGTTGGAGGGTCTGCAGGTCTTGGCTGAGCTGCGAGGCAGTGACACCGGGGCCGAGGGCCGGTTCGTGACCATCACCCGGACCGATGACGAGCTTCGCGAACTCAACGTCGCAGTCGTGCCGCTGGACGATGAGGCCCAACTGTCCGTGATGACCGTCCGCGACGTGACCCAGCAGCGTCGCGTGGAGCGGATGAAGTCCGACTTCATCGCCACCGTGTCCCATGAACTGCGAACCCCCATCACACCGATCAAGGGCTACGCCCGCCTACTGGCCACTCGATGGGAGCGCATGACGCCGGAGAAGCGATCGACGGTGCTGGAGACGATCGAGGAACGAGCCAACCACCTGTCCCGCCTCGTCGATGACCTACTCCTGGCCTCGCGAGTCTCCGAGATCGACGAGACCCGACTCGACGTCGACCTGACTGACGCGGATCTGTCCGACCTGATCGAGGAGACCATGGACACGTTCCCGAATCTGGCGAAGCGAGTGCAGATCGTGGGCACCGATGTCACCGTACGGTGCGACCGAGGGCGGGCGGTGCAGTGTCTGTCCAACCTGATCGGCAACGCCGGCAAGTACTCCCCCGACGACGCGGCCATCCAGGTGGAGTACGGGCGCACGGACGGACAGCCGTGGGCTGTCGTCGCTGTCACCGACCATGGTCGCGGAATCCCGGCAGACGCCTTGGAGCGAGTCTTCGAACGCTTTTACCGCGTCGAGGATCCGATGACCATGACAACCGGGGGCAGCGGGCTGGGGTTGTTCATCTCACGGGAGTTGGCCCGTGCGATGGGCGGGGACATCTCCGTAGAGTCGGAGTTGGGCAAGGGCAGTACATTCCGACTTAGGCTTCCAGTGTCCGAGGAGACAACATGACCCAGATTCTCGTTGTGGACGACGAGCCCACGGTGCGCTCACTCGTCCGCGACGTCCTGGAGCTCGAGGGTCACGTTGTCATCGAAGCCGCAGACGGGCCCTCGGCACTCGAAGCCGTGAACGACCAGCAACCCGACCTCATCGTGCTCGACATCATGATGCCGGGCATGTCCGGACTGGATGTGCTGCGGACTTTGCGCCAGACCCGTTCGGCTAATGACCTGCCCATCATCTTGTTGACAGCGGCCGCCGACGACGACACCACATGGGCGGGGTGGACCGCCGGGGCATCGGTGTTCCTGCCCAAGCCTTTCGACCCCAACCACCTGCTCGACTGGGTGGACCGCCTCATCCCGGGATCCGAGGAGTCGGGGGGGTCGGAATCGGACCCCTCGGCAACTGAGATCATGAAGGAGTTCGGCGGATTGGGTGGTAACGACTGATGAAGCAGATCACGACAGAACGACTTCCCTCGGTCTTGGCCCGGCTCAAAGAAGACCCCCGAGTCGTGGTGTCGGGCAACTTCGCGACTCCGACACACCTGCTGAAGGCGGTGGACAAGGGTCTGCCCGAGTACAAGCTCCACATGCTCAACGCCCACGGCCATCTGCCCCATCGTTCAGGCGTCAAGCACGAGACCACCTTCGTCGGGCCGGGCATGCGCAAGACCCCCGGGCTGCTCTACGTCCCCTGCCGCCTGAGTCTGGTCCCGATCCTGTTCCACCGACGGCTGCCCCCCGACTTGATCCTGATCCACACGACGCCACCGGAGAACGGCCATGTGAGCCTGGGTCTCGAGGTCAATATCCTGCCCGCCGCCATCGAAGCGGTCCGCAAACGGGGCGGACTGGTCATCGCGCAGGTCAACAAGCACATGCCCTACACGTACGGAGACGCCCAAGTCGACGTCGACGACATCGACTACTTCCTCGAAGTCGACGAGCCCCTCAACGTCAACCCACCGGGCAAGTTGGGCGACACCGCACGACTCATCGGCGACCGCATCGCGCAGCGGGTGCCCAACGGGGCCACCTTGCAGTTGGGGATCGGCGGCGTACCCGACGCCGTACTCGCCGGACTGACCGGTCACGACGGGCTGAAGATCTGGAGCGAGATGTTCAGCGACGGTGTTCTCGCCCTCGCCCGCAAGGGTTGTCTGAGCGAATCCCAGCCGCTGATCGCCTCATTCCTCTTCGGCAGCCAGGAGTTGTACGACTGGGTCGACCACAACCAGCGCGTCCGCATGATGCGCACCGAGGTCACCAACGATCCCGGCCGGATCGCCAAGCAGACCATCATGACCTCGGTCAACGGGGCGCTTCAGGTGGATCTGTCCGCGCAGGCCAACGCCTCGCGGATCAATGGGCGCATCTACTCGGGCTTCGGCGGTTCCACCGACTTCATCGTCGGTGCCCTGCACTCGCGCGGAGGTCATGCCTACATCGCATTGCCGTCGTGGCACCCCAAGGCCAACATCTCGACGATCGTGCCGCGGATCCAGGAGCCGGTGACCTCGTTCCAGCACTCGGCCGTCGTGACCGAAGTGGGTATGGCCCGCGTGTTCGGCAACACCGAAGCCGAGCAGACCCGCCAGATCATCGAACACTGTGCCCACGAGTCGGCTCGCGAGGGCCTCTGGGAGTCCGCGAAGGAGATGGGCCGGGCCTGATGCCGGAGATCCCCGAGATCGAAGGCCTGCTCACCTACGTGACGCCCCGGCTGTCCGGATCCGTCATCACCGACGTCCAGGTCGGCGCCATCAGCGCGATCAAGACGGCCGACCCCCCAGTCAGTGCCCTGCGTGGTTGCCGGGTGATCGGTCTGCAACGATTCGGGAAGTTCCTGGTCCTCGACCTCGTGGATCCCGACGGCAGCCCGCTGTACCTGGCGATTCACCTCGCCCGCGCGGGGTGGCTCGCGTGGTCGGATTCCCCGTCGCGGCAGCCGGTGAGGATGGGTCGTGGCCCTCTTGCCGCCCGACTCACCTTCGCCGACGATGGCGGCTCGGTCGTGGGCGGATTCTCCCTGACCGAGGCTGGGACCCAGAAACGGCTTGCCGTGTATGTGGTGCACGACCCGGCAGAGGTACCCGGGATCGCCCGCCTTGGCCCCGACCCTCTCGCCGACACCTTCACTGCCCAGAGCCTGGCCGACATCTTGGCCGCTGCGGGCAGGAGGCACCTGAAGACCGTCCTGCGGGATCAGTCCGTCCTCGCCGGGGTGGGTAACGCCTACTCCGACGAGATCTTGCACAAGGCCCGGCTCAGTCCGGCTGCCGGCGCCGATTCGCTGACTGACGAACAACGCGCAGCACTGTTCGCGGCACTTGAGTCGGTCCTCGCCCAAGCAGTCACCTCGGCCCGAGAGTTGCCTCCCTCCGAGTTGAAGGACGGCAAGCGCTCCAGCATGGCCGTTCACGGTCGGACGGGGCAGCCGTGCCCGGTCTGTGGCGACACCGTTCGTGAGGTCGCCAGCGCGGACTCGTCGTTCCAGTACTGCCCCACGTGCCAGACCGGGGGCAAGCCGTTGGCCGACCGCCGACTGTCCCGACTCCTGAAGTAGCCCGACTCCCGAAGAAGCCCGACTCCCGAAGAAGCCCAACTCCCGAAGAAGCCCGACTCCTGAAATTGGCGCCGTCACCCGTGGCCTGTGGGACCGTGGCACGGTGTTCCGGGTCCTGGTCGTGTGCACGGCGAACATCTGCCGCTCACCTGCCACCGCCACTCTGCTGCGCCGTGCCTTCAGTGCCGTCCACCTGGACACTCACATCGCGGTGACTTCCGCGGGCGTGGCGGCCACCGCAGGCTCACCCGCCTGCGACCTCAGCAGTGCGCTGGTCGGGGAGTTCGTCGCCCGCTCCTATGCCGGACAGGTCGGGACACCCCCACCGGCTCACCCGCACGGTGCCCGACGGATCTCGCCGGACATGCTCGCCCAATCCGATCTCGTGTTGTGTCTCGACCGATCTCACCTCGCCGAGGTGCTGCCCCAATTCCCCGAGGTGCAGGCGAAGACGTTCACGCTGAGACAAGCCGCACGTTTGTCGCAAGTAGTCGCCGGGTACATCGCCCCTGGACAAAAGCCCCCCGGATCGATCCTGATGCCCACCGGCGTCGAGGAGCGGCTGCGTTGGTGGGTCTCCGCGATGGATTCAGTCCGTGGGCAGATGCCGCCGGTGACTGGCCATTCCGAGGCCTCCCACCGGAATCCGCTCTCGTGGAGCGACCACGATGTTCCCGATCCACACGTGCTCGGATATCAGGTGCACGGGGCGGCAATAGAACTGGCCGAGGCGGCGGTCGGGCAGATCGCGACCGTTGTTGACCAAGTCGTGGCCTTCGGGCGTGATGGAGCGGCTGGGACAGCGACCCAGGACATTTAGTATGGGCAGGTTGCCCATGAGGGAGGTTGGTGTGTCGGACACGCCACGGATCAGTCAGAACTCGGTACTGGACGTGCTGGAGGCCGAGGCCATCCACGTCTTCAGGGAGACGGCGGCGGCCTTCCGCAATCCCGTTCTGCTGTACTCGATCGGCAAGGACTCCTCAGTGCTGCTGCATCTGGCGGTCAAGGCCTTCGCGCCGGCTCCGATCCCGATGCCGGTCATGCATGTCGACACCACGTGGAAGTTCCGCGAAATGATCGACTTCCGCAACCAGCGGGCCGAGGAGCTCAACTTAGACCTGCGGATCGCAACGAACGACGAAGCCGTCGCAGAAGGCATCAGCCCCTTCACCCATGGCACTCACGAGTACACGCGCATCATGAAGACCGTCGCCCTGCGCGAAGGCCTCGACAAGTACAAGTTCGACGCCGCTATCGGCGGATCACGCCGCGACGAAGAACGCAGTCGCGCCAAGGAGCGCATCTTCAGCCTCCGCGAGCCCGGCCACCGGTGGGACGCCCGCAAGCAGCGCCCCGAGTTCTGGCGCACCGCCAACACCCGGCTCAGCGAGGGTCAGACCATGCGCGCCTTTCCTATCTCGAACTGGACCGAGATGGACGTGTGGCACTACATCCGCCGCGAGAACATCCCCATCCCCGAGCTCTACTTCAGCAAACCGCGACCGGTGGTGGAACGCGACGGCGTGCTGATCATGGTCGACGACGAGCGGTTACCGCTGCGTGAAGGCGAAGAACCCATGATCCGCAACGTGCGGTTCCGGACCTTGGGCTGCTACCCGCTCACGGGTGCCGTCGAATCCGAGGCCGCCGACCTCGACACCCTCATCACCGAGATGGGGCAGGCCAAGATGTCGGAGCGCGCCGGGCGCCTGATCGACGGCGAAGGAGCCTCGTCCATGGAGGCCAAAAAGGCGGAGGGCTACTTCTGATGACCGCATTGATCGTTTCCGAGACCGACTCCCTGCAGCGCGCGGCGGACATGAAGTCCGCCGTGCTGCGCATGGTCGCCTGCGGCTCCGTCGACGACGGCAAGTCCACCCTGATCGGACGCCTGCTCGTCGAGACCGACTCCGTACCCATCGATCAGTTGGAGTACGCCCGGACCACCCGTCGGGGCGGATCCACCATCCCCGTCGGCGAGATCGACTACTCACTACTCACCGACGGGCTCGAGGCCGAGCGCGAACAGGGCATCACGATCGACGTCGCCTACCGGCACCTCAATCTGCCCAGCGGTCGCCGGGTCATCATCGCCGACGCCCCCGGTCACGAGCAGTACACCCGCAACATGTCCGTGGCCGCCTCCAACGCTGATCTGGCAGTCCTGCTCGTCGATGCCGCGCGCGGCCTGCGGCCCCAGACCTACCGCCATCTCACCGTATGCGCCCTGATGGGAGTCACCAGCGTGGTGGTCGCCATCAACAAGATGGACCTCGTGGGCTTCGAACACGCCACCTTCGAGGAGCTGTCCGGCGGGGTCCGGGCAGCAGCGGCTCGGCTCGGCATCGACGAGGTGACCGCCATCCCGGTCAGCGCTGTCACCGGCGCCAACGTGATCGACTCCGACCTCGAGACGATGCCCTGGTACCACGGACCCACGGTCATGGACGCCCTCGTGGCGTGGGAGCCCACCGATCGGGACACCGCTGATCCGTTCCGCATGCCGGTGCAGTTGATCAGCCGCGCCGAAGGCAACTTCCGCGGCTACTCCGGCACCGTCGTGGCCGGAGAGGTCCGGCCCGGCCAGATCATCGCGGTGGCCGACTCCGGACAGACCGCGACCGTCGACCGGATCGTCACCTACGACGGCGACCTGGCGGTGGCGACCGTCGGACAGACTGTCACCATCACGCTCGATCGCGAGGTCGACATCACCCGAGGCGATCTGCTGTGTGCTGCGGGCGAAGGCCAGGCCAAGCCCGCCGACCGTTTCGCCGCCGACCTTGTGTGGACCGGTGAAGAACCCCTTGCCCACGGCCGCTCCTACCTGCTGTACATCGGCCCCAAGGTTGTGCCCGCCACGGTCACATCTGTCCGTCACCGCCTCGACGTCGTGACCGGCAACCATGACGCTGCCCGGTTGCTCAACATGAACGACATCGGCCGTGTCGAGTTGGCCACCGACTCTCCGATCCCGCTGGACGAGTACGACCTGTGCCGCGACACAGGCGGGTTCCTGCTGGTCGACCGGGTCACCAGCGACACTGTCGCCGCCGGCCTGACCCGCCATGCGATGCGGCGTGCGTTCAACGTGACTCCGCACGACTACGCGGTCGACCGCGAAGCGCGCCAACGGCTCAAAGGCCACTCACCTCGCGTGGTGTGGATGACCGGTCTGTCCGGCTCGGGCAAGTCCACGATCGCCGACGCCACCGTCGCCATGCTGCACGCGCAGGGTGTCCACACCTACGTGCTCGACGGCGACAACGTGCGCACCGGTCTGAATCGCGATCTCGGTTTCACGCCGGAGGATCGCGCCGAGAACGTGCGCCGAGTGGCCGAGGTTGCGAAGTTGATGGCCGACGCCGGTCTGGTCGTGATCGTCGCGCTCGTGTCCCCGTACCGTTCGGACCGCCGCGCCGCTGCGGAGATCTTCGACGCGGGCGAGTACCTCGAGGTCTACGTCGACACCCCGCTCGAGGTCGCCCAGGCGCGGGACCCGAAGGGCCTGTACCGCAAGGCCGCCGCCGGCCAGTTGCCGAACATGACCGGTGTCGGGCAGGACTACGAGCCCCCTGAGCACCCCGACGTTCACCTGAACGGACAGGACGCAGTGGCAGTGTCCGCGGAGAAGCTCGCGCGGGCCGTCCTGGGCGAGTGACTCCCGCAGGCTGCCGGGCGGCACCGTGCTGATCCTGCTGCCGCCGTCCGAGGGCAAGACCCCCGCACCCAAGCGGCGGCGGCCGGTTGACGTGAGCGCTTTGTCGTTCCCCGACCTGACCGATGCACGCGTCCAGGTCGGTGACGCACTGGCCGCAGTCAGCGCTCGATCTGACGCCCTCGAGGTCCTGGGGGTTGGTGCATCCGTCGAGGACGACGTCCGCGCGAACATCGACCTGTGGAGCGCGCCGGCCGCGCCGGCCGGTCAGATCTACTCCGGCGTGCTGTACGACGCCTTGGACCTGGCCACTGTCTCCCCTCAGGCGCGACGCCGCGCCACCAACTGTGTCCTTGTCGTCTCGGCTCTGTGGGGGGCGATGAGGCTGACTGATCGGGTCCCGGCCTACCGCCTGTCCATGACTGTGGACCTGCCGGGCATCGGGCCGCTGGCGAGATTCTGGCGACCACACCTGGAGTCCGTCCTTGACTCGTCGTCCGAGCGCACGGTGGCAGTGGATTGTCGTTCGGCTCCCTACCGGGCCGCCTGGCCCGGGGATCCGACGCGGACCGTCCACATCAGTGTGCTCAGCGCGGACTCGCGGACCGCCGTATCACACATGGCCAAGCACACTCGGGGCTTGGTGGCGCGGCACCTGTGCGCGCGCTCCGGGACCCAGCCCCGCTCCCCGGAGAGGCTCGCCGAAGCCGTCGGCGAAGTCTTCGAGTGCGCGTTGACGCCACCACGCACCGGCCGAAGCCCCTGGAACTTGCAGGTCGTCCAGCCCTGACCAGACCCGCCCACGATCGTCACCCGTAGCGATGCGCCGGCACTGCGAACCGCGGTCCCCGCCGCGGTCGGGTCACTCGGGACAGTTCGAGCATCCGCACTGCGCGGTAGCGATGCCCGGTGTACGGCTGCAGTAGTGCCAGCATCTGTTCGTCGTCCCCGTCGAAGGAACCGGTGAGGGCGTACACCAGGTCCGCAGCGAGGTGGAAGTCCCCGACGCTCACCGCATCGGGGTCGCCGAGCGCGCGCTGAGCGACCTCCGCGTAAGTCCAGTCGCCCACTCCGCGCACGCACGTGAGCAGACGGCGGGCCTCGCTCGAAGCCTCATGGGGCAAGCGCCACAGGACATGGGGGATCGCGGCCAGACGCATGATCGTGTCCGACCTGGTTCGGTCCACGGCATTGCGGCGCCACCACCACGAGGGAACCCGGCGAACCGTCTGGGGATCCGGAAGGACCCGCAGTCCCTCGGGCGCCGGCCCCGGCGCCGGTTCCCCGAACTCGCGGGCGAGGGCGTGCCAGGCCCGCTTCGCCTCCAGCCCGGTCACCTTCTGTTCCAGCACGGCGGCGACCGCCGACTCCCACACGTTGTGAGCCCTGGGTACCCGCCAACTGTTCCGGTGCCGACGCCAGTGGTCCGCGACCAGGCCCGGGGCAGGGTCGAACGTGGCCCAGCCGTGGTCGTTGGCGCCGATCAGGTCCGGCGTTCGGGTTGCCATCCACTCCGCTCCTGGACCCCAACAACTGCTCGCCACCCGGGCATCGGCCACGACTAGCCGCTGAGTGACGGGGCCGTCGGGAGTCACGGCGGTACGCCAGGCGACCGTGCCGTCCAGCCGCAGCGTGGGATCAGTCCTGCCGCGCAACATCGGGCGCAGGATGGCGTTCAGGTCGGGCGTGAACCCCGGTGAGACGTGCGACTCGACAGCGGCCACGTCAGTAATGCGTGACACGATAGGGCGCACCCTCGGCGTCGTATGTCGTCCACTCTCCGACCCGCTCGCCGGCCCGGAACGAGCCGGATCGCTTCAGCGTTCCATCGCGGCGAAACCACTGCCAATCGCCTGACATCCGGTCGCCTCGGATCTTGCCTTTGGCCTTGAGGAACCCGTTGTCGTAGAACTCCTTGGTCACTCCGGAGGCTTTCGGGTAACTGTCGTTGATCTCCTGGATGCGTGCCTTGAGGATTCGCCTCAGGGGTGGGGCCGGAAACGGATCGGAGCGGGGGAACTGGACGGTGCCTTTCGACGTCGTGAAGTTCGCGAGATCGGCGGCCAAGGCAGTGACGATGGACCCGCTGTAGGGGAACAGGCTGTTGTGGTTGCGGAACCCCTCCACACCCACGACGGCAACCCCGTCGATGGTGAAGGTGGGCATCCCGTATTTGAGTTCCGGGGCCGCTCCAGGCAGCGCGGCTCGGATCGTCTCGCACGTGCGCTCAAGAGCCGCGCGCTGTTCTGGTGCAAACCGGTCCAGATGGTCGTCGATCACATCGTTCGCCATACGCGAGACCCTACGCTCTGATCACCGAGCTCATCTCCGGCCCTATACCCCCTAGGGTATGATCTTCTCCATGCGTCGTACCCTCACCATCGCCCTTGGCTCCCTGGCTGTCTCGGCCGTGCTTCTCGCCGGTTGCAGTTCCGCCGCCGACACCGCCGTGGCCCCACCGGCTGGCGCGGCCACGGAACAGGTGGCAGGTGTGCAGAAGGTCGGGCCCGAGGAGTTCGACGCCGCCATCAAGCAGGGCGCCACAGTCATCGACGTGCGCACGCCGGCCGAGTTCTCCTCCGGTCACCTCGAGGGCGCAGTCAACATCGATATCGCCAGTCCCGATTTCGCGGCACAGATCGCTGAACTGGACCCCAAGAAGACCTACGCGGTCTACTGCCGCTCCGGGAACCGATCCGGCGTCGCCACCACGCAGATGCAGAACGACGGCTTCGTGTCCCTGTACGACCTTCAGGGCGGGATCGGGGCCTGGCAGTCCGCCGGCTTCCCGGTTGTCTGATACGACACATCTTGGCCACGGGACGGCGCGGGCGTTTGCCCGCTGGATCACTCGGGCATAAGAAGCCCATGAGGTTCACCGCTTCCGATCATTGATCTTCTTGCGGTCACCCGCTCCGGACACCGATTACGGGGGTGCCCGGATCGACACAACAAGCACATGAACGAGGGCAACGCCTGGAGGGTTGCCCTCGTTCAGTCATGTGTGCCTTCACCAGTCGTCTCGATCGATGTATCCCTTTCGCGTCCTCCTGCGTCTATGAGGCACAACCCAACAACGTGGAGGAAATCATGAAGACCAACGAAAGCAGCATCGACCGAGGCATCCGAGTAGTGGTCGCCGTCGTGGCAGCCATCGCGGCGTACCTGGTCGGCTTCGGTTCCATCGTCGGAATCATCCTGCTTGTCGTCGCGGCCGTCATGCTCGTGACCGCGGCCGTGGGCTTCTGCCCCCTGTACCGCGTCTTCGGAATCAGCACCTGCAAGGTGCCGCAGAACAAGAAGGTCCCGGCGCACCAGTGACCACACAGTGGCGGCGGCGAGCATCAGGCCCGCCGCCGTCACTGTCGCCACTGCCCACCTCCTATCGTCTCCCTCATGGACCGCAATGAACTCGCCCCCTTGCTCACTGCAGCGATCCCCGGGCTGCTCCGATATGCACGGTCCATCACGGCGGACGAGACCCTGGCCGAGGATCTCGTCTCCGACACCCTCGTGCGAGCCTTGGAACGGTCGGAGAGTTTCCGCGGCGATGCTGCCCTCCAGACCTGGCTGCACCGCATCCTGCACAACCTGGCGGTGGATGCGTTCCGCCGGCAGCGGGAGTTCGCCACCGAAGACGTCGTCGACCAAGTCGAGCAGGACTGGCGCGACGATGCGTACACCGTCGATGCGGCCACGGTCGTGGCGCGAGCCGAGACCTCCGACGAGTTGCTCGATGCGTTGGTCCGGCTGCCCTTCGATTACCGGGCCGCGGTCGTCCTGCACGACGCTCACGGCCTGACGAACCAGCAGGTCGCCGAGGTCCAGGCGGTGAGTCTGCCCGCTGCGAAACAACGGCTGCGGAGAGGACGCATGATGCTCGTCAGCGCTCTGGCCCAAGGCGCCGAGCGGCGCGCTGCTTTGAAAGGCGTCCCGCTCGGATGCTGGGAGGCGCGAGCGAAGGTCAGCGATTACCTCGATGACGACCTGCCCCAGTCCGACCGCAAGCTGCTCGAGGCTCACTTGGACACCTGTCCGACCTGCCCGCCGCTCTATGCGTCATTGGTGGGAGCCACCGAAGCGCTGAAGGCGGGTGGCCGCGATCCGGATTCCGTGATCGACCCGGCCGTGCTGTCCCGGATCAGCGAGCGCGCCCGGGCCTGACATCGGCTGCACCGCTCCTCCGGCTACTACAAGCTTCGGATGCTGTGATCCAGTCGCTACCGCCCGACCCAGCCGATCGTCCACACCGCCGCATGCGGTCGCACCACCGATCCAGGTAGCGATTCAGGCTCGCCGCGACCGTTGCTCCCGGACGTCGACGACCGCCTCGACGAGTTGAGCGCCTTCCGCCTGATCGGCCACCTCGGGCCGCTCGGTGAACATCCATTCAAGGATCGTGTCCGTGACCAGGGCTGGGTCTTCGAGTTGCGGGACATGGCCGACATGGTCCATGACCTCGAAGCGCCATGAGTCGTACTTCTGCGCAGCTTCGTCGGCCTGTCTGATCGAGACGAGGCGGTCGTGGCGGCCGTGGATAAGGAGCACCGGCGATCGGACGCCCTCCAGTTGGGCGACGTACCAGGGACTGGTGATCGCGAAGACCACCGAGCGCGCGGCTTGCACGAGCGCGTTGTGATTGCCCGAGAATCTGCGCCGTTCCTCGGCCAGCGCGGTCGCCGCGTGCCGGAACTCGTCGGGAATCTTGGTCGGGTCCAACGCCACGAGGCGCAGCATCCGGCCCACTTGGCGTTCGGCAGAAGCGAACCGCGTCCACAGGGACACCACGGCGCTTCCGAGGCCAGGGGTGGCCAGCACGGCGAACTCCACGGCGCGACGAACGTCCTTGAGCACGAGTCCCGTCAGCGGCAGCGCAGGACCGATCAGCACCAAACCGGCGACGGAATCCGGGCGCTTGGCCGCTTGGAGCAGCGCGATCAACCCACCCATGGAGTTGCCGATCACCACAGCTGGTTCGCCCACGACCTCGCGCATGAAGTGGTCCACGACGCGACGGTTGGCGCCGACCGTCGCGGAACGACCCAGGACAGGAGTGCGGCCATGCCCGATCAGATCCACGGCGTAGATGCGGCATTCAGCAGCCAGCAGAGCGGCGATGAGGTCGAAACTGATCGCCGAACCACCCAGACCGTGGACACACACCACGAGCGGCCCATCCCTGCGGCCCCCGTAGTCGAGGTAGTGGACCGGACCGTCGTAGTCGAAGTACCGCGAGGTGCCTGCCGGTCCCCGGGCCGCAGTGTCGGCCATACATCTGCTCCTCACGTCGTGCGCCACGCGCGTCACAGTGCGCGCGGCCCTCGTGCCGTCCCAGTGTGACACCGCACTCGCGGGAGTCCCGACCGCACCTGGCTCGGAAGAGAGGCCCCGGTTGATCCGGGATCGGTCACAGGAACTTGTCGGCGATGCGATCGACCGTCGCAGGGTCGTCATCCCAGACCGGATCGTCGGGACGTGGATCGTGGAAGACGATGTCGGTGAACCCGAGGGCCTCATACCTGGCCACGAAGTCGGTGAAAGCAGCCAGGTCCGCCAATGGTCGTTCGGCCCGGTTGCTGAGCAGGAAGATCCGCTCGATCGAGGCCGGGTCGCGGCCTTGGTCGGCGCAACTCCGGTCGAGTAGTGCAGTCTGTCGACGCATCGCCTCTTCGCAACTGGCGGCCGTCGGTGCGGGCTCCGTCGGTTCGCCCTCGGTGATCCACGCGTCACCGAACTCCGCGGCGACGGCGATCGTCTTCGGCCCGGTGGCCGCTATCGCCAGGGGGAGGCGCGGTCGCTGGACACAGCCGGGGATCATGCGGGCTTCATTGACGGAGTAACGCTCGTTGTCCGTGGTGTAGGTGGGGTTGCGCAGCAGTCCATCGAGAACGGTCACGAAGTCGGAGAGTCGGGTGGCGCGCTGGCCTGGGGTCAGGATCGGGTCGTCGAAGACGGTCGCGTCGAAGCCGACACCTCCGGCGCCCACACCTAAGGTGAGCCGTCCGGCGGACACATGGTCCAGCGACATGGCGTCCTTGGCCAAGGTGACGGGGTGCCGGAAGTTGGGTGACGTCACCATCGTGCCGAGGCGGATGGTGGTGGTGGCTGCGGCGATCCCGGTCAGCCAGGGGATGGCCGCATGCCATGGCTTGTCCTGGTATCGCTGCCAGGACAGGTGGTCGTACGTCCACAGGTGTGCGTAGCCCAGGGCCTCCAGGTGTTGCGCCCGAGCGACTGTGACGGGCCAGGAATCTGTGGGGATGAGCAGGACACCGAGGCGCACGACTGGATCCTGTCACGCGCCGTACAGACAACGAGGCCCTGCCCCGGGGGTGTGGGGCAGGGCCTCGTGTCACGGGATCCGGAGTAGCCTCCGGATCACCGTCGTGATCGAGATCAGAAAGCGCTCTCCGGCAGCTTCATGATGTCGAGATCAGTGTTCAGGGCAGCGACCTTCTCCGCAGTCAGCAGCGGCAGCCGGTTGTGGGCGAACCACTTGGCGGCCTCGACCTTGCCGGTGTAGAAGTCCTTGTCCTTGTCCGAGGCACCGGCAGCCAACGCCGCAGCAGCGACTTCGGCCTGGCGCAGCAGGAGCCAACCGATCACAAGGTCGCCGACCATCATCAGCAGGCGGGTGGTGTTGAGGCCGACCTTGTAGATCTCGTCCACGTCGGTCTGCGAGGCCATGGCCCACTCGCCGAGTTTGCCGATGGTGGCCTGGACATCCTCCAGCGCGGTGTTGAGCAGTTCCCGCTCTGCCGCGAGCTGGTCGCCGTCGGCGCCGCCCTTGACGGTCTCGGTGATCTGGCCCGCCAGGTGGAAAACGGCCTTGAACTGGTCGCGGACCATCTTGCGGAAGAAGAAGTCCAGACCCTGGATGGCGGTCGTGCCCTCGTAGAGGCTGTCGATCTTGGCGTCGCGGATGTACTGCTCGATCGGGTAGTCCTGCAGGAAGCCGGAACCACCCAGCGTCTGCAGAGACTGGGCCAGCATCTCGTAGGAGCGCTCCGAACCGACACCCTTGACGATGGGTAGGAGCAGATCGTTCATCCGCTCAGCCATGTCGACATCGATGTCCTCCGCGCCGTGCTCGGCGGCGGCGATGCGGTCCTGCCACGAGGCCGTGTAGGACACCAGGGCGCGCATCCCCTCGGCGTACGTCTTCTGCAGCATCAGCGAACGGCGTACGTCGGGGTGATGGATGATCGACACGCGCGGGGCGGTCTTGTCCAGCATCTGGGTCAGATCCGCACCCTGAACGCGATTCTTGGCGTAGTCCAAAGCATTCAGGTAGCCGGTGCCGAGGGTGGCGATCGCCTTGGTGCCGACCATCATGCGGGCGTACTCGATGACCTTGAACATCTGTGCGATGCCGTCGTGCACGTCACCGACGAGCCAACCGATGGCGGGCTCCTTGTCGCCGAACGTGATCTCGCAGGTCGTGGAGACCTTCAGACCCATCTTCTTCTCGACGTTGGTGACGTAGGCGCCGTTGCGCTCGCCCAGTTCGCCGGTGTCGGGGTCGAAGTGGTACTTCGGCACGACGAACAGCGACAAGCCCTTGGTGCCCGGGCCGCCCGCACCCTCGACACCCACGGGGCGTGCGAGGACGAGGTGGACGATGTTGTCGGACATGTCGTGCTCGGCCGACGTGATGAAGCGCTTGACGCCTTCGATGCGCCAGGAGCCGTCCTCGTTCGGGAAGGCCTTGGTCGTGCCCGCACCGACATCGGAGCCGGCGTCAGGTTCGGTGAGCACCATGGTGGCGCCCCACTGGCCCTCGATCATGCGCTCGGCCTGCTTCTTCTGGACCTCGTTGCCCAAGTCATAGAGGATTCCGGCGAATCCGGGGCCGGACATGTACATGAACGCGGCCGGGTTGGCGCCCAGGACCAGTTCGGCCACTGCCCAACGCAGGCTCGGCGGTGTCGAGATGCCGCCGATCTCGGGCTGGATCTCCATGCGCCAGCCCTCGGCGTCCATGAGCATCTGGTAGCTGCGCTTGAAGTCCTCGGGCATCGTGACCGAGTAGGTCTTCGGGTCGTAGACGGGCGGGTTGCGGTCCGCGCTGGCGAACGTGTCCGACAGCGGGCCGGTCGCCAGTTCGTTGGTCTCGCTTGAGGAAGTCCTTGGCCGTGGCGACGTCCATGTCCTCGAACGCTGCTGTGCCCATCCAGTCGCCGGCACCGAAGACCTCGAAGAGGTTGAACTCGATGTCGCGCAGGTTGCTCTTGTAATGGCTCATGCCGGATCCCTTCCAGGAACGGCGCCCCACCCCCGAGGCACCGGCAGGCGGGTAGGTTACCCGCCAGTAACTCCAATCATGCTACTCGCCAGTAACCTGCGCAAGACGCGGGGGTGTGCCGTGCGTCGCACTCTCGGCGAACCGGCTGCCATGGCGCGCCCGACGGCCCCGGTGCGGCAGGATGTCCCCATGGCCACGTCCGCGGATCAGCAGCCGCCGCGCGAACTGCCGCCGGGAGTCGACGCGGTTGCCGCCAACGCTGATTCGGTGACGCCGATCCCGCCGCCGCTGAGTTCTGTCCCGACCACCAAGACCGTCCTGACTGCGGGCTGGGTGACCGGATCGACGGCGGGGATCGTGTGTCTGCTGATCCGCCTCATCAGTGGCATCTTCGGCGTCGACTATTTGGTGGCCCGCCCGGGATCGGACCAGATGGAGCCGGTGCCGTGGCTTGTGGTGCTGCTTCTGCCCCTGGTGGTCGGCGTGGTGGGTTCGCTCATCGCGGCGATCTTCTTGGGAGTGCGGGGCTGCCAGCGGTGGACCTTCTGGCTCGGCACCGCCGCCATGCTCGCGTCGCTGTCCGGGCCGTTCCTCCAACCCGGTGCGGTCACCTGGCCCACGCGGATCTGGCTGGGGGTCATGCACGTGGTGACCTGGGCGATCATCGTCCCGCAGGTGGCGCGGGTCGTCGGTGACAGTGACCCCAGAGTCACCGCCGGGTACCGCGAAGTTCTCACCTGACCCGGTTGGCTCTCGATTCACCACTTCGTTCGCCGCGGAGACATCCGGTCGCCGCGGATACATCCGGCCGCCCCGCGATAGCCGGTTCGGTCCGACTACTCCGGCGCAGGATGTGATGTCGCCGCATTTGGCGACATGACGTCCTTGGTTGGCGGGGTTGCGGCAATCGGTCGGCGAGCTCAGGCACCAATCGCTGCCGCGCGTGTTGCGCGTGGTGCGCCGGTCCCCCGCCGACTCCAGCCCGCAAACCGGGGCTCCACACCTGACCTGCGACCTCGCGCACAGAGTGCCGTTTGTCGGCCACCTCGTGCCGCGTGGCGGCCACATACGGCGAGATCACGGCGGCCGACGCGGTGACGACTCAGAGAACCAGGCGCTGGGACTCAATCGGCAGGGCCAGGGCGGCCATGACTCCGACAGCTGCAGCGTGATCCAACACGAATCCGGAGTCGTACCTGCCCGCCCCGCTGATCAAGCCCCGCCGATCGCGGGCATCCCGCCACAGACGGTCGGTGTACTGGGTCACGACGTCCTGCCAGCGGCCGGTCCCCGTCACCGCGTCGAGCCGGAGCAGAGCGCGTAAGTAGATCGCATTGAAAGCCAGGGCATGCCGCCAGAATCCCGTTTCGCCGAAGTGATCCTGGACGGACTCCGCGAGAGCTTCGGCCGGGCGCAACAGACCGCGCTCGATCCGCAGTTGGATCGCCAGGCCCTGGTTGTAGGTGAACACTGAAGGATCGACTTCACCAGACGGTGAGACACGATCGGCGATCAGACCTTCGGCATCACCGAGTTCGTGGTCGAGGAACTCCCCCGCGGCGTCAGCCAGTGGATACCGTCGCCCGTCGAAATGACCGACCGCGGCAGCGAGCAGACCGGTCGATCCGGTGGAGCACGCGTTCAGGTCAGAGCCTCCTTCGACCCACAGCACACCGCCGTCCCGGCGCACTCCCTGACTGACGAATTTCAGCGAGGCCCGGGCCCGGCGTGCCCACACGGACCTCGTCTCCCCCGCCGAGGCCCCACCCGCCGTGGTCCCCCCCGCCGTGGCCCTACCCGCCGGGAGGGCGCCATCCGCGTTCCCAACCGCCGATGTCTCGCCCACCGCGGTCTCACCAACCGCGAGCAGGGCGCGCTGGGCACACGCGAGACCGATCCAGGCGTTGTCGTCGAAGTACCGGGTGCCCCCCAGGGCAGAATCGGCGAACCCGTCGGCCTTGCGGAAGCGGCGCAACGACCGCCACACCTGATCAGGACCGTAAGCACGGGTCGGGACTCCCGCCGCGGCGAGCAGCGCGGCGGCGTGCAGCACCTGACTCATCGGCCAAGCGGCGACCATCGCGATCCGTCCGGGTTCATGGATGCGGGGCCCGCGCAGACCGGGGCTGCGGGTGGCGGCGATGAGGGCCTGCCAGGCCTCGTCCGCACGCTCGGCCCAGTCGACCATCAGGTCAGGACGGGATAGACCGTTCCGGTGTTCTCACCGGTCTCGTAGATGACTGACGGTGGTCCGACGATGTTGGGATCGGGGGTGCCGACGACGGATTCGTCCTTCTCCGGGTAGTCCATCTGCGCGAGGACCCAGCGCATCGCCTCGAGCCGGCCGCGCTTCTTGTCGTTGCTGCGCACGACAGTCCAGGGGGCCCAGTCCGTGTCCGTGTACCAGAACATGGCCTCCTTGGCCTCGGTGTAGGAGTCCCAGCGGTCCAGCGAGGCGAGGTCCATCGGGCTGAGTTTCCACTGGCGTACGGGGTCGATGCGCCGGATCGTGAACCGGGTGACCTGTTCTTTGCGGGACACTGAGAACCAGAACTTGATCAGGGTGATGCCGGAGCGCACGAGCATCCGCTCGAACTCCGGGGCTTGCCGCATGAACTCCTGGTACTCGTCATCGGTGCAGAAGCCCATGACCCTTTCGACTCCAGCGCGGTTGTACCAACTGCGGTCGAACAGCACGATCTCGCCCTCACTGGGAAGGTGCGCCACGTAACGCTGGAAGTACCACTCGCCCTTCTCCTTCTCCGTCGGTTTGGTCAGGGCGACCACCGTCGCGCCACGGGGATTGAGGTGCTCCATGAACCGCTTGATGGTGCCGCCCTTGCCGGCGGCGTCGCGGCCTTCGAAGAGCATGCAGATTCGTTGGCCGGTGTCCTTGACCCAGCTCTGCATCTTCAGCAACTCGATCTGCAGGAGCCTCTTGGTCATCTCGTATTCGCGCCGGCTCATCCGCTTGTCGTAGGGGTAGCCCTCTTTCCAGGTGTCGACGGGGGTGCCGTCCGGCCCGATCAGAATGGGGTCGTCGACCTCGTCCCAGGTGCCGGTGACCGTCAGGCCGCGTTCCTCGAACTCGTCGTCGTCCAGATCCTGAAGCGACGCGATGATGTCATGGAGGTCCATGACGGCTTCGATGTCGAAGTAGTGGTCATCAGACACGGTGGCTCCTCGGTGGCTCCTCGATCGGCGGTTCCGCGCCGATGGGCGGTTCCGCCCCGACTGTAGGACCGGCGGGCGCGGCACGCGTGGCAGTACCGCTGTTGTTCACTTTCATTCTTGGCGCATGCTCGGCCATTCTTGGCGCATGCTCGGCGCACTCTCGGTGCGCCGACCCGGATCCGCTCAGTCGGGTCCAGCCGGAACTGGCCCGATCCGACCTGCGGTGGGCTGGTCCCGCGGTCGTCAGGTTCGGGCGGCGCCGAGCTCCTGCTCGAGGACGGACTCGGTCAGGGTGTAGCGGCTGATCAGCCACAGACTCAGACCCATGGCGACGGCGGGCAGGATCGACAAGGCGACGACGATGCCGGTCAGGGCGGTGTCGGTCTGAGTGGTTCCGGCGCCACCTTCGGAGGAGACGAACCCGAAGGCGCCCAGGATGAATCCGACGATTCCGGGTCCAATCGCGAAGGCGGCGGTCTCGCCAGCTGTCCACAGTCCGGTGAGCATGCCGCTGCGCCGCTCACCGCTTCGGGCCTCGTCGACGGAGACGGTGTCGGGGAGCATGGCCAGCGGGAACAGCTGCATGGCGGCGTATCCGATGCCCATGAGGGCCACGAGCGCGATGATCACACCGCTGGGCAAGATCCGGGCGGCGAGCAGCCCGATCACCCCTACGAGGTAGCAGACCGAGCCGATGACATAGCCGTGAGTTTTGTCGGTGCGTTTGCCGAGCCAGGCCCAGAAGGGCATGACCAGGATCGCGGGGCCGACGAGTGCCGCGAAGAGGATGGACTCCGACCCGGGGTTGTTCAGGATGTAGCGGGCGACATACGGGACGGTCGCCAGCATGGCCGCGTTGGCGAGCGCCTGGAGCACGAACGCACCCCACAACGGCATGAAGTAGTGGTTGCCGCGGGCTGCGCGGAAAGCGGTGAGCAGGCTGGTGCTCCCCGACGGGACGGAGGTCCGGGGCGCCTTGCGGGTACCGACGACGGCGACGAGCATCGTCACGCACATGAACAGCCCGATGACGACAGCCATGAGGGTGTGGCCCGCGTATCCGCCACCCCCGGCGTTGACGAGGACCGGGGCCAGCGAGCCGGAGATCAGGATGCCCAGGGTCAAGGCGACGATGCGGAAGGCGACGACAGAGGTGCGCTCCTTATAGTCGGACGTCATCTCTGCCGGCATGGAAACGTACGGGACCTGGAACAAGGCGTATGCGCTGGCCGCGATCAGGAACACGACCGCGACGATGATGGCGCTCGTCGTGGGGGACAGTCCGGCGGGAACCGAGAACAGCGCGATGAAGAAGATCGGAAGGATGATGGCACCGGCGAGCATCCACGGCCGGCGTGGTCCCATCCGACTGTTGGTGCGGTCGGACCAGCCGCCCACGATCGGGTTGAAGATGACGTCCCAGAACTTGGGGATCGCGACCGCGAGTCCGGCGATGGCCGCGGCGACCCCGAGGGTGTCTGTCAGATAGATGACCAGCAGGAATCCGGGAACCGTGCCGAACGTCCCGGTGGCGAGCGAACCGAACGCGTAGCCGATCTTCGTGCCCTTGCCCAGCTGCGGAGCCGACTGCTGATCAGTAGTCACATGCCGACCGTAGTGGACCAAGTGGGCGGTTCACCGGGGAAGAACATCGCTCTTCCGTTGCTCCCTCCAGTGCGCTTGCCGGCCGCGATCGTCAGGTGCGGTTCTGCAGTGACCCCGACCCCGCTCCGGCCCTGCGAAATGATCGTGCTCGCCTGACGACCGCCAGGTGGCTATTCCGGCGGTGATACCCTGAGCCCGGTCATTTCGACCGGTGAGCGCGAGTGGCGGAATAGGCAGACGCGCACGGTTCAGGTCCGTGTGCCCGCAAGGGCGTGGGGGTTCAACTCCCCCCTCGCGCACCAACCACCACAGACTGGGGGATTTTCCAGAAGACAGGGCGCGTACCTCCGCCCGAAGTAACCCCCGGAAACTTGTTGGCGCAAGATGAGTCATTTTCGGTGGACACCGGCACGTTGGAAGAAGTGCCAGCAACCAACGGTCTCATCACCGCCCTCAGCGTGGAACGAGCGATAGCCGCGTGGGCCGATCGCTGCCCGCATGCAATCGAGCGGCATTCCCGCCGATAAGTACTCATATGTACGTATACGTACCTGGTGGGGTACGCTCTGGTGCCAAGGAGTAAGGAGCTAAGGCCATGAACGTTGAGTTCAAGTCGTTTACTGATGCGCGCAAAGGTCTCAAGGATGCCCTCGATGTTGCTTCAGAGGGCGGCGTCGCGACCATCAGCCGCAGCCATAGCGGGCGAGCCGCTGTCGTGGACGCTCAACAGCTGCGACGAACGCTAGCAACTCTCCTCGACTTGAACCCACAGCTCGTGGCTGACGGCCCAGCCGAGTGGGCAATGTTCCTTCCTGGTTACCCAATCTCAGGGACGGGTGCAACCCCCGAGGAAGCCGTGACTGACACCGTTGATGCGCTGCGCGAGTACGCAGACGACTGGCAAGAGCGCTTGCAGCAGGCGCCCAATCACCGGGACAACTGGGGGCTCGTCCAACTCGTTTCCTTGTCCTCGAGCGACGAGTTGGAACGATGGCTCAACGGAAGCGCGTAACGCAGCGGAACGTCACCCGCGCAGATCATCTTAAGTTCTGCAATGTCGAGGGTTGGGAGGATGTCCCAAACGCACGGGGAAAGCCAACCAGCCACCACATCACGAAGGAACTGAAGCTGCCCGACGGTCGCATCCTGCGAACTCGGATCTCTCGACCCGCAGCCAAGAAGCACGTGTACGGCAAGAGCATTCTCAACCACATACTCGAGGACCAATTGCAAGTAACGCTGACCAGTTTCTGGGACTGCGTAAACGGAGATCCACCGGACCGCAATCCTGATCCCGCCGCGCCCGAACTCGAAGGAGAACGACTTCCAGCGAATCTGGTGTGGCAACTCCGGAAGCATGTTCAGGTACCCGTTGAGGAGATAGCCACAATGACTCGAGAGGAAGCCTCGCGACGCGTGCAGGAGTACTGGCGCAACCTGAACTCAGGCGACACCGAGCAGCAGTAGCCACGAAAGTCCGCGACACTGGCGCGACTGGCCCGCATGGGATTTTCGCTCGGGATCGATGGGATCGAGGACCCGAACCCCCCACAAATCCCCCGGTCAGAGGGTTTCGCACCATCGCCAGACGACGGGATATGGGTGGAGCCGCACCAACGAGCGGGGCGACGGGTGGCCGGACATCGCCGACGGCGGCCCACCCCAGGGGCCCCGTAAACACCCTCACCCCTCTCGGACGGATGCCCGCGCAGCCCCCCTGCCGGACTCACATCATCGCTGCCGATCCGTCGATCTCCACTTCGATGAGGCGCGGCCCGGGGGCGGCCAAGTCCTCCCGCAGGGCCGCCTCGAGTTCGTCGACCTCGCGGACTGAGCGCGCCGGAACCCCGTAACCCTGGGCGATGGCGACCGCGTCCAGGTTGGGCAGGTCCAAGCCCGGGACGCGAGGGGCGTTCTTCAACTGGCCGAACCATTTCAAAATGGCGTACTGGTGATTGCGCATCACCAGGAATGTGGCGGGCACGTTGTACAGCGCCGCCGTGTACAGGGCTTGCACCGAGTACTGAAGGGCACCATCCCCCAGCAGGCCGAGGACGGGTCGGTCCGGCATTCCCATCTGCACCCCGACGGTGGCCGGTGTGCCGAAGCCCAGGCCCCCCGAGCCGGAGAAGAACAGGCTGCGGGGGTGCACCGGGCGCCAGCAGTCCAGCAACGTCGTCAGATTCGACGGTGACTCGTTGACCATCACGAGATCCGGGCCTGACACTGCGCCCAAAACCGTGAAGACGTCGCTCGGGCTCAGAGGGGACGACCCCGAACTGGTCATTGGCTGCACCGCTCCACCCACGGCAGTGCTGTCCGAGTCGGATGACGCCTCGGCCAAAGCCCGGACGGCGGCCACCGGATCCGTCACATACGCATCTCCCATCGGTGCCCGCGTCGCCTGCGCGGGATCGTCGGTGATCTGCAGCAGCCGGGTTCCGTCCGGAAGAAGTTCGCCGGGCAGGTAGGGGTAGTAGCGGAAGACCGGCGCCCCGATCACCAGGACCAGGTCGTGCCCGGACATCTGTTCGGTCGCCGTGGCGATGGCCGGTGCCAGCATGCCGCGGAACTGAGGGTGCCACCCGGGGAAACTCCACCGGGACTCGACGGGCGCCATCATGACAGCGGACCCGGTGGCCTCGGCGAGGGCGACCGTGTCGGCCCAGGCCTGCGGGGTGTCCAGAGCCGATCCGAGGATGATCAGGGGCGAACTGGCTGCGTGCAGCATGTCGACGATCTCCGCTGCTGCGTTCCCGTTCAGTCCAGAGCCGCTGCGCACACTGCGCTCGACCAGGTGCCGGGTCTCGGCGGCGACCACATTGGCACTCCAGTCGTCCATCGCCTGGGAGACGAACACCGGCCCCGGCGGGGGCAGTGTGGCCTCGTGGATGGCGCGGGCGAGGACCGCTGGGGTGTCCTGGGCACGCGCCGCCTCTCCGGCCCACTTCACTGCCGGTCGCGGCAGGTTGGTGGCGTCCACGTTCGTCAGCCATGCCTCCATGGCCTGCATCGGCCGGACCTGAGTACCGGCGGTGATCACCAGTGGCGTGCGATTGGCCCGAGCCGTGATGATGCTGCCCATCGCATGGCCCACCCCGGGTGCCGAGTGGAGGTTGACCAGGACCGGCCCGTCGGTGGCTTGCGCGTATCCGTCGGCCATGGAGACGACCACCGACTCCTGCAGGCCGAGGATGTACCGGAAGCCTGCGGGCATGTCGTTGAGGAAGCCCATCTCGGTGGAACCGGGGTTGCCGAACACGGTGGTCATGCCGTGGTGCTCGAGCAGGGAGAAGACACTTTCGCGCACGGAGGTCATGGGTCACATGCTGCCCGCAGACAGCGCGTCATGCAGGGTCGACCCCCACGCCGATTTGCTCCCGAGCGGGGCGAGAGGTGCGGCCGCGCCGCGGCTGTCGGCTGTCGGCTATCGGCTGTCGGCTGTCTCGGGGGGCCCCAACCCGGGGGCCTCGGGTGACGTTCCGGCTACTGCGGAACTCAAGGCGTGCGGCGAACCCATCGGAACCGTCGCGGGAAGTCCGGACTGGGTCCTCGAGTTGGTTCTCGGCGTCGCTGAGGTCAGTCGTAGAGTTCCAGCGCCGTCCGGACGGCGGATCGGTCGAGCACACCGCCGTGCGACACCGGGATGCCGAACCAATGCTCGGTCGCGTCCCCGTTCGCATAGGAGAACTCCAGCGCTTTGTCGTGACCGGTGTCGCGGCCCACCGACGACGCCGCCACCATCGCCCACCACGAGTCGAAGTCGGCCAGGGCCGCTGCCGGGTCATCCACTCGGACCGGTCCGACAGACTGCCACGCCCCTTCGGCGCCGAGCTCCGCGAATGTGAAGTCACGCCCCACGGGGACGCCGAGTTCGGCACGGATCCCGGCGAAGAACTCCTGGCCATTGTTTGCAGCCCCCAGGATCGCGGTGAACGTCTGGACGAACTCCACAAGTTCCGGCCGCTCACCGACCTGCCTGACACCGAAGAAGGCTGCGCCGAAGAAAGCCTCGCAGGCCACGTCATTGCTCCGCCCGACCAACTGGCGGGCCATCCGCTCGCTGGCCGTCATCCCGGGTTGCAGCAGGACGGCGTCCTCCCACATTCCTGCGACCGCCAACTTCCCCGAGTCGGGCGCCTGAGTGAACAGCGGTAGGTCCCACACGACCCACAGCCTGGCAGGCAATTCAGTCCCGGACCTCCCGGACCCACACGCGCAGTTCCGGGCGCTGGCCGCGTGACGGCGGTCAGCGGGTGTCAGCGGCGGGGGGCGGGGGGCGGCGGGGGGCAGAGGACTGCCGCCTGACCAACGTCACGTCAGAATGCGGCGAGCCCGCCAACCGGCGCCGAGAACCGGCCATATCTGGCGTGATCCCAGCACTGTCAGCGGGTGGGTGTCGACTGGCTGTTCAACGACCGCCTCAGCCCTTGTCGGCAGGCGAATCCTGGCCGTCCGCGGGGTCCTCGTTGTGAAGGGGGTCCTCGTTGTGAAGGGGGTCCTCGTTGTGAAGGGGGTCCTCGTTGTGAAGGGGGTGGTGGGCGGTTTGGTTGCGGCCGGCGCCTTTCGCGCGGTAGAGCGCCTCGTCGGCGCGCTTCAGCACGGTGTCGGGATCCTCGCCCGGATCCGCCAGCGTCAGTCCGATGCTGAGAGAGACGGACAGCGAGAGTTCCTGAATCTGCAGTGTCTCGGCGAAAGCGTCGTGGATCTTCGCAGCGACACGCTTCGCGTCGTCCAGACTGTGCACTGCCGGCAGGGCAACGATGAACTCGTCTCCGCCTAGGCGGGCGACGACGTCATCAGCGCGGACCTGGGATCGAATCCGGCGCGCGACTTCGACGAGGACGTGGTCACCCACCGCGTGGCCGTAGGTGTCGTTGATCGGCTTGAACCGATCGAGATCGACGAACAGTATGGCCAGTCGCGTACCGGTTCGGGGTTTGTGCCCGAGGAACCGGCCGACGCGCTCCATGAGTTCGTGGCGGTTCGGCAACGACGTCAGAGCGTCATGGCCGGCCATGAAGCGCAGCTTCTCCTGCCGCCGATGTGCGTCATCGACGTCCAGGAACTGGGACACGTAGGACAACGGGGCCCCGTCGTCGTCGCGCAGGAGTCCTACGGAGTGTTCGACCCAGAGTGTGCCGCCGTCGGCGGTGACGAGCCGCTTGTCGTGGGACGCGGTGTCCGACTCGCCGGTTCGAACCTGGGACCGCATGGTGAGGTCCAGCTCGTGGTCCTGTGGATCGAGGACATCGGTCACCTGGTGGGCGAGCAGCCACTCCTGATCGCGGCCGGTCATGCGACACAGCGCGGGGTTCACCTCGACGAAGCGCCGATCCAGGTCCAGGACCGCCATCCCCATGGGCGCGAACTCCATGGCCATGCGGAACCGGCGTTCGCTGCTGGCCAGGGCCTGTTCGGCTCGTACTTGCGCGTCCACGTCCTGAAATCCACTGACTCGGGCGACCAACTTGCCCTTGTCGAAAATCGGGGTCGCCACCTGGGACACCCAGCGGTAGCCGCCGTCGGAGGTACGCAGCCGGATGCGACCTGAAGCGGCCTTTCCGGCGGACATGTCGGCGGCAGTGGCCGCGGTGGCAGCGATGTCGTTGGGGTGGAAGAAGTCGAATCCGCGCTTGCCGACGATGTCGTCAGGGCTCCATCCAAGGACGCGAGTAACCGAGGGAGACACCCACTCGACCGTGAAGTCGGGTGCGGTTCGCAACGTGAAGTCCGCGGCCTGCTCGGCCAGCAGCCGGTACTCCTCACGTGAGGCGGCCAGCTTCTGGGCGGTTTCCACCTGATCGGTGACGTCTCTGATAGAGCACACGACTCCGTCGAAGGAGCCGTCCGCAGTCCAGAGGATGCTGATGGTGTTGCTGATCCACACGACCCGCCCGTCGGCTCTGATCGCGCGGGAACGGTGGTGTACCTCGTCGCGCCCCGCCCGAACGGCATCGCGCAGGAGTTGATCGACTTCTTCGTTGTCGACGCCGGCCAGCCCGCGAAACTGAGTGCCCACGACCTCCGCGGGATCCCATCCGAACACCGTTCGAAGCGAGGGTGAGGCCCACAGCAAGGTGGCGTCCGCCGCGAAGCGCAGGATCGCATCACCGACGTTGTCCAGCAGGAGACGCAGTCGATCCTCGGATTCCTGGGCCTGTTCCTGCGCGAGTCGCAGTTCGCTGATGTCGTGAGCCGTACCTTCGAGCACCACTGATCCGTCGGGCCGCAGACGACGTCGACCCCGGTTCTGCGACCAGACCGGTCGTCCGTCCCGGTGGAACCAGCGAAACTCGAACTCGATGTCGCGACCGGGTTCGGCGCGGAGTGCCTCCGACATCTCCTCGGCGTGGCGACGGTCGAGGATACTGAGCAGTAACTGCGGATCAGCGATGTAGTCCTCCGTGCGGTAGCCGCCCCAGCCGTTGACGGTTTCGCTCAGGAACTCGACGGCCAGGTCTGGGTCCGTGCGGATGGCGAAGAAGACGTCCCCGGTTCGTTCGGCGAGTGCGCGGAACCAGCCGTCGCTGCCGATCTCCGCAGGTGACGCCTCGGGGTCGACCACGGCAACACCTCCGATCCCGCTGTGCGTCCATCTTGCGACGGCGGGGTCGGCGATGTCCTGCGGAAACCGCAGGTGGCGCTCTTCGGGCGATGTCCGCCCGGATCATTCCGAGGGCGTGGCCCAGGGGATGGAGTTGCCCAGGAGGACGGGTTCGGCGACGCGATGCAAAGGACCGGAGTCGGTATGGACCTGGTTGCGGCCGTTCTGTTTGCTGGCGTACATGAGGCGGTCGGCTCGTTCGATGACTTCGTCTGCGCTCTCGCCTCGGTGTCCGACGGTGGCGCCGATACTGACGGTGACGCGGATCTGTTGGTCGTCACGGGGCAGCCAGGAGTTCTCGACCAGCATGCGGATCCGCTCGGCGACGCGGGCGGTCCCGTCTTCTTGGGTTTCGGGCAGGATGGCGATGAACTCCTCACCGCCCCAGCGGCAGGGCAGGTCCCCGGGTCGTAGTCCGTTGGCCAGCGTTCGGGCCACCATGCGCAGGACCTTGTCGCCGATGTTGTGGCCGTAGTTGTCGTTGACTGTCTTGAAATGGTCGACGTCGAGGAAGAGCAGACCCATGCGGGAGTCCTCTGAGTCGAGGGAACCGAGTGATGCCGCCAGGTGCTGCTCGGCGTAGAGCCGGTTGCCGATGCCGCTGACGGGGTCCCGGTACGACTGGTCGGTGCGTCGCTCGCCTTCGAGGTCCGAGAACACGCCGCCAGAGCGTGCCGTGAACACCTCGGCGGATCCGACGATCTGTTCTGCGTCGTCGCGGATCGGTCGGGCGCGTACCGTCACGGGAACGCGGTGGCCATTCTTGTGGTGCATGTACACCTTGGCCTCACGCGGGTCTCCGTCGGTGATGGTGGCTGCCAGGGGACATCCGTGGAGGCACAACTGCTGGCCCTCGTCGGTGACGTGGCGCAGGATTCCCTCCGAGCAACTGTGCCCGACGACTTCGTCCATGCCGTAGCCGGTGAGAAGTTCGGCTCCGCTGTTCCAGTACGTGATGCGGCGATCGCGGTCGACGAAGTACACGCCTTCGAGGAGGTTGTCGACCAGTTCGCGGAAGAAGACCTCGTTCATGTGCCACCTACCCTCTCCAACTGTGCCACAGGCAGCACCCCGTCACGAGTGGTCGAGCGGCCGTCGCACTCACACTCGGGCAACTACCGCTTGATCCACCACGATTCGACAGCGACCTTGCGACTGCCCTCAGTGACTGATCCTCCGGGGTCTTCATAAGTGGCCGTCGCTGTTCCTGCCAACTCCCAGCCCCCGCCAGTGAGTACCGGGCCACTCTCATCGCCGCAGTCGCCATTGGGCTCCGTGCAGGTGTAGGCCCGGATCAGCATCTTGAGCGGTCTCGGCCGATTGATGGTTGGTCCGTCGTAACTGCCGGCATTAGAGGCGTTAAGACGGACCTGACGACCGATGAGGCCCGAGGCAAAAACCGGGGCTCTGATCTCATCTTGGGCGAGGTCGAATACCCCGAGGTCCGAATAGCCGGTTCCCTGGACATGGAAATGCCCACTGCTGCCCGCCTCCACCATGGCGCACGTTCCCGCTCGCACGCAGTTGCCACCCGGGATGTTGTTGGTGTCCTGCTTACGGAAGGCGGAGTCGCTCACGCCATCGGTCTTCATCACCATGACAATGGAGTCCAGACTAGTTTCGAAACTGGGCTGCGTGCCGGACCGATAGGGCAAGATCTCCCACGTCACGGTGGCGCCCAGGAACCCCTTTGCGCGAATGTCGGCCAGCAGCGAGTCAGGGAGCCTGAAGGGATCGTCGATCCAATCCTCATTGTTGCTTTGCTCGATCGGACTCATCAACGTGATTTCAGTCCCTTCGGTCCCGTCGGACCACCGGGGGGTGACCGTCAACCTTGCGGAATCGAGCCACGCGCTACCTCCAGTCCGCCACTCCCGGTGCCGCACGTAGACCTTCGCGTACTCCACAACCGTGTCTGGTTCGATCGAAGGAAGGTCATCGGTCCCGTCCTTGGCCTCCGATGGGTCGAATCCACTCACCACCGCCTGGGGCGTTTGGTTTCTGTTTGTGATCGTTGCCGTGACGGCTCCCGGGCAAGCACTGTTGTTGTTGCATCGGGATTGCCTGTCTTCGTCCCACTGACGGATCCGCTCCGGGAAGTCATACTGCGCACGCCTACTTGCCGTATCGCTGGGGGGCCTAGTGAATCTGGAGAGACTCTCTGAAACTCCGACAGGGTCAGAATCCCGTCATCCAAGGTGGCGGGGATGACATTAGGCAGAGGGCCCTCCTCGGGACCGTACCGAATGCCGGGACGGTCTGATGGTTCCCCGGTCCTCCGTGCCGCCGAAGATCCCTATGGGAGGGTCGTCCACATCCCCCGGACCACACACTTCCATCTGACCAGCTTCGATCTTGAGCCGGCTTGCACCTCCGAAAACCAATGCGGCCCCCCGGTTATCCTCTCGAGTCAGCGGGGGCTCGGACAGGATCCGGGAATGGAGCCATCAGGCTCACTCGCCCCCCCTACGACAACCCGAAGGTCTGAGTTGTTCAGGTGCCAGACCTTTTCATCATCACTCGGTGGATCCTCATCCTCCCCGTTGCGAAAGTCGAAGAAGTAGGCAGCACCCTGAGCGGCACCCGGGAACCAGAGTATGGAGTTGGAGCACTCGGTATTCATGAAACTCTGAAGGGCGGCAGCATCGTCGTATAGACCCGGTTCGAACGGGGTAACGTCCCCTGGCTGGCACTCTGGTAGATCCCGGCGGATCACGGTGCCTTCAGGCTGGGTGTAGGAAAGGCGTAGCCGTCGCACCCACAGAGCATTCCTTGTCGCCAACAAGGCTGACCACACTGCCCGAACAAGCACCAGACGCGCGCACAGGTCCATCAGCCTCGATCTCGCCTGATCCCGCATCGACACTTCCGTTGGACGCCAAAGGTCCCGCGATCCGCGCCTTGTCGCCAACGGTTCGATCAACACGAGAGGATCCCCCGATCCCTGAGTTCTCCGTCGCCAGCACGGTCCAGTTCGGGGTCCGGGTAACGGCAGTGCCATTTGTACCCCGTACCGATGACCGGCTGGAATGTAACCAGAACCTTCTTCCCCTGCTCCATCTGGCCCCGGGAACCAGAAGGGAAGCGGGGGATCCACGAGTTTGCCGTCCTTCGACTCGCTGCTGATGAAGTCACTGGTTCGGATTCGGTTTATCCCGGTCTGCAGGGCGCCGTCGACGTCGTAGTCCTGGGCTACGCGATCCTCGAGCACATCGGTGGTCCCCAGGCTCGTCTGTGCATAGTTCAACGCGGCGGCCGTGACGAGCCCGACGAACATCAGCAGGGCCATGACCAAGATCAGCGATGCGCCGGTGTCATCCCGGCGAAAATCCCTGAAGAGCGCTGCCTTGCGGATCATGCTGATCGCCTCGCAGCAGTCATACGATGCACCGAAGGTGGTTCTGATTCGGAACTTGAGCGTTCGTAATCAGGGTTACGCTGGAAGCCTCAGCACCACAGCCTTGGACCTCATCGCCGTTCGTGTCACGACACTCCGCCCAAGCCGAGACAGTGGAATCCAGTCCCTCCGCCACAACGACCTCGTCGGTCAGCTCACCGTCTTCACACGCATAGCGGGTTAGGGACTTCCCGTTAGCATCACCATTCGTGACGACGTAGCTGACAGTCGTTTCGATTGGGGAGTTCAAGTCTTGCCGGTAGTCGGTTCCGCTCAGAACTATCACTGCCTCAGAGTTAGAGCCGCAGTTTGCAGTGCCTCTCTCAACGAGGTCCGCGCTCTGAACGTCAGGGTTGAAGTACACGGAGGCGAGTCTCAGCCCACCGTCCTGGTTGAGTTGCTCGCGCGCCTTCTGGGTCGCACTCGTCGACACCAACAGCAGCGCGGTAATGCCCGACAACACGATCCCCATCACGGCGACGACCACTACCAATTCGATCAAGGTGACGCCGTCGGAGCGGCCCCGGATCGATCACCCGGGTCCTGCCACTGTGTGCTCAGGCGGAGCATCCGTCATCCTCGTCCGGGTCGACGGTCTTGCAGGGATTGCGCACGGTGACTTCGAGCGTCTTCGCGGTGCTGGGGAGGCCCAATCCCTCTGAGGTCACTTGGATGGTGACTCGCTGGATACCAGAGTCCTCGGACGGCGGGTCACAGGTCCCGACGAAGCCCGGATTCGTCGCCTTGTTATCCCAGTAGGCGACTTCGGCGATCGTGGCTGTGTACTGGATCTCGCCTACCGCACCTTCCCAGGTGCCGGGCCCGCCATCGGTCCAATCGGGTGCGTCAGGGTCGATCAAGGGTGGCTTCGGCCAACTCGAGTCTGTCGCATCACGACAGCGCTCGTATTGCGCCACGGCGACCTTCTCGGCCCAACTTCGGAGGATCATGTCGGAATCGGTGAGCTGGCTGTTCATGGCTGCCGCGCCGGTGGCCATCATCACGGCACCGCTGACCGCTGCCGTCGAGATCCAGGATCATGATCGCGAGCACGGTCTCAATGAGGGTCTCTCCAGCGGCGCGCTGGAGAGCAGAGGGCCGGAAGCCGCTCATGTCAGATTCGTCGCCCTAAAGATGCCGTACATAGCAGAGACCAGTGCCACTGCCACGAAACCCACGAGCCCGCCCATGAACACGATGACAGCCGGTTCCGACGAGCGCCGCCAGCTTCTTGACCTTGTAGTCAAGCTCCCGCTCGTAGAACTCGGCGGCGACCTCCAACTGGCTGTCGAGGCTGCCGGTCTCTTCGCCGACGCGGATCATCTGCACAGCCATCGGGGGAAACAGGCGCGTGACTGCGATCGGACCCGCGAGCCCGGCGCCTTCCATCATGGCCGTCCGGGCTTCTTGCAGCGGCTCCTCGAAGGCGAGGTTCTTGAGGCTGTCCACGCTGACTCCCATGGCCTGGGGCAATGGTACGCCCGCGCTCACGAGTGAGGCGAGCACGCGAGTGAACCGTTCAGCCATCGCGACCTGGACGGTGCTACCCACAACGGGCAGTTTCAGTATCGCGCGGTCCCGGGCTCGTGCGACCCGCGTGAGTCCGTGATCGCGAATGACGTACGCGACGACCAGTACGAGCACGATGAGACCGATCAACCACGCCCACTGCTGGATGAATGCGCTGATCGCCAGGAGCAATCGAGTGGGTGCCGGCAACTCGGCATCGAGGCTCTGGAAGAATTCCTGGAACTTCGGCAAGACGAACATCGTCAGCACCACCACAGTTCCTACGCTGATGACCGCGACGATGGCCGGGTACGTCATGGCGCTGCGCAGTTTGCGACGGGACTCATGATCCCGTTCGATGTCGATGGCTAGCCGATCCAGGACCGTGTCGAGATTGCCGGTCAATTCCGCCGACCGGAGGATCCCGAGATAGTAGGGCGGAAAGTCGTTGGAGTGTTTCTCAAAGGCCTCACTCAAGGTCGACCCTGCGGCAAGATCGTCGCCAATCTCACGCCAGTACCCGCTTTGTCCCCCGGTTCTCCGTCCCTTCTCGCAATTCAGCGAGGGCGTCGAGGATCGGAATGCCGGCCCGCAGGAACGCCGCGAGTTGGCGCGAGATGTGCATCAACTCGGCGGGCTTGATCCGAGCGGGGGTGATGTCGAGTTCGGTCAGACCCTTCTTGGCCTCGATCGAGGTCACCGTTAGGTCCTGCTCCTCGAGCTCGAAACGGACCTGCGAGAACAGTCTTCGCCCGCGTCTTGACCCGACACCTCAGCCCCGGTCCGGTCGAGGGCGGTGTAGACGAACTTCGGCATGACGACTCAGAGGGTGTAGATGCTGCGGATGATCTCCGCGATCGTGGTCCGATCCCGCTCTACCAGGCGGATACCTTCCTGACCCAAGGTCCGCGTTCCCTGCGCGATCGCGAGTTCCCGGATGTCGGAGTGAGTGGTGCTGGCGCGGACGATCAGTTCCTTCATCTCGGGAGACATACTGAGCAGCTCATAGACGCCCACGCGACCGGCATACCCGGTATGCGCACAGTGAGTGCAGCCGACACCTGCCGAGAACTCCTCCTTGGGCTCCCCGCCCATGCGCTCGTAGTAGGACAGCTCGTCAGGGGTGGGCTGGTAGGGCTCCCGGCAGTCGTTGCAGGTGCGCCGAACCAGGCGCTGCCCGACGACGCCAAGCACGGAGGCTGACAACAGGAAGGTCTCGATGCCCATGTCGATGAAGCGATAGAGAGACGACACAGCATCGGTGGCGTGCACGGACGACAACACGAAGTGGCCCGTCAGTGCGGACTGGACGGCGATGTTCGCCGTCTCGACGTCGCGGATCTCGCCGACCAGGATCACATCGGGGTCCTGGCGCAGGATCGCGCGTAGCCCTGATGCGAAGGTGATGCCGGCGGCTTCGTTGATCTGGATCTGATTCACACTCGGGAACACGTACTCGACGGGGTCCTCAATGGTTGTGATGTTGCTGTAGACCTCGTTGATCTCGTTCAACGAGGCATACAGGGTCGTGGTCTTACCGCTGCCGGTTGGGCCAGCGCACAAGACCATCCCGTAAGGCGACGCCAGCATGTCCCGGTAGGAACGCAGCATGGTACCTCCCATGCCGAGGTCCCGTAACTGCAGAACGGCCTTGGTGCGGTCGAGGACCCGCAGCACCACCTTCTCGCCGAAGACCACCCCGGTGGTAGACACGCGGATGTCCACGGAGTGACCGTCGATCGTCATAGCGATCTGACCGTCTTGGGGGCGGCGGCGCTCCACGATGCTCATCCCGGCCATGATCTTGATTCGGCTGGACAGCGCTCCGGCCATGCTCCCGGGCAAGGTCAGCGCTTCATGTAGGGCGCCGTCGATGCGGTACCGGACCCGCACTTGCTCGCCTTGGGGCTCGATGTGAATGTCGGAGGCACGATCCCGCATGGCCTGCGTGAGGATCATGTCCACGATCTTGACGACGGGCGCATCGCTGGCGGCCGCTTCGATCGCGACGTTCGTGGCAGTGGCGGCCTCGCGCCGACCATGGGTCGCGACGTATTGGTCGACTTGGCCGCTCACTTGATCGAACGCGTGGTAGATAGTCGAGATGGCCCATCGGATGTCGTTCTCGGTTGCCACCTTCAGGATCACCGGGGCGCCGATCGCGTCGCGCAGCTTGGCCTCGAACTCTCCCCGCTCCGAGGGGGCACACGCCTGCAGATTGCTGGTGGCAATCACGACCGTGCCATCGGGTTCGCGAGCGATGGGGAGGGCGCGCAGGCTCCGCACCATCGTCTCGGGAAGCAGCCCCGCTACTTGTGAGTCCAGAGTCTGGCCCTTGAGTTGCGCCAGCCCGATACCGAACTGATCGGACAGAGCTCCGAGCACATCCCTCTCGTCGACCATGCCGAGGTCGACAAGGAGTTCGCCGATCTTCTTGCCCGACTCCGCCTGCTGGTCCACCGCCTCTGCGAGTTCCGCCGGCGTGATGGCACCGCGGTTGATCAGGAGCTGGCCCAGTGGAACGGGTCTGCCGGCCGGCGAGGGGGACGCCGGCTGAGGAGCTGCGGCGGGCGATGGCTGGGTCGCCTTCTGTGCGTCACTCTTGGAGGCCCGGCGAATCCGCATCAGAACTCCTTCCCGTGAAACCTCGGCGACAACTGCCACCGACCGCAAACGCACCACGCCTCGGCGCGTGGCGCCACGCCCTAGTCTGGTGGATATGAGCACGGAAGTCTGGACGGTCGACAGTTTGCTCGGTGCTCTATGGGATGCGGGAGGGACCGACCTGCATCTGTCCGCGATGAGCCGGCCGCTGATCCGCGTGCACATGGACCTCATCCCGCTCGCGGGCACCGAAGTGATGAAACCCGCCGAGATTGAGCGACTGGCGCGCGAGTTGCTCACCGACGAGCAACTCGACGACTGCCGTCGCGGTCACGATGTGGACTTCTCATTCGGTTGGCGGGGCCAGGCCCGCATACGGGGTAACGCCTACAGGCAACGAAACACCGTCGCACTGGCGCTGCGGATCATGCCGCACACAATCCCCAGTTTCGATGATCTGGGAATCCCGATGAGCGTACGGGAACTGGCGGCGGCCGATCAGGGCCTGATCCTGGTCACCGGACCCACTGGGTCCGGCAAGTCCACGACCCTGGCGACGATGCTCGACTGGATCGCAGCTAATCGGGCCGTTCACATCATCACCATCGAAGACCCCATCGAGTACGTGCACTCGCATCAAAAGGCTGCCGTGCATCAGCGAGCCGTCGGCGAAGACACCGAGTCGTTTGCCGCAGCGCTGCGCAGCGCCCTCCGCGAAGACCCGGACGTGATCCTGGTCGGCGAGCTGCGAGATCTCGAATCGATTCGCTTCGCCCTCACGCTGGCCGAGACCGGTCACCTGGTGCTCGCGACGGTCCACACCAACGACACGGCGCAGACCATGGACAGGCTCGTGGAGGTGTTCCCCGGTGACGAGCAGAGCCAGATCCGCACCCAACTGGCACTCTCCTTGAAGGCCGTGGTCTACCAGCGGCTACTGCCGCGCCGCGGTGGGGGGCTGGTGGCCGCCTACGAGGTGCTCAAGAACAACTCATCGATCCGCAACCTCATCAAGGAGGGGCGGACCAACCAGTTGCGCAATCAACTCATCATGGGTCGCAAGGAGGGAATGATGTCACTCGAGGATTCACTCAGCGATCTGGTGCAGAAGGGACTGGTCGACTACGAACAGGCAGCGATACGCTCCCAACACCCCAACGAGGTTGCGAAGGGATGACTGCCCTGCGGGGGTCGAGGCCTCACCAATGGTGATCAACGCCGCAGGCGCAGACAAATGCGGGCCACACGCTGGGTGTGGCCCGCATTTCGTCTGTCGAGTCCTAGCGAGGTCACACACCCCGAAGCGGCTGGGTTGCCGTTGACCAGCGCCTGGCCCTATCTTTACGACTGGGGGGCCTGCCGCATTCGCTTGTGCGATCGTAAATGCTGTTGGAGCCAGCGGTTGAATTGCTTTCCAAGTAGCCCGCAGTCACCAATGCATCAACATCAGCTAGCGACGTTGCCCGTCTTTGCGCGTGTAGGCCTGAGATCCCACGTTGACCTGCTTCACGATTCGCGTTCACACGCTGCCTCGAGTACGAATCAGCGCGGAAGTTCGCCAACTCCGAACACAACGATGCCGCCCAGGATGCCCAGCACGACGATGACAATAAGGAGTTCAACCAGCGAGAAGCCTTCGTCCTCGCGATGAACCCGGCGCAGATACTTCGACATGGTCTTCCCACTCTTTCTTCCATTGACCAGTGCGGGCCGATTTCCCGCCCGTCACTCTGAGTGTAGGCACGGCTACCCCGCGGGGTACAAGTGCTGGGGGGAACTTAGGACTTTTGGCCTAGTCAGGTCGGCCTAACGGAGGCGCAGCGAATCCCGAACGAGTGGTCCGATGTTACGCACATCGCCAGCCGCGACCGTCGTCGTGCCAGGTGACCGCCACGTGTTGCCCCCATCACTCCCCCGAGGTGGTCGGGCGCGGATAGCATCGACCGACGTCTAGGCACCGGGAGGTGAACGATGGGCCTGCTCGACAACTTCGAACAGCGCCTGGACCAGCTGGTCAACGGCACCTTCGCCAAGGCGTTCCGCGACGCGGTGGAGCCCGTCGAACTGGCGGCCCGGATCCAGCGCGAGATGGACACCCGCTCAGCCATCGTGAGCAAGGGCCGCACTGTCGTGCCGAACATCTTCACCATCGAGTTGTCCAGTACCGACATCGAACGTCTCGATGTGTACGCCGACCAGATGCGCGCGGAGCTCGCACAGGTGGCCCGGCAGTACGCGACCGAGCAGCGCTACACGTTCCTCGGTTCGGTCGACGTCAGGTTCGCCGAGGACCCCGATCTGAGCACCGGGGTGTTCCGCGTGCGCAGCCAGGCGCACCCCGATGACGCCGGCGGAACCTCCCGATCCGTGACCCCGGTGCCGCCCGGCAACGCCACCGGTCACCCCCGGCTCATGATCGGCGCCACCTCCTATCCCCTGACCCGCAGCCACACCCGGCTGGGCCGAGGGCAAGGAGCGGACATCCAACTCGACGACGCCGGCGTCAGCCGGGCGCACGCCGAGATCGTCCTCGGGCTGCCGGTCATCGTGCGCGATCTCGGCTCCACCAACGGCACCCTGGTCGATGGCCGCAAGGTGACCGAAGCCCCTCTGCACGACGGAGCCCGGATCCAGGTGGGATCCACCGTCGTGACGTACCGGGACATCTGATGTCCGAACTGGCCCTCACGCTGCTGCGACTGGGTTTCCTGGTGCTGTTGTGGGTGGGGGTTCTGTTCACTTTGAGTGTGCTGCGCCGCGACCTGCGCGCCCCGCGCGAGGCCCGTCCGGTCGCACTCGCCGCCGGGCAGCAGCATCCAGCACCGGCCCCGCCGTCGCGTCGGGCCCGTTCCGGGGGCCGCGGCAACCGGCTGGTGGTCACCGAGGGTCCGCTGTCGGGAACCGTCGTTCCCCTCGGAGCGACGCCCATCACGATCGGCCGGGCCGCCGACTCCACTCTCGTGCTCGAAGACGACTACGCCTCGACCAACCACTGCCGGATCTACTCGGCCGGCGGGGAATGGGTCGTCGAGGACCTCAATTCGACCAACGGCACCTGGCTGGACCGCACCCGCATCACCCGGCCCACGGTCCTGCCCGTGGGAGTGCCGCTGCACGTGGGCCGCAGCGTCATGCAGGTACGCAAATGAGCGATCAGGTTCGGCTGAACTATGCCGCCCGCTCCGACATCGGACTGCGCCGCCCCGGCAACGAGGACAGCGGCTTCGCCGACAACCACCTGCTGATCGTCGCCGACGGCATGGGCGGCCACGCGGCCGGGGAGTTGGCCAGCGCCATGGCCGTGGCCACCTTCGCGGAGATCTCCGACGAGGATGTCCCCTTGGACGAGGTCCTCGAACACCTCGCGGGCGGTGTCGACGTGCTGAGTGAGCGCATCGGGGACGTCGTGGCGAAGGACCCCGCGAACCAGGGGATGGGCACCACGCTGACCGGCCTGGCCTACCTCGGTGACCGCATGGCGGTCGTGCATGTGGGTGACTCGCGGGCCTATCTGCTGCGTGACGGCGCCCTGGACCAGATCACGCGCGACCACACCTACGTCCAAAGCCTCGTCGATGCGGGCGAGATCACCGCCGAGGAAGCCACCCGACACCCACGGCGCAACCTCCTCAACCGAGCCGTCGACGGAATCCACACCGTCGACGCCGACCTGTCCATGCGCGAAACACGGCCCGGCGATCGCTACTTGCTGTGCACCGATGGGCTGTCAGGAGTGGTCCCGGACGATCAACTCGCCGACGTGCTGCGCACTGATGCGGACCCCACGGGCGCTGTGACCCGACTGGTGGACATGGCACTGGAAGCGGGGGCGCCCGACAACGTGACCGTCGTCGTGGCCGACGTCCGCGCGGCCGAGGGCTCCGCGCCCCAGGAACCCGTCGTCGTCGGAGCCGCCGGTGAGCCCCAGAACCGGGCCCGCCTGCCCAACGTGCCGTGGCCGGTGGACGAGCAACTCAATCCCGACAACCCCCAACCCCGCGGCGCCCGGCCGTCGCTGGACGCCCTCGCGGTGGAACCGGAACCCGAGCCGGTGCCGCCACCCACCGGCCATCGGCGCACCCGACGCGTGGTCTTCGGCATCGTCGCCGCCCTCATCTGCCTCTTGGCCCTCGTCGGAGCGCTGCTGGTGTGGTGGCTGACCTCTCAGTGGTACGTGGCCGAGTCCGACGGCCGCGTCGCAGTGTTCCACGGGGTCCCCGGCACACTGGGACCGATCCCGTTGCAGCAACTCGACGAGCAGACCGACCTGGCCGTCGCCACCTTGCCGAACTACGACCAGACCCGGTTGACGTCCGGGATCATCACGACGTCCGCGGCGCAAGCCTCGGAAGTAGTCGCGGAACTGCGCAGTCACGCAGCCGAATGCCAGGTGAACCCGGCCGAGGCCGGCTGCCCGGAGCGCGTGCGGTGAGCGCCGCGGCGGCCCCGGCGCCGGCCGCGACCCAGGAGGAGATCCGGCAACCCACACGCCGCAACCAGGAACTGGCATTGCTGGTGTTCGCCTGGTTCCTCGGCTCGGTCGCGTTGGCGAACGTCGGGTGGGCAACGCAGTCCGGTCTGCCGGCGCAGTTCTGGCTGGCCCTGTCGGTTCTCGCCGGGGCCGGATTGGTCGCTCATGTGGCGGTCCGGGTGTTGGCCCCGTTCGCCGAGCCGATCATGCTCCCGACTGCCTACCTGCTGAACTACCTCGGCCTGGTGATGATCTATCGCCTCGACGTCGCGGCGGCGCGGCGGGCCACCGAGAACGGCAGCCCCGTGCCCACGCCTGAGGTCCTGGGTCAACTGACCTGGACCGTCCTGGGAGTCGCCCTACTGGCGGCGGTCCTTCTGATCGTGCGCGACCACCGCAAACTCCAGCGGTACACCTACATCTCTCTGTTCCTGGGCGTCGGCCTGCTGCTCCTGCCCCTCGTCCCCATCCTCGGCATCAGCATCAACGGCGCCCGGTTGTGGATCCAGGTCGGACCACTGACCTTCCAGCCCGGTGAGCTGGCCAAGATCGTCCTGACGCTCTTCCTCGCCGGTTACCTGGTCACTCATCGGGACTCGCTCGCGATCGTCCGGCGCAAGGTGCTGGGTGTCTCGCTGCCCCGCGGCCGGGATCTCGGCCCGCTGCTGGGGGCGTGGCTGTTGGCCCTCGCTGTCATGGCCTTCGAGACCGACCTCGGTACCGCACTGATCTTCTTCGGCTTGTTCGTCGCCATGACCTACGTGGCGACCCAACGCCGCGGCTGGCTGATCCTCGGCGCGCTGCTGATGATCGTGGGCGGGACGCTGGCGTATCTGCTGTTCGGCCACGTGCGCACCCGGGTGCAGATCTGGCTGGACCCGTTCGAATTCGCCAACGACGCCGGCTACCAGATCGTGCAGTCGCTGTACGGGTTGGCCAACGGCGGGATCTTCGGGACCGGGTGGGGCCAGGGCTATCCGCAACTCGTTCCCTTCGCCAGCAGCGACTTCATCCTGTCGGCCTTCGGCGAGGAACTCGGTTTGACGGGCATCTTCGCCATCTTGTTGATGTACGGGATCTTCGTGCAACGGGGCCTGCGCACCGCCGTCGCCTGCCGGGACGTGTTCGGGCGGTTGCTGGCCACCGGGCTGGCCTTCGTATTCGCTCTGCAGGTCTTCGTCGTCGCAGGTGGCGTCACCAAACTGATCCCTCTGACGGGACTGACGACACCGTTCCTGTCGGCAGGCGGGTCGGCCCTGATCGCGAACTGGATCATGGTGGCGTTGCTGCTCCGGATCAGTGACATCACCCGGCGACCCGATCCGGTCGTCACGTCCCCCGACCAGGCGCTCACCCAGGTGGTGCGGCTGTGACTCGTTCGATCATCCGGTTGTCCGCCGTCCTCGCGGTCCTGCTGATCGCCCTGCTGGCCAACCTGACGTACATCCAGGTGTTCAAGTCCGACGACTACCGCACCGCGAGTGGGAACTCCCGCGCGATCCTCGAGGAGTACTCCCGGGAGCGGGGACCGATCCTGGTCGGCCGCGAGGCAGTCGCGGAGAGCATCGAGACCGACGGTGAGCTGAAGTACCTGCGCCGCTACCCCCAAGGAGAGGTGTACGCGTCGGCGACGGGTTTCTACTCCCAGGTCTACGGCGCGACCGGGATCGAGAAGGCGGAGAACCCGGTGCTGTCGGGATTCGACGACCGGCTGCTGTTCGACCGACTCCAGCAACTCTTCGGCGGCCGCGACCCACAGGGCGGCGGAGTCACGCTCACCCTCGACGCCGCAGCCCAGGAGGCCGCCTTCGCCGGATTGGCGGGCCGGCCCGGCGCGGTGGCAGCGCTGAACCCGAGCACCGGCGAGATTCTCGCGCTTGCGCAATCCCCTTCGTACGACCCCAACCTGCTGTCCAGTCACCGTTCTCGGCAGATCCGTGACTACTACCGGCAACTCACCGCCGACCCTGCGGAACCGCTGCTCAACCGCCCCCTCGCCGCGGTGGACCCGCCGGGGTCGGTGTTCAAGATCGTCGTCGCGGCTGCCGCGCTGGAGTCCGGGCGGTTCACTCCCCAGACCGTGATCCCCGGGCCCGCCGAGTACGTACTCCCCGGCACTGAGACGGTGCTGCGCAACGCGTCGCGGACCGAATGCGGTCCGAACGGAAAGGTGACTCTGACCGAGGCGCTGGTCGTGTCGTGCAACACCGCCTTCGCGTGGCTGGCCAACCAGCTCGGAGACGACGCCGTGCGCAGCCAAGCCGAACGGTTCGGGTTCGGTCACAGTTTCGATGTCCCCATGGCGGCAGCCGCGGGCCGCTACCCCGACAACCCCGACCCGGCCCAGACGGCACTGACGGGAATCGGGCAGTTCGACGTCCGCGCCAGCGCCCTCAACATGGCCCAGGTGTCCGCTGCCGTCGCCCAGAACGGCAGCGTGATGAACCCGTTCATGGTCAAGGAGATCAGCAGCCCCGACCTGCGGGTGCTCGACACGACGGCACCGACGACCTATGGCCAGGCCATGAGCCCGCAGAACGCGGAGGCACTGACCGACATGATGGTGCAGGTCGTCGAACGCGGGACCGGTAGCGGCGGGGCCATCCCCGGCGTGCGGGTGGCGGGGAAGACCGGAACGGCCGAGACGGGCAACAGCGCCGACACGGTCTGGTTCACGTCCTTCGCTCCGGCCGGTGACCCGCAGGTCGCCGTCGCCGTGGTGCTCCAGGGCGCGGGCGGCAGCGGGGGGTCGCTGGCGGCACCCATCGCCCGGTCGGTGATGGAGGCGGTACTGAACTGACCCGGTGCTCCGATCTGACGCAGTGCTCCGACGGAACACCACGTCCTGAGTGCAGCAGGCGCCACTGCGTCGGGACATCCGGCTGCGGCGGGCGCGCACAATTGAATGATCCGGGTCGCTGAATCACACGACCCGACACGTGGGTCATCATGGGTGATGGCCGGCTCGAGGAGGGCTTCGTAATGACTGATGTTCCGCCCAGCGGTGGGGGTGTTCCCGAACCCACCCCGCGGGATCCGGGCACCAACCCGGTCGTTCCCCCCGGCACCGGCACGACGATGCTCGGCGACCGCTACGAGATCGGCGACACTCTCGGCCGCGGTGGCATGGCCGAGGTGCACGAAGGCTATGACCTACGGCTCGGACGCCGCGTCGCGGTCAAGATCCTGCGCCCCGAGTTGGCCCGCGACCCGTCCTTCCATCAGCGGTTCCGGCGTGAGGCTCACAGCGCAGCCGCCCTGAACCACCCCAACATCGTCGCCGTCTACGACACCGGTGAGGACACTCTCGGTTCCGGTCCGACAGCCGTCACCGTGCCCTACATCGTCATGGAGTACGTCGACGGCATGACGCTGCGGCAGCTGCTGGGCAGCGGTCGCCGGCTGCTGCCCGAGCGGGCCTTGGAGATCACCTCGGGCATCCTCGCTGCACTCGACTACAGTCACCGCCACGGCATCGTGCACCGGGACATCAAGCCCGCCAACGTCATGCTCAACAAGAGCGGCGAGGTCAAGGTCATGGACTTCGGCATCGCCCGGGCCCTGGCTGCGCAAGGTCAGACCATGACGGCAACGTCCCAGGTCATGGGCACCGCGCAGTACCTGTCTCCGGAGCAGGCCCGCGGCGAGGTGGTCGATGCCCGCTCCGACCTGTACTCCACCGGCTGTGTGCTCTACGAATTGCTGACCGACCGACCTCCGTTCGTCGGCGAGTCACCCGTGTCTGTGGCCTACCAGCATGTGAGCGAGCACCCCACACCCCCGTCTCAGCTCGACAGCCAGGTGACTCCGCAGGTCGATGCGGTCGTGCTCCGTGCCCTGGCCAAGAACCCCGATCAGCGCTACCAGACGGCTGCCGAGTTCAAGTCCGACGTCGACCGCGCCATCGTCGGTGCTCCGGTGACCGCGCCCGTCCCCGTCGTCGCGGCTGTGCCGGAACCGACGGCCATGATGAATCCCGTCTCCGACCAGGCCGGCGGTCCGCCCACCGACGAGGACAAGAAGCGCAGCCCGTGGCTGTGGGTGGGAATCATCGCGGCACTCCTTCTGCTCGTGGGCGGCATCACCTGGGCGTTCATGTCCATGTCCGGCAACTCAAAACCCGACACGGTTCAGGTCCCCAAAGTGGTCGGCCAGACCCTCACGCAGGCCGAGAACACGCTCAACGCGAGCGGCCTTCGGCTCGGTACCGAGACCGCCGAGGCCTCCGACCGCCCCGAGGGCACCATCTTGTCCCAGGACCCCTCCGCGGGGGAGTCACTGGAGAAGGGTCAGGCGGTCAACGTCACGGTGTCCGGCGGCCCCGGCCAGACCGTCGTACCCAATGTCGTCGGTATGACAAGCCCGGAGAACGCTTCCAAACAGTTGGAGTCGAGCAAACTGAAGCTCGGTGACGTCCAGTCCCGCGACAGCGACCAACCCCAGGGCTACGTGCTGAGTCAGAGCCCGGAGCAGGGCACCAACGTCGATGCGGGCACCGAGGTGAACATCACCGTGTCGAACGGGCTGGTGCTCGTCCCAGATGTCGTGGGCGACTCCGAGCAACAGGCCCGCAGTGCACTGTCGAATGTGGGTCTGAACGTCACGGTGACTTCCCAGTCCAGCGACGAGATCGCGGGCACGGTGCTGGCGCAGTCCCCCAACGCGGGCACGACCATCGCGCGCGGGGAGACGGTGACCATCACGATCTCGACCGGACCCACGAGCACCCCCACACCAACGGTGTCCAGCGGCAACCAGCAGAACCCCAACCGACAGGGTCAGTCGTCCGCACCCACCAACAGGCCGGCCCCCGAGGGCGAGGGCAACACCGTTCCGAACTGACGCCGAGCTCCTAAACCCGAGCCTGAGTCGACCCGGGATGCCGAGTCGTGGGACTCCGGTCAGCCCTGTTGGACGACGGGTCGCAGTCCCGCACTGCGCGCCACCGCGTCCGCGTCGCCGCAACTGGTCAGCCAGTTGGCCAGCAGTCGGTGGCCGTGCTCGGTCATGACGGATTCCGGGTGGAACTGCACCCCCTCGACCGGGTACTCCCGGTGCCGAATACCCATGATCACTCCCGAGTCCTGGGTGTGTGCGGACACCTCGAGTTCGCTCGGAACCGTCGCCGGGTCGACCGCCAGCGAGTGGTAGCGGGTGGCCGTGAACGGTGACGGAATCCCGGTGAACACTCCGCGACCGTCATGGACCACCAGGGACGTTTTGCCGTGCAGCAGTTCAGGAGCGCGATCCACGACGGCACCGTAGACCTCGGCGATCGCCTGGTGCCCCAGACACACGCCGAAGACGGGCACAGTTGGGCCGAAGCGGCGCACGATGTCGGGGCAGACCCCGGAATCAGCTGGTGTGCCCGGACCGGGGCTGAGCAGCACGCCGTCGTAGTCCGGCACCGCGTCCAGCGGAACTTCGTCGTTGCGGAGCACGGTGACGTCGGCACCCAACTGCTGCAGGTACTGCGCGAGGTTGAACACGAACGAGTCGTAGTTGTCGACGACGAGGACGGACAGGCTCATGAAATCTCCATCCTGGGGCTCGCAGGTGGCGTCCGGGGCAGGTGCACTGGTGCGGATCCTCGGTGATGCGGCGTGAGATCACCAGAGTAGACAGCGGTCTCGTGGAAGTCATTGGCCCCGTGGGGCATCATGGGGTCAGTCCAGCGAAAGGAACGCCGTGCCGGAGTCGCGCCGCCGCAAGAAGCAGGCCTACACGCCGCCGCCTAAGAAGGCCGGCGAATCGGCTCCCAGCCGCATTCCGGTGAAGGTCGACGGTGCTCGTTGGGTGGCGCCCGTGATGGTCGCACTTTTTGTGATCGGGCTGCTGTGGATCGTGACGTGGTACATCGCGCCGGAGAATCCGGTGATGGGTCCGTTGGCAGGCTGGAACGTGGCGATCGGCTTCGTCTTCATCGCCGCTGGGTTCTTCCTGTCCACCAAGTGGCAGTAGGAGTTCCCACCGGTTGGGAGGGATCTCCGCCAGAGAGTGGGCCCGCGTCATCCCCACAGTTATCCACAGTCTGCTCGGATCCTCATGACGCAGCGTGCTCGTGTGGTTTCGGTGCGCAAGTACGAGTTACCCGTTTGTGGCCAACTACCCCGCCAGGGACCACAAAACGTAAGCGTTGTCACGCAAATAGTGGTTGCCATAGGGCGCAGGTCACACCAGTTTCCACAGGTTTCCACAACCGGGACATTCCGGGTGATCCCCCGAACTACAACCGTGTAAGTTTTCCCCACTGGGGACAAGGCTGTGGATAACTCGCCGCTCGGTGGCTCGGTGCGCGGCTACACACTCGTTCTCATCGGGGTCACCTGTTTCTCCCTGAACGCCGCGGTCTCGCGCCTCATCCTGGACACCGGGGTCTCCGCGTGGACGTTGTCCCAATTCCGCGCCCTGGGGGCGACCGTGCTGCTCGCGGTCATCCTGTTGGTGGCCGGACGCTCCTTCCGCCTTCCGGCTCACCACCGCACGCGAATCGTCGTGTACGGGATCCTGGGGCTGGCCTTGGTCCAGGCGCTGTACTTCGAGGCCATCGCGCGCATCCCGATCGGGTTGGCGCTGCTCATCGAGTTCCTCGGACCGGTGTGGGTCGCATTGTGGGCCCGCTTCGTGCAGCGGCAGTTCGTCAGCAACCTACTGTGGCCCGCGCTGGCCTTGACCGTGATCGGTCTGGCACTGGTCGCCGGGGCCGGCTTGTCGGGACTCGACCCCTGGGGAGTGGCCGCGGCTTTCGGAGCGGGACTGTCGTTCGCCGTGTACTTCGTGGTGGGTGAGGAACTGGTCGCGGACACGAATCCGTTCGTCGTCAGCTTCTGGGGATTCGCTATCGCGGCGGTCGTGTGGTTGCTCGCCACGCCGCTGATTCCGACCCTGATCCCGGTGTGGGAGGTCGACTACAGCAGTCCGATCACACTGCCCATCAGCGGCCTCATGGTCCCAGCGATCCTGCTCTTCGCGTGGCTGGTGTCACTGGGCACTGTCGTTCCGTTCGCAGCCGAGACCTCGGCCATGCGGTGGGTCCCCGCCACCACAGTCAGCGTCCTGGCCACGGCCGAACCGATCGCCGCGGGTGCGGTGGCCTGGTGGTTGTTCGGCGAAACGGCCGCCGCGGTGCAACTCGTGGGCGCGCTACTGGTGATCGCCGGGATCGTCCTGGCGCTGCTCAGTCGGTCCGGCCATCGCCTGCCCGCTGTTGTCGATTAGCAGGGCTACCTCACCGTTGATCTGGGCGGTTCGCAGCAGCATCATCGTCACCAGAATCGCGCACACCGCGAGAACCCCGAGGCTCTGCCACAGCACGCGGCCATCCTTCGGCGCGTAGGCCATGACGGCAGCCACGACGGCTCCGACGACGGCTCCTCCGAGGTGCGCCCGCCAGTCGATACCGGGGGCGACGAAGCCGATCACCACGTTGATCACCAACAAGATGACGATCTGAGTGACGTCGGCGCGCATCGACCGACCCGCCACGATCAGTGCCGCCATGAGCCCGAAGATCGCGCCACTCGCACCGACGGAGACGGTGGCGAACGGCCCGAATGTGTACGACACGACGCTGCCGCCCAGAGCGGACAGCAGGAACAAGATGAGGTACCGGATGTGGCCGAACACCGACTCCAGTTGCGGTCCGATCACCCACAGGACGTACATGTTGAACGCGATGTGCAGAAACCCACCGTGCAGGAACGCGGCGGTCAGCAAGCGCCACCATTCCCCGCCGACCGACACCGCGGCCGGGGACATTCCAAAACCGGTGATCACCCCGTCCAGGCCCGCCACGAGTTCAAGGACGAACGCGACCAGATTGATGCCGATCAGCACCTGTGTGACCGTGGCCCGGCGGATCGGCGTTCCACCCATCGGGGTGATGGGCGAGCGTGACCGGGCGGCTGCCTGCGCCACACACTCCGGGCAATGAAATCCCACTGACGCGTCCACCATGCAGTCCGGACAGATCGGACGGTGGCAGCGAGCACAGGTGATGTAGGTCTCGCGGTCGGGATGCCGGTAGCAGACCGGCGCAGCGGCCGGAACCGCCGGCGTCGGCTCGGTCAGGATTCGCTCCGCTCGATGTCGATGCCGGTGATGACGACATCGGTCACGGGGCGATCCTGGGCACCCGTGGGAACCGATTCGATGGCGTCCACGACGTCCTGGCCTTCGATCACGGCGCCGAAGATGGTGTGCTTGCGGTCGAGCCACGGGGTCGCGGCGGTGGTGATGAAGAACTGCGATCCGTTGGTGTTCGGTCCGGCGTTGGCCATGGCCAACAGATAGGGCTTGTCGAACTGAAGCTCCGGATGGAACTCGTCGGCGAAGCGGTAGCCAGGCCCACCGGTTCCCCGCCCGACGGGGTCGCCGCCTTGGATCATGAACTGCGGGATCACGCGATGGAAGATCACCCCGTTGTACAACGGGTCAGTGGTCTTCTTGCCCGTGCCCGGATGGGTCCATTCGATCTCGCCGGTCGCCAGGCCCACGAAGTTGCGGACTGTCTTCGGGGCATGGTTGTCGAACAGTTCGACCTTGATGTCGCCCTTGGTGGTGTGCAGAGTCGCGTAGGTGGTCACAGCGTGATCCTGCCATGGGACGCACGACAGCGCCCTACCGGGTGGAGGCGAAGGGACTTGAACCCTCAACCCCCGCCTTGCAAAGGCGGTGCTCTGCCAGTTGAGCTACGCCCCCGGAGCCGTCAGGACGACGAATCGCCCGCGGCACCCTTGGCAGCGTCTTTGACCTGATCTCCGGCGTCCTTCGCCGCGTCCTTGGCGGCATCCTTGACCGCCTCGGCCTTCTCGGCGGCGGGCTTGTCCGGAGCCTTCGCAGTCGCCGGCTTGGGCGCTGGGGCGGCTTCCTTCTCGGGTGCCGGAGAGTCGAAGACGGGCTGGTAGGCACTCGTCAGGTCGGGGGCGTTGGTGGCTTCACTCCACAGATCGTCCTCGGCGCGAGACGCCATGCGCTGGCGATACACCAGGTAGCCGACGCCTGCGACGGCACCGATCAACAGGACTTTCTTGAAAGCGCTCATGCGCCTATCCCTTCGTCGGGCGCTGGGCGGAACGGCCGCCAGCGTGGGCCTAGATGGACTTGAACCATCGACCTCTTCCTTATCAGGGAAGCGCTCTAACCAGGCTGAGCTATAGGCCCGCGAACACCCGAAAGGTTATCTGACGCGTCGAGTCGAGTGAAATCCGCCCGGGTGGATCAGGAGTCGTCGGTGAGGGTGACCTGTAGACCACCGGTGATGCCGACGGCCAGGTTGTACAGGAAGGCGAACAGGGTCGCCAGCGCGGTGAGCAGGATGACCTCGAGCACGGACAACAGCGCCGAGATGCCCACGACCCGCGAGAACGAGAAAAGGCTGGAGGCATCGATGCTGTTGGCCCCGCCGCCGGCGATGTCGGTGATCGTGCGGGTGATGGCATCGAGCGTGCCGCTCAACGACAGCATGCTCCACAGCACGGTGACGGCCACGATGATCACGATGGCGATCGCGATCGACAGCATGAACGCGTTCTTCATGACCGACCACGGGTCGATGTGCGTGACGAACAGGTGCGCGTGGCGGGCGCGCGCCTTGGGAGCAGGTGCATCAGCTCGCGACATGCGCGCCTCCTGGGCCTGGTTGACTGCGGACGGTGGTGGAGTGGGGACTGCCCGTTGATTCGGGTCGACCGCCGGGATCACCCGGGTATCGGCGGTCGGGACCACCCGAGGGGCGGCCACGGTCCGACCGGGACCTGGTGGGTTCGTCATGCGGCCTCCTCTTGGCCCTCACGGGGGTCATGAGAGTTCCTCATGTCCGCCGGTGAGACTACCGGCACCGTCTGGTTCATCGGGTGCGTCGGGTGACTCCGCGGCCGAGCCGGAATCAGTGTCCGGAACCACCGTGTCGTCGCTGTCGTCTTCTTCTCGTTCCGCCGCGCGGGCGACGGCAACAACCGATTGTCCCTCACCGAGACCCATGAGTGAGACACCCATGGTGTCTCGGCTTGTGGTGCGGATCTCATCGACAGGGCATCGGATGACCACGCCACTGTCCGCGATGGCGAGAATCTCGTCTCCGGACTCGCAGATCAGCGCACCCACGAGGGCACCCCGTTCGCTGACCAGGCGCATCGCCCGGACGCCCTTGATGTTGCGGCCCTTGCGGGCCCATTCGGACACCGGAGTGCGCTTGCCGTAGCCGCCGTCGGTCACCGTGACGAGGTACTCGTCGCCGTGCGCGACCTGCATGGCGAGCAGGTTGTCACCGGGCGCGAGCCGGATTCCACCGACCCCACTGGTGGCCCGCCCCATCGGACGCAGGGTGGCGTCGTCGGCCCGGAACCGCACGGACATGCCCTTACGGGACACCAGCATCAGATCGTCGTCGGATGTGATCGAATTCCGCAGAGATCAACTCGTCGCCGTCCACGAGATTGATGGCGACAATGCCGCCCGTGCGAGCCGAGTCGTACTCCCCCAGGGCCGTCTTCTTGACCCTGCCCTCGCGGGTGGCCAGCACCAGGTAGGGGGCGTCGGCGTAGGTGCGCAGCGCGACGACCTGCGCGATGGCCTCGTCCGGCTGGAATGCCAGCAGGTTCGCCACGTGCTGGCCTTTGGCATCACGTCCGGCTTCGGGCAGTTGATAGGCCTTGGCTCGGTAGACCCGCCCCTTGGTGGTGAAGAAGAGGATCCAGTGGTGCGTGGTCGTGACGAACAGGTGTTGCACGACGTCGTCGGCCCGCAGGAGGGCACCCTTGACGCCCTTGCCGCCGCGGCGTTGGGAGCGGTAGAGGTCCAGTGGCGTGCGCTTGGCGTATCCGGAGCGGGTGATGGTGACCACGACGTCCGTCTCGGCGATGAAGTCCTCGTCGGCCATGTCGCCTTCCCAGGCGGCGAACTGGGTCCGGCGGGTGTCGCCGTACTTGTCGACGATCTCGCGCAGCTCGTCGGCGATGATCTGCCGCTGGCGTTCGGGGCGTTCGAGGATGTCGGTGAGGTCGGCGATCTTGACCATGAGTTCCTGGTACTCGTCCAGGATCTTCTGTCGTTCCAGTGCAGCCAGCCGCCGCAACTGCATGTCCAGGATCGCGGTGGCCTGGATCTCATCGATGTCGAGCAGTTCCATCAGCCCGGTACGGGCATCGTCGACGGTCGGTGAGCGCCGGATCAGGGCGACGACCTCGTCGATCGCGTCGAGTGCTTTGAGGTAGCCGCGCAGGATGTGGGCGCGTTCCTCGGCCTTGCGCAGCCGGTAGCGAGTGCGGCGTTGGATGACCTCGATCTGATGGGTGATCCAGAACTTGATGAACCGATCGAGGGTGAGCGTGCGGGGGACGCCGTCGACCAGGGCCAACATGTTCGCACCGAAGGTGTCCTGCAGTTGCGTGTGCTTGTAGAGGTTGTTCAGAACGACCTGGGCGACAGCGTCCTTCTTGAGTTCGACGACCAGCCGCATGCCGGTGCGCGACGACGAATCGTCGCGGACGTCGTTGATGCCGGCGAGTTTGCCGTCGCGCACCAACTCGGCGATCTTCGACAAAAGGTTGTCGGGGTTGACTTGGTAGGGAAGTTCCGTGACGATCAGCAGTTGCCGTCCCCGGTTGTCTTCCTCGACCTCGACGACGGCGCGCATGACGATGGACCCGCGGCCGGTGCGGTAGGCCTCCTCGATGCCGCGGCGCCCGGTGATCAGACCGCCCGTGGGGAAGTCCGGGCCCTTGATGCGGGCGATCAGTGCTGCGAGGAGTTCCTCGCGTTCCGCTTCCGGGTGCTCCAGCGCCCACAGTGCACCGTCGGCCACTTCGCGCAGGTTGTGCGGCGGGATGTTGGTGGCCATTCCGACCGCGATCCCGGCACTGCCGTTGACCAGCAGGTTGGGGAAGCGCGCGGGCAGGACGACCGGTTCTTGAGTCTTGCCGTCGTAGTTGGGAACGAAGTCGACGGTCTCTTCGTCGATGTCGCGGACCATCTCCATGGCCAGCGGCGCCATCTTGCACTCGGTGTAACGCATGGCGGCCGCGGGGTCGTTGCCCGGGGAGCCGAAGTTGCCCTGCCCGATGACGAGTGGGTAGCGCAGGCTCCAGGGCTGCGCGAGGCGGACCAAGGTGTCGTAGATGGCGTTGTCGCCGTGCGGGTGGTAGTTGCCCATGACGTCGCCGACGACGCGCGCGCACTTCGATGTGGCGCGGTCGGGTCGGTAGCCGCCGTCGTACATGGCGTAGATGACCCGGCGGTGGACCGGCTTGAGCCCGTCCCGGACGTCCGGCAGCGCGCGGGACACGATGACTGACATCGCGTAGTCCATGTAGGACCGCTGCATCTCGGTGTTCAGGTCGACGACGTCGATCCGCCCGCCCGGGGCGGCGTCGGGCTCGGTCGTGGGGATGTCGTCGTCAGGCATTGTTGGTCCTCACAGGTCGCGGTCAGATGTCCAGGAACCGGACATCGCGGGCGTTGCGCTGGATGAAGCTGCGGCGGGCCTCGACGTCGTCGCCCATGAGTTCTTCGAAGATCTCGTTGGCGCGGTAGGCGTCGTCGACGGTGATCTGCAACATGATCCGCCGGGAGGGATCCATGGTGGTCTCCCACAGTTCGCTGGCGTTCATCTCGCCGAGGCCCTTGTAGCGCTGGACCTCCTCGCCCTTCTTCATGCGCCGACCCTCGGCCCGACCGGCTGCGATGAGCGCGTCTCGTTCACGGTCCGAATACGCGAACTCGACGGGGCCGCTGGTCCACTCGATCTTGTACAGGGGGGGCTGCGCGAGGTAGATGAAGCCGTCCTCGACCAGGGGCCTCATGTAGCGATAGAGGAACGTGAGGAGCAGTGTGCGGATGTGCTGGCCGTCGACGTCGGCATCGGCCATCAGCACCAGTTTGTGGTAGCGCAACTTGTCGCGGTCGAACTCTTCGCCGACCCCGGTGCCCAGCGCGGAGATGATCGCTTGGACCTCGTTGTTGCCTAGCGCCCGGTCGGGCGTGGACTTCTCGACGTTGAGGATCTTCCCGCGGATGGGGAGGATGGCCTGGGTCTTGGGGTCGCGGCCGCTGCGTGCGCTGCCACCGGCCGAGTCGCCCTCGACGATGAACAGTTCGTTGCGTTCGGGATCGCGCCCGGAGCAGTCGATGAGCTTGCCCGGCAGCCCCGCCCCACCGAGGAGTCCCTTGCGGTTGCGCGCCAGATCACGCGCCTTGCGGGCCGCGAGCCGCACCGCAGCGGCGTCGACGGACTTTCGGGCGATCGACTTGCCCTCGGTCGGGTTGGCTTCGAGCCAGGCGCCGAGGTGGTCGTTGACGACTCTCTGCACGAAGGTCTTGGCCTCGGTGTTGCCGAGCTTGCCCTTGGTCTGGCCTTCGAACTGCGGTTCGGCGAGCTTGACCGACACGATGGCGGTGAGGCCCTCGCGGATGTCGTCGCCGGACAGGTTCGGTTGTTTGTCCTTGAGGATCCCCCACTCACGCGCGAACTTGTTCATCAGCGTGGTGAGTGCGGAGCGGAAACCCTCTTCGTGCGTGCCACCGCCAACCGTGTTGATGGTGTTGGCGAAGGTGTAGACCGACTCGCTGAAGCCCTGGTTCCACTGCAACGCGATCTCGACGGCCATGTGCTGGTCGTCGGTTTCGGCCTCGAAGTGGATGACGGTCGGGTTGGCCGCGCCCTTGGTGGCGTTCAGATGCACCACGAAGTCGGCGATGCCGCCGGCGTAGTGGTAGACGACGTCGTGGAGAGCCTCGACTTCGTCCTCGTCGTCGAGTTCGGGGTCAGGGGCCGCATGCTCACGCTCGTCGTGCAGGGCGATGGTGAGGCCCTTGTTGAGGAAGGCCATCTCCTGGAAGCGACGAGACAGGGTTTCGAAGTCGTAGCGGGTGGTCTCGAAGACGTCGGGGTCGGCCCAGAACGTGATGCTTGTCCCGGTCTCCGCGGTCGGCTCGCCCTTTACAAGATCCGCCGCGGGAACTCCCACGTCGAAACTCTGCTGCCAATGGGAGCCGTCGCGGCGAACCTCGACATCGAGTCTGGTCGACAAGGCGTTGACCACCGAGACACCGACTCCGTGCAGGCCGCCGGAGACCGAGTAGCCCCCGCCTCCGAACTTGCCGCCCGCGTGGAGGACGGTCAGGACCACCTCGACCGCGGGGCGGCCTTCGCTCTCCTGGATGTCCACCGGGATGCCCCGGCCGTTGTCGACCACGCGGACCCCGCCATCGGCGAGAAGGGTGACGTCGATGCGGTCGCAGTAGCCGGCCATGGCCTCGTCGACGGCGTTGTCGACGACTTCGTAGACCAGGTGGTGCAGCCCCCGCTCACCGGTGGAGCCGATGTACATGCCGGGCCGTTTGCGGACGGCTTCCAGACCTTCGAGGACAGTGATCGCACTGGCGTCGTAGGACACAGGCTGATCTCCTTCGGGTGGGAACACCCCAGATCGGAGTGCGGCAGACCCACAGTTTACCGTGTTTGCTGACCGACCCCTGCACGCGACGGGCCGAGAAGGGCGATTTCCGGGGATCGACCCCCGTCCTTGATCCCCCCCACACAGGAAGGGCCCGCCATCGTAAGAGGCGCGATCTTCCGATCAGTCGGTCGATCCGATCTTTGGACCGGTCAGTCGATCTTTGGATCAGGCCGAGGATCTTTGGATCAATCAGACGAATCGCGGGATCAGGTGGACGATCGTGAGATCAGGTGGACGAATCGCGGGATCAGGTGGAATTGAGGCGCGGGCTGCGTCGACCGGTGCGCACCCGCCACCCCCCCGTGGTGGTCCGTCCGGGTCCTCGCACGATCACGTTCGTCACGACACCGGCGCCCAGCTCCTCATCGATGCGTTGTTGGATCTTGGGCACGAGGTACTTCAGCTGCACCGCCCACTCGGCCGCGTCGGCCACGATGATCAGCTCGCCACCGCGGGGCCCCGGGGTAAAACCTTGCACGGACACGTGGTCGGCCACCTGGGGACCCACGATCGCCTGCCATCGATCGGCCAGGCCCGCGACGGCGATCTCGTGACCGTAGCCGTTACCGCGGACCCACGTGTCGACGCAGCGACCCAGCAGTTGCGGGTCCCGATCGTCGGGGACCGCGGAACTCAACGTCGGACTGACAACCGGCCGGTACCGCTCCTTGGCTCGGTTCGATGTCGCCATCCGGACCCGAGCCAGAGCGGCCAGCGCGGGGTCGGTACTCATGGCCGCCAGAATACGCGTCCGGTCCGACTGCTCGTCAGCTGCGACCATGTCTCGTCTCGCTCTCGTCGCACCCTCGTCTGGCTGCCCGTCTCGCTCCCCGTCGCGCTCTCTTGGCGTCTACTCGCGGCCTCGTCGCGCTTCCCGTCGCCGCGCTCGCATCGCGCCGCCCGTCGCGCTGCTCGTACCTTGCCGCGTACGGCGTGATTGAGGCACCCGGTGGCGGGATTCGGGCCGGACGTGCCGAGCTCGACCCTGACCTCATGCCTCCTCGGCGGTGCAGCGCGACCAGGGGCCCGGGCTACCCATCGAGTCCACCAAGCGCACCGATTTCCCCGAGTTCCCTGAGCGCACCGAGTTCGCCGCTGGAATGACGTGAACCCGCCAACCGAGGACGAAATCCAGCCGTATTTGGCGGGAGAGAGGGCTGTGGTGGGACAGCGGGATGGCGGGAAGCGGGATCGCGGGATGACGGGAATGAGGCGGGGTCCGGTGTACTACGGCATTGAGAGTTGGGACAGTCCGCTGTCCTTGCTGACAGTGATGATCTGGGCGTTCAACCGGGCCGGGACATCGGCCGGCACGGCCGCGGTGACGAGGACCTGTTCGGCATCAGCAACTGCGTCGAGCAGGCGGTCACGGCGCTTCTCGTCGAGTTCGGCGAAGACATCGTCGAGGACCAGCACGGGAGGGTCGTCCGCAATGCGGTGCAGCACGTGAAACGACGCCAGTTGCAGCGCCAGCGCCAGCGACCACGCCTCACCGTGACTGGCGTAGCCCCGGGCCGCGTGGCCGTTCAGGGACAGCGCCATGTCGTCACGGTGGGGGCCGACCAGCGTGACTCCCCGGCGCACCTCGTCGCGGTGTCGCACCGCAAGTTCCTGTTGCAGGTCGGCGGCCAACACGTCCTTGGAGTCCCACCGGCGGGATTCGGCCACCGACGACTCGTACTCGACCTCGACCTGGTCGGCAGCCGGACTGATCCGGCGATACGAATCCGCCACGACGTCAGCGAGTTGCCGCACCGCGTTGATGCGGCCCCACGTCAGTTCGGCCGCGATCGGCACGTAACGGTCGTCCCAAGCCGTCAGTACCGCCTCCGCCTCGGAGCCGGGCGCGGAGGCGAGGCTGCGCAGGGCGGCGTTGCGCTGCTTGAGCACCCGCTCGAAGTCGGCGCGTACGGCGATGTAGCGGGGAGCGACCTGGACCATGACGGAGTCGAGGAAGCGGCGGCGATCGGCAGGATCGCCTTTGACCAGGCGCAGATGCTCAGGGGCGAACAGTGAACAGCGAACCGTCCCTACGACATCGCGGTTGCGGGTGACGGGTTGGCCGTTGATCTGGACCCGATTCGACTTTCCCGGATTCAGTTGCAGTTCGACCGTGGTCTCCCGGTCCCCCACGACGACGGTCATCCGGATGACGGCCCGCTCAGCGCCGGAGCGCACCAAAGCCGCATCGCCGTGAACCCGGTGACTGTCCAGCGCAGCGCAGTAGGCGATCGCCTCGACGATGTTGGTCTTCCCTTGACCGTTGGGGCCCAACAGGACGACCGCACCGGGATCGAGGGCCAGGTCGATCTCGTCATATGAGCGGAAATCAACCAGGTGCAGGCGCTTGACCCACATCGGGTCAGCTAC
>JBAOHO010000011.1 GCA_037045355.1 Candidatus Nanopelagicales bacterium | reverse complement strand
AGGTATTTGTCGGGCACCATGTATGGGTGAGCAAGAGTGGGGATGTGCCCCCGGAGTTCGAGTCGTGGATGCGTCCGGAGCCAGGTGAGCAACCGACGCAGCGCCTCGGCGCGCCCGAACCCCGGCAACCGGTGGGCGCCGGCGTGGGTTCCTCACCGCGGCCGGTCGGGGCGCCGCCACGGCCCGTGCAGTCGCCGATCCCGCGCACGATCGCACCGTCTCGCAAGGGCCGCCGTCGTCATCGCAAATGGGGCGCCAAGCGGATCATCCTCACTGTGGTCGCCGTCTTCACCGTGTATCTGGTTGCCGTGGCCACGGTCTTCGCCACATCGGTGTCGAAGACGGCGGCGTTGCCAGCCAGTGACGCGTCCTCGTGGGGACGCAATTACCTCATCGTGGGCAGCGACAGTCGCCAAGGCCTGACGAAGGCCCAGCAGAAGAAGTTGCACACCGGCTCCACCGAAGGCCAGCGCACCGACACGATCATGATCATGCACGTCCCGCTGTTCGGGACTCCGACACTCGTCTCGATCCCGCGCGACTCCTGGGTCGGCATTCCCGGCTACGGCCAGGGCAAGATCAATTCCGCGTTCGCCTACGGCGGCCCCGAGTTGCTGACCACCACGGTCGAGCAGACCACGGGGTTGAAGATCGACAACTACGTCGAGATCGGATTCGCCGGAGTGGCGAACACCACCGATGCCCTCGGCGGCGTGAAATTGTGCCCCACCCGCAAGTTCAACGACGTCAACAGCGGCTTGAAGGTGAAGAAGGGCTGCCAGACCATGGATGGCGCGGATGCCCTGGCGTATGTCCGCATGCGCTACGCGGACCCCCGGGGCGACCTCGGCCGGGTGGAACGCCAACAGGAGTTCATCTCGTCGGTCGCCAAGCGCGCCATGAGCCCCCTCACCTGGATCTTCCCGTGGCGCTCCTTCGGCGCGGCTTCGGCAGCGGGCAACAGTCTCACGGTCGACAAGAACACCGGCATCGTCGATGAGATGCGCCTGGCGGTAGCGATGGGGATGATCTCGATGGGGATGGGCCAGTCGACGACGGTGCCCACCGTCGAGGGCACGTACTTCGTGGCCGGACAGGACGCTGTGAAGTGGGACTCCCCCAAGGCGTTGGAGTTGTTCAACTCCATCGACTGATGGCGGTCCCCCGGGGGACAGTAGAGCCATGGACAACCGCAGGATCGGAGATCTTGACGTCTTCCCGCTCGGATTGGGCTGCATGCAACTGTCCGGCCGCAGGATGATCGACCGCCGGGAACAGGCGATCGCCACGATCCACACGGCACTCGACGCCGGGGTCTCGCTGCTGGACACCGCGAACATCTACGCCCCGGATGCTGCGCGGCTCGGGCACAACGAGGAGCTTGTGGCCGAAGCGGTTTCGTCGTACACCGGGCGCCGGCCGGTGATCGCCACGAAGGGCGGCATCACGCGGGTCCCCGGCACTGACGGGGATGTGTGGGGCCGCGCCGGCACACCGGATGCCCTGCTGCGGGCAGCAGAGGCCTCGGCGACACGTTTGGCCGTCCCGAGCATCGACCTGTACTTCCTCCACCGCGCCGATCCGACGGTGCATTTCAACGATCAGATCGCCGGTCTGATGGCTGTCCAGGAACGCGGCCTTGCCCAACGGATCGGGCTCAGCAACGTGACCTCGCCGATGTTGCTGCGGGCTCTCGAGATCGCCGGTGGACCTGCCGACGGCGGCATCGTCGCCGTCCAGAACGAGCGGTCCCCGCGATATCGGGCGGACAGCGACGTCCTGGAGATCTGCACCGAGCACGGGATCGCATATCTGCCCTGGTCGCCGTTGACCGGGGCGGAGACGTTCGCCGACCATGCCAATGCCCGCGGAGTCACCCCCCAACAACTGACGTTGGCGTGGCTACTCGGGCAGTCCCCGGTGGTCATACCGATCCCTGGCAGCAGCCGGCCGCAGACGGTATTGGCTTCGGTGGAAGCGACCAGGATCAGCATGTCGATCCGTGAAGTGGACGAGTTGACCGCGCTGCCGGTCAGAGCAGGCGTCGCTTTACCCGGACTCCGAACCCGGGCCGCCGCTCTAATTCCGCATCATGATGCTGTGGTCATCGCATCATGATGCTAGCCTTGATCCATGCGCACGACAGTGACACTGGCCGATGACGTGGCCGCGGAGGTCGAGCGTCTGCGACGCGACCGCGGCATCGGGACAAGCGCAGCCATCAACGAACTCGCCCGGGCCGGCATGTCACAGCCGGTCCACGATCGGCCGTTCCGTCAGCGCAGTGTTCACCTAGGACTGCGCGCCGATGTCAGCAACATCGCCGACGTCCTCGACGCCCTGGATGACGATGATCGTTGACGCCAACATCCTGCTGTACGCCGTCGACCTCTCCAGCCCGTTCCACCAGCGCGCCGCGCGGTGGCTCGAGGATGCCGTCAACAGCCCCAGGCGGGTTGGGCTGCCGTGGCAGACGATCGGCGCGTTCCTCCGGATCTCAACTCATCCACGACTCAACGCGTCGCCGCTGTCGATCGAGCAAGCATGGTCATTCGTCGAGGATTGGCTCGCCCAGGAGACGGTGTGGATCCCGCCGGCGACCCAGCACACCGCACTGGTGCTGCGTCAACTCCTCTCCGAGACCCACGTCGCGGCCAACCTCGTACCGGACGCACAACTGGCAGCGCTGGCCATCGAGCACGGGGTCCGGTCGTCTCCAACGACAGCGACTTCGCGCGCTTCACCGGCTGTGTCTGGATCAATCCGCTGACCGCGTGAGGCGCGCACGGCACGCCATCTGCGTCACAGTGGGCGCATGCGTGCGTGGTGGGTGTCGATCCTCCTGCTGCTGACGGCATGCGGGTCGACTCCGGCCGTACCGGCGCCCCCCGAGCCCCGCATCGATCCGCAGGTGAGCGCCCACGGGATCGCCTGGTCCGAACTGGGGACCGGCCGCCCCTTGCTGCTGCTCAACGGCACCGGCTCACCGATGGCCGAGTGGGATCCCGCGTTCCTCTCGGCACTTGCCTCCGAACGCCGGGTCATCGTCTTCGACTACCCGGGCCTCGGCGATTCGACAGCCCCGGCTCGCACGACGTTCGCGGGCATGGCCGGCGCCACCTCCCAACTGATGACCGACATCGGCGTGCAGCGTGCCGACGTCCTGGGCTGGTCGATGGGCGGATTCGTGGTGCAGGAGCTGCTGCGCAGGCATCCTGAGCGCGTGGACCGGGCCATCCTCGTCGGGACCAATCCGGGCGGTGACCGCGCCAGCCTCGGCCCGCGCTGGGTCCAGCGTGCCGACAGCGATCCGGACGCGGGACTGAAGACGTACCTTCGGACGAACTACCCCCACACCCGATGTGCACAGAGCCGGGGCCGTGCGTTCCTGGACCGGCTCGACGATGCCGTCGACGTCGGGTCGCTACCCGCAGCCCACAGTGCCCGCCGCCACCTACGACGCGATGGTCGCAGCGGAGGACCCCTGGCTGCGGTCGAACCGCAACGCCGCTGCCCTGCGCGCCGTGCAGACGCCTGTGCTGGTGATGGTGGGACGCCGTGATGTCATCACACCGCCGGCCAACAGCCGGGCCCTGGCCGGGTTGCTGCCGAACTCGCAGTTGCTGCGGGTCCCGGCCGCCGGACACTCGGTGCTCTTCCAAGCGCCCCAGGAGAGCGCCACAGCGATCACGGCCTTCCTGGACGGCACCTCCGCGTCGCCCGTATGGCCCTGCACCTGAGGGACTCTCACCCGGTTCTTACCTTCTTCACGTTCGGCTCTCGCGGGGACGTCGGACTCTGATGGCAACGACGAAAGGACCCACGTCATGAAGAAGATCGGCGCAGTTGCCGGCGCAAGCATCGCGGCGTTCGCCGTGGGCGCCACGCTCGCGGGAGGCCTGACCATCGCCACCGCCGACAGCAATGCGGATTCCACCCCGACACACCCCTGCCCAGGGCTACGGGCCCGGCCAGATGGGCGGCCCGATGGGCCAGCGCGGTCCCGGCGAGATCGTGACCGGCGAGGACGCCCAGAAGGCGATCGACGCTGCCCTCGCCGTCGTACCCGGCACCGCGGACCACGTCCACAAGGACGCCAGCGGCAACTACCTGGTGATGGTCACGACCAGCGACAACACCCACACCCTCGTCGTGCTCGACGCGAACTTCGCCTTCGTCGAGCAGAAGGAGATGCCGGCCGGCGGTCCGGGCGGTCCCGGCCATGGCCCCGGCACCCCAGCCACCGACGAGCAGACGCAGAAGGCCACCGACGCGGTGCTCGCGGAGTATCCCGCCGCCACGGTCCTGCACGTCTTCGTGCGTGACGGCGAGGGCTACGCGGTGCTGATGCGCACGGACAACGGCAAGAAGAAGGTCGTGCTGCTCGACGAGCAGTACACCATCCAGTCCGTGGAGAACCCCCGCAAGCGCGGTCCCCACGGCAAGCGCGGACACGGACCGCTCGGTCATGACGTGACCGGGCCCAACTTCAAGAAGGCCGAGGCGGCCGCGCTCGAGGAGTTCCCCGGCGGCACCGTCATGGACGTTCACAAGAAGGGTAAGAAGTTCTACGCCATGGTCAAGAAGGCGGACGACTCGATGGTTGTCGTCGTGATGAACGCCGACTTCGAGATCACCGGCACGAAGGCTATGGACTTCCCGATGCGTCACCAGCAGCCGACGGCGACGTCGACCGCCGCGTGACGGTCATGGGCGCGCCCTGTGTTGCATCCCCCGTTCGCGGGGCGCGCCCTGACCAACCGTCGATCTGGCCACATGCTGAGGCAGACTCACAGCCATGAAGGTTCTTGTTGCCGATGACGACAGGGCGATCCGGCAGTCCCTCACGACGGCGCTCGAACTCAACGGCTACCAGGTCACAGCCTGCAAGGACGGCGTCGAGGCGCTGGCCGCTTTCCGCAGTGACCGCCCCGACGTCCTCGTACTCGATGTGATGATGCCCGGCGTGGACGGCCTCGGCGTGTGCCGAGTGCTGCGTGCCGAAGGCGACCGCACCCCCATCCTCATGCTCACTGCCCGGGTCGAGACCGCCGACCGCGTGGCGGGCCTCGATGCCGGCGCCGACGACTACGTCCCGAAGCCGTACGACATCGATGAGGTCCTGGCCCGTTTGCGCGCTCTCTTGCGGCGCGCTGAGCAGACGCCCACCGGCGACGATCTCGTCGTCGGTGATGTTCGTCTGTCCCCCACTTCCCGACGGGTCTGGCGGGCCGACCAGGAGATCGAACTGTCCAAGACCGAGTTCGACCTGCTGGAGTTGCTCATGATCAACTCCGGCATCGTGCTCGAACACCACGTGATCTACGAACGCATCTGGGGCTACGACTTCGGGCCGGACTCGAAGAACCTCGCGGTCTACGTCGGATACCTCCGGCGCAAGCTCGGGCCTCCGGAGGTGATCCGCACCATCCGTGGGGTGGGCTACACCATGCGGTCATCATGAGCCTGCGTACGAAACTGGCCATCTCCTTCGCGGGGATCGCCGCACTCGTCGCGGCCCTGATGGGGGTGATCGGATACACCGCCACGAACGAACAACTGCAGCGCGCCGCCGATCAGGCCTTGCTCAGCGGCGGTGGCCGACCGCAGGGTCCGGGCGGTGAGGAGCGCCGCGACGAACGCGGTCAGGATGCCATCGCCGTGCTGTCACCCACCGGCGAGGTCGTGCGCAGCGACGGTGTCGTGCAGTTGCCCGTCACCGACGCCGACCGCGCCGCCGCCTCCGCGCAACGCCCGAGTGTGAACGCCCGAACCCAGTCCGTGGACGGCACCCCCTACCGGATCCTCACGGTCTCCCCCGGCGAAGGCCGGGGAGCGGTGATGGTGGCGCGGGACTGGTCGGAGGCGGTTGCAGTTCTGCGTCGTCTGGCAGCGGTGTTGGCCGTGTGCGCCGTGGCACTCACGGCATTGGCCGCCGCCCTCGGGTGGTGGCTGGCCAACCGGATCACCAAGCGCCTCGTCGTGCTGACCGAGACTGCCGAGCGGGTCAGTGCCACTGGGCAACTCGATGTCGAGGTTCCCGGTGCCGGCACCGACGAGGTCGGACGGCTCGCGGGGTCATTCAACACCATGCTCGGACGGCTCGCGGAGTCCCAGTCGGACCAGCAGCGACTGGTGCAGGACGCCGGGCACGAGTTGCGCACACCGCTGACATCACTGCGCACCAACATCAGCCTCCTGGAGCGTTTCGAAGAACTGGACCCCGACGTGCGCGCCCGGGTGCTCGCGGATCTGCGCGGGGAGTCCCGGGAACTGACGGGATTGGTCAACGAGGTACTGGCGCTGGCCGGCGGTCAGGGCGCCAACGGCGAACCGGAACCGGTGCCCTTGGCCGCGGTCGCCGAGTCGGTCGCCACCCGGGCCCGCCGCCGGACCGAGCGCCAGATCACGGTGGACGCGGACGATGTCCCAGATCCTGGCGCCCCGAGCGGCGGTGGAGCGCGCGGTGTGGAACCTGGTCGACAACGCCGCCAAGTTCGACCCGAGCGGCTCGTCGATCGAGATCCATGTCCGCGAGGGCATCGTCGAGGTGATGGACCGCGGTCCGGGCGTGCCCGCCGAGGACGTGCCCCACCTGTTCGACCGCTTCTACCGTCCCGTCGCCTCCCGCAGCCTGCCGGGGTCCGGGCTCGGCCTTGCCATCGTCAAAGACGTGGCCGAGGCCAACGATGGCCGGGTCTACGTGGTCGCCCGCGAAGGCGGCGGATCCGTGTTCGGGATCGCCTGGCCGCCGCTGGCGGACTGACCAGGCAACACGCGCCACCCACCTGCTCGTGTTGCGTTGTTGGGCGACACGCCGGCGTGTTATTCCTGCAACGGGCCGGGGGCGCAGTACGCGGGCGCTCGCTCGGGCCCGGTAGAGTCCGCTGCCAAAGGGGGACTCATGCTCGAACTCGCCGTCACAGCGGCCCTGATGCTTCCCGCGAAGGCCGACCCCGTAGTGAGCTTCGCGACGTACAACGTCTGCAAGACCTCGTGTGGGACGGGTCGATTCGCCTGGGATCGACGCAAGAAGGCCACCGTGCGCACCATCGTTTCAGCCAGGCCGGACGTCCTCGCGCTGCAGGAAGCCGACAACTCATACCTCTACTACGAAGAAGCGTTGAGAAGACACGGCTACAAGCGTGTACAGCCCGACACTGACGTGTGCACCGACGGCTGCGTCCCGGACTCTCAACTGTTCTACCGACCGACCGTGACCCCGATCGGCAGGCAGGTCCCTAGCGAGCCCCGGCCTTCGGCATGCCTGCCGTACCCACCCAAAGGCCCGGTGGAGCCGGTGGATCAGGACTATCCGCCCTATCCACCTGCTGGCTCCGACCCGGCGCTGGTACGTCAGTGGGAGCAGTTGCGCGCACAGATCCGGGCGGCGAATGACGCCGCGGACTTCGAGTACTACCTCGCAAGTCAGAGTTACGAACGCGCCGGATGCGCCGCCTACGCGGACTGGACGCCGTTCACGACCCTCGGAAGTAGATCTAACTCCCTGGCTGAGTGGGCTGAATCGGCCGACCTAGCCCGCTCAGCGCAGGATCGCAACATCATGTGGTCGCTGTTCAAGCACAAGCGCACCGGCGCCGCCTTCCTTGCGGTGTCGATCCACCTGCCGAACGAGAAGACCCCCCAGGCTGAGCAGTACCGCAAGTCATTGGCCAAGTCGCTCACGCCGAAACTGAGCAACTGGCGTAGCCGGGTTGGAGCAGGCAAGGTCCCGACCATCGTGATGGGGGATCTGAACTCCTTCGCCTATCGTCAGCCGCGAGGCGCGCACTGGATTCTGGGCAGGAGCGGATTCAAAGACGCCTACTCCGCGGCGCGCAAGGTCAACGGCGACGTGACGACCGTCAACACGAGCGCCACCAACCGCGATCCCTTCCCCGCGAGTCCGCGCCGTTCAGACACCCCCACGCGGCTCGACTATGTGATGTTCGACAAGGGGCGGGCTCTGCGCTACGAGGTCCACATCCGACTGAAGTCGGGGCGCTTCGACAACCGCTACCGGGGCAGCGACCACAACCTAGTCAAGGCGACGCTGAAGTTGCCCCACATGGGTCTTCCCAAACGCTTCGACAGCACACAGGGGTAATCAGCGGTCCAACAGTGGCTGCCGGGGATCCCAGGTCGTGCCGTCACGGTCGTCCTTGCGCCGGCGCGCGATGGCGGTCAGCGCTTCCAGCACCACGCGGTTGCCCAGCAGGGCCGTGATGTCGGCCTGGTCGTAGGGAGGCGAGACCTCGACGACGTCCATCCCGAGCACCGGCAGTTCGTAACAGATGCGGCGGACCGCATCGAGGAGTTGTCGACTGCTGAGACCCCCCGGCTCCGGCGTCCCCGTACCCGGAGCGTGCCCCGGATCGCACACGTCGATGTCGACGCTCAAGAAGATCCCGTCGCACTCGTCGAGCGCGATCTCGAAGGCTTCCGTCAGGCACTCGTCGAGGCCGCGCGTCACGATCTCGGTCATCTCGAAGGAGCGCATACGCTGCTCGGCCATCCAATCCAGGATGTCCGGCGGCGGCCAGTACCCGCGCAGCCCGATCTGCAAGAAGCGGTCGCCCCGCGCGGCGCCCGACTCGATCAGGCGGCGCATCGGCTGACCGTGCCCGATGAGGGAACCGAACTCGATGTCACCGGTGTCAGCGTGGGCGTCGAAGTGGATGACGCTGACCCTGCCCCACTTGTCCCCACCGCGGGCCACTCCCGTCACATCCGGCCAGGTCACGGTGTGGTCGCCGCCCAGGATCAAGGGGCATGGCACCGGTCGCGGCCACCTTCTCCACCGCCGCTTCGAGGTCTGCACAGGACCGGGCCGCGTCGCCGGAGAACATCTCCACGTCCCCGACGTCCACGACGCGCAGGTCCTGCAGCCCGTCCACCCGCATCGCCAAAGACGGCCGGGAACCGTCGTGGGCCAGGTAGCAGGTCTCCCGCAGCGCCTTGGGACCGAAGCGCGCCCCGGACCGGTAGGAGGTGCCGCCGTCGAACGGCGCGCCCAGGATCACCACGTCGGCGTCACGGTAGGTGTCCGGGTCGTCGAGATCGGCGGGATCGACGCCGAGGAACGTGATGTCAGGACCGAACTGCGCGCCGTACCTCATGAACGCGAGGGTAGTCGCAGTGGCCGTTGCGAGACCCGTCGTGCGCCGTTGCCGGGAGTCGCCCGCTCGATGTTGCAGACTTGCCCGGTGAGCATCGACCCGTTCCTTACCCTCGGGGGACTGTTCGCAGGCATGGTGGTCGGGCTCACGGGACTCGGTGGCGCCGCGATCGTGACGCCGATGCTCCTGCTGCTGTTCAACGTCCCCGCACCGGTGGCGGTGTCCACCGACGTGGTCTCGGCTGCAGTCATGAAGCCTGTGGGCGCCGGCGTGCACATCAAGCGCCGCACGCCGTACTACCCGGTGGTGCTGTGGCTGTCGCTCGGATCCGTACCCGGAGTCCTGCTCGGGACCTGGCTCTTCTCGGTCCTCGTCGGGGAGGAGGGCGGCGACACCGCCCTGCGGCGCTTGATCGGTGTCGTGCTGCTGGTCGCGGTGGTCGTGACCCTGCTGCGCCTGCGACTGCGCAAGTACACCGAAGAGCACGGTGACCAGCCGCTGACGTTCTCGCGCGGGAAACTTGCGCTGGCTTCTGCGGTGGGCCTGTTCGTCGGCACGTTGGTGGGGCTCACGAGCGTCGGCTCGGGGACGCTGATCGCTGCGAGCCTGATGATCCTCTTCCCCGCCATGCTGCCCAGCCGCCTTGTGGGCACTGACCTGGTGCAGGCGGTGCCGATGCTCGTGGTCGGGGCCATCGCGCATGCCGGACTCGGCGAGATCGACCCCACCGTGCTGTTCTCCCTGCTGCTCGGGCAGATCCCCGGGGTGTTCATCGGCGCGCGCATCTCGAGTCGTTACAACGGCCAGGAACTGCGGTGGTTGCTGCTGGTGCTCGTCGGCTCGGCAGGACTGGCGCTGCTCGGAGCGCCCACGTGGCTGGCGACATCCATCACGATCGTGGGGGTCCTGCTGCTCGGGATTCCGATCATCGTGCGCAGTGTGCGGCACAGCGCAAGGAGCGGCTCGAGGTCTAGACCGCCGACCTCGTCGCTCGCGGATGTGCCGGCAGGTCGGCGCTAGAGCGCCGCCGGATCGAGACGCTCCAACACGCGATCGAATGCCGGATCCGTCGACACAATGGCTCCGATTCCAGCCCGGGCAGCCGTTGCGGCGTGTACTGCATCCCGGCCCCGAAGCGTGCCGTCGCCGGATCAAGCCGAGTGCTGTCGTCCAGCACCCGCTCGTCGAAGGCGTGGAGGATGCACGAACGGGCGGCCAGCCTGCCCTGCTCGGCGGCGGTCGCCGGCGTCGGTCCTGCGCATCCGGTGAAACGTCAGTTCTTGGACCATCTCGACACTGGCGTGCAGCTCCAGACCGCTGAGCCGGGCATCCCGCAGGAAATCCCGGCAGGGTTCGCGCAGCGGATGCTCCCCACCGAGGGCGTAGGCGAAGACGGAGGTGTCCACCAGGACGGCGCGGCTCACGAGTAGTCGCCGGCAACCGGCTCCAGCGCACTGCTTGGCGTCCTGCCAGTCCTCGCCGGTCACCGCCGATCGACGGGCATGTCCAGCAGCGCGTCGAGGGCACGCGCCTTGTCATCGGCCCCGGAATCCAGGTACTGCCCGATGGCCTCCCGGATCACCGAGGCCACGCTGCGATGGTCGGCCCGGGCGACGCGCTCCAGACGCTCGTACTCCGCACGCTCGATCAGGATCTGCACCCGTCGTCTCCATCACGGACATGCTCATACAGTAGCATGTGTAGGACTACCTGCCAATAGGCTTGCCGCATGGAGCCCGAGATCACGTCACCGGTTGACCTCTGCCTGCCGGACGGCACCCTCAACCGCGATGCCGTCGGGTGGACACGACACCCGCTGCACCGCGCGAACCTGCGGGGATGGGGCCGGTCGAAGCGCTGGGAGTACTGGTGCGTGCAGGCCCCCGACTGGGCCCTTTCGGTGACCATCAGCCACATCGACTACCTCGCTCTGCACCAGGTCTGGTTCGTCGACTTCACCACGGGCGAGCAGATCGACACCGGGGCCATCGTGCCCCTTGCCCGCGGACCCGTGCTACCCGACCGCAGCGGCGGCGGTCCCGCCCGGGCGCGGACGAAGAAGCTCGCGATCGACCTGGTGCCGAACACTCAAGGGGTGCGGCTGGTCGCCCGCACCGACCGTGTCGATGCGGACGTGCAGATCACTCGGCCGGCCGGTCACGAGTCGATGGCCGTGGTCATCCCGTGGAGCGACAAGCGGTTCCAGTACACCGAGAAGGACAACACCCTGCCGGCCAGCGGCACGGTTGTGGTCGACGGGCGGGACTACCCGCTTGCCGGACGGGCAGACCTGGGCCGTGCTCGACCACGGGCGCGGGAAGTGGCCCTACGACACCACGTGGAACTGGGGCTCGGCGTCGGGGGAGGTCGGTCGACCACGTGATCGGCCTGCAGTTCGGCGGCAAGTGGACCGTCGGCACCGGGATGACCGAGAACGCTCTGTGCATCGACGGCCGGGTCAGCAAGATCAGCCAGGAACTCGAGTGGACCTACGGGCCGTGGCTGGAGCCATGGACGGTGCGCGGCGACGATGTGGACGTCACCTTCCACCCCCGGTTCGAACGGGCCACGAAGACCAACGTCGGGGTCATCTTCACCGAGGTGCACCAGTGCTTCGGGCACTGGACGGGGACGGTGCGCGCTGAAGGCGTCGAGTACCCGGTGGATGGGATCCGGGGGTTCGCCGAAGAGGCGCAGATGCGGTGGTGAGGCCGGCCGGTGGGCGGGCTTCTGCCATTCCCGTTAGACCCTGAGCACTCCCGTTAGAGGTTGGCGGCCGTATTGGGACTAACGGATAGTCGCTGGCGGGACTAACCGATGACGCGTCGCCCAGCGCGGCCGTGACTTCGGCATCCGACACCTGGTGGAAATCGCGATAGAACTCCCCGACCGCGTAGAAGTGCTCGCGGGCTGAGCAGGCAGACGACGTCATCGACCTGCGCCTGCAGGGACGCGAGGGTCTGCGGCGGCGCCACCGGAACAGCGAGGATCACTCGCGCCGGTCCCCGCCGCCTTACCGCTTGCAGGGCCACCCGCATCGTCGCACCGGTCGCGATGCCGTCGTCGACCACGATCGCGGTGCGTCCGCGCAGGTCCACCGGCTCCCGCCCGGCGAGGTACTCCGCTCCGACGCTGCTGGATCGTCACCAATTCCTGTTCGGCGAGGGCACGCACCTGTTCCTCGCTCATCCCGGCAGCCGCGAGTACCGAAGGATTCACGACGATGTGCGGGTCGTCGCCGTTGACCACCGCCCCCGCCGCCACCTCCTCGTGGCCCGGCACCCCGATCTTGCGGGCCATGACGAGGTCCAATGGCGCGTGCAGCGCCACAGCGATGGGCACCGCCACCGGCACCCCACCACGCGGCAGGGCGAGCACCACGGGGTCGGCGGGTCGGAGTGCGGCGAGCCGAGCCGCGAGCTGTTCGCCGGCCTCGGTGCGGGTGGCGAAGGTCATCCGTCGGCGGCTCACCAGACCCTGCCGCCGATGACCATCACAGCCACGATCAGGATGAAGGCGTTGTTAAGCGCGGTGTACGTGGCGCTGTATGTCACCACGTCGACCTGGAAGATCGCGCCCATCACGAACAGCACCCCTAGGGTGGCGCGGTTGTCGAGGCCCGCAACGCGGACCGCGACCCATGCAGCCAGCACGACGAAGGCCACACAGCCTGCGAGCCCCAGCCACCCGCCGACAGCCAGTGCCTCGAGGAACTGCTGGTGGGCGTGGTCGGCGTACTCCAGCGACGACGGCTTGGGGCCGATACCGAAAGGGGTCCACACCTGGGTATTCCCGAGGTAGTCCTGCCAGAGGTCGAAGCGCCACGTGGTGGTGCCGTCGGTGATCGGTGTGGACCGCAGCCAAGCGGACAAGGCAAGAGGCAGGAGGATCACCGCCAGAAGGGCCGCCAGTGTCCAACGGAAGGACTTAGGCCAGCGCTCTACCGGGACCAGCGCCGCGAGTAGCCCGACGGTCGTCGCCACAACACCTGTCCGGCTGAAGCTCCACAGGATCGCCGCGAGCAGGCCCGCCGCCATGATCCACGTCCAGCGCCCAGGTGCTGCCCGAACGGCGAAGACCAGCAGAATCGCACAGGTCAGCCCCACGTAGACGCGGCCAGGAGTGACACCGTTGAGGCTTGCCACCTCCCCTACGGACAAGCCCACCATCGACAGCCAGCGGCCGTAGCGGGGGCTGTCTTCGATCAGCACCGTCGGCCATCCGAAGGCCAGATCGCTGAGACCCACTAGGACACTGCCCCACCCGAAGAACCAGCTAAGTCCGAGCATGAGTCGCTTCAGCGTTTCGAAGGGGATAAGCGCTCCAGCCACCGCCACGGCCACGCTCGACGCCGCCACGTACCAGAACCGCACATCTCTCATCGCCCCGTGCAGGGCCATCGACAGAGCAGTCGCGCCTATCCAGGTGCCCACCGCCGCGATGAGAGCCCACTGCTGCCGAGTGACCCCGCCCCGCACGACGCCTAGGGCGACGACGACTAGACCGACCCACGCAAGGACCGCGAGACCACCAGTCCCAGGGAGCGTCCCCTCGACCCGCGTCCAAGACGCGATTCCTGTTGCGGGCGACCCCCACGCCACCAAGACCAGGTTGAAGGTCACGAACAGCGCGAGCAGCACGTAGCCCACGCCGAAGTACTTGAGCCAGCCGTAGGTTCCAGAATCAGCGGGGCGAGTCGGCACCGGCGTGGGCGGGGCGTCGATCATCGCCGCCTCCACCCCGGGTTGCGTGCAGCTGCCCGGAGGAACCTTGGGTTGCCCCAGAGGTATCGTTTCGCGAGTCGCCGAGGCTCGCTGGCCAGTCGGTAGCACCACTCGGTACCCGTGCGTTGCATCCATACCGGAGCCTGGGACTTAGTACCTGCCAGGAAGTCGAAAGCCGCACCCACGGCCAACGCCACGACGGGCAGTTCGGCGGCCAACCTAGCGACTTCCCAATCCTGCTTCGGAGTGCCTAGCCCGACCCACACGACCTGGGCACCGGATTCCCGGATGCGCAGGTCCTGCTGGTGCCGCTCCGCGTCGCTAAGTGGCCGGAAGAGAGGTGACTCCGCGCCCACGATCTGCGCCATTGGAAAGCGCCTGGCGATCGCCTCCTGAAGAGCAACTAAGGTCGGCTCATCCCCGCCCAGCAGGTAGTGCCGCAGACCCGTTTCTCGGACGAGGACGGCCTGCATCACATCTGGTCCGTAGACCCGCGGCCACTGGTCGCTGGAACGGCCGTATGCCCTCCGGCCCACCCAAGCGACCGGAACACCATCGGTGAGGTTGAGCGCATTCGGTGCCACGAACAGCGCCGCGTACTCAGGATCGGAGTCGGCGAGGGCGATCGTGTAGGCGTTCGCGAAGTGGACGGCCGTCGGCTCACCCGCCTCGGCGCGGCGCATGACCTCGCCCACAGCCTCGTCGAAGGGCAGCGCAGCGAACGGGATAGCACCGATCCCAAAGACCCTCACACCCGTTCCAGCCATCGCACGCTCCACCGTACCCGCCTGGTGGTAACGGCCGGGCGCTTCAGTCCCGCCGGTGGAAGATGTGCTGGCTGGCGATACACGTTGTGCCCAGCGGGCCGTTCCAGGTCAGATCATCCGCGGGCCGGGCTCCGATTGCAGCCCGAGTACCTCCGCCGCCCTCGGCGCCGGTGCGCCTGTAACCGCCCAGACCTGCCCCTCAAGGTGGTCCTGCAGTTCGTCCACGAACCCAACGGGACGTGAACATCCTCCTGGTCAACGAACTTGCGATCCTCTTCCACGAACTCGCCTCGACACCACTGAGGTCCTCGACGCCGCGGGGACGAAGTGGAACTTCTTGCCGTTCCGCCCCGGCCTTGTCGGGGGCCACTGCATCGGCGTTGACCCGTACTACCTGACGCACAAGGCGCTGGAGGTCGGGTACCACCCCGAGGTGATCCTGGCGGGCAGGCGCATCCACGACGCCATGGGCGCCTACGTGGCCGATCAGTTGGTGCTCCTGATGACGCGCAAGGGACTTGCGGTCGGCGGGGCACGGGTCCTCGTCCTGGGCCCGACGTTCAAGGAGAACTGCCCCGACACCAAGAACACGCGGGTGGTGGATGTGATCGAACGGCTGCGCGAGTATGGCGCGGTCGTGGAGGTGGCAGACCCGTGGGTGACCCCCGAGCAGGCCAAGGACCTCGGAGCGGACCTCGTAGATCTCGATTCGGCGTGGGACCGCGAGTACTCCGCCGCGCTACTGGCGGTGGCGCACGATCAGTCTGCCGGGGTCGGCCCGGCGCTGCGGGAGCTCGTGGGTGCCGCGGGTGTCATCTACGACGTCAAGAGGATGCTGGGGGCTGAGTCTGACGGGAGGCTGTGAACCACTCGTAGGTCCTGGCGATCCCTTCCCGCAGGCTGATCGAGGGCGCCCACCCGAGACCCGTGAGCCGGGACACGTCGAGCAACTTGCGCGGTGTCCCGTCTGGCTTGCTCATGTCCCACTCGATGCGGCCGTCGAAGCCGACCACCTCCGCGACCAGTACGGCCAGATCACGGATGCTGATGTCTTCACCAGTGCCCACGTTGACATGATCGTCGCCGTCGTAATGCTCGACCAGGTGCAGGATCGCTGAGGCCGCGTCATCGCAGTGCAAGAACTCGCGACGGGGAGAACCGGTGCCCCACAGCGATCACCACATCGTCGGCCTCGTGGAACTTGCGGATCATCGCCGGCAGCACGTGGCTGGAGGTGAGATCGAAGTTGTCCCCCGGACCGTACAGGTTGGTGGGCATTGCCGAGATCCAGCGCCTTCCATATTGGGCGCGGTATGACCTAATCGCTTCAATGCCGGCGATCTTCGCAATGGCGTAGGCCTGGTTCGTCGGCTCAAGTGGGCCGGTCAGCAAGGCCGATTCCGGGATCGGCTGCGGTGCGAGTTTCGGGTAGATACAGCTCGAGCCCAAGAACACCACCCGCTCAACGTCGGCAGCATGGGCCGCCTCGAACAGGTTCGTCTGAATTCGCAGGTTGTCGTTGAGGAAGTCCACAGGGTAGGTGGCGTTCGCCATGATTCCGCCCACCCGGGCGGCTGCCATGACAATGACGCGCGGGCCTGCCGAGAGTACCGCGTCGAACGTGGCATCGCGATCCCGTAGGTCGAGGTCGGCCGAGGACCAGCCTACCGTGTCGATCCCGCGCTCCTGCAGCACCCGAGACACTGCGGAACCCACGAGGCCACGATGGCCTGCGACGTAGACGAGGGAGTCACTGAGCACGTTCTGACGATAGCGTTGACCGCAATGAAGACGGCTTTCATCACTGGCATCACCGGGCAGGATGGCTCCTACCTGGCCGAGTTACTCCTGGACAAGGGGTACACCGTCCACGGTTTGATCCGACGCGCGTCGACGTTCAACACCCATCGCATCGACCATCTGTACCAGGATCCACACGACACGCAAGCCCGGCTCTTCCTGCACTACGGAGACCTCACCGACTCGTCACGCCTGACCACCCTGCTGGAGAAGGTGGCGCCGGATGAGGTGTACCACCTGGCGGCGCAGTCACACGTGCGGGTGTCGTTCGACGAGCCCGAGTACACAGGTGATGTCACGGGGCTGGGTACCACCCGAATCCTGGAAGCGATCCGTGCCGCGCAGGTGCCGGCGAGGTTCTACCAGGCGTCGAGTTCGGAGATGTTCGGCAGCACACCGCCGCCACAGTCCGAGTCGAGCCCGCTACAGCCCCGCAGCCCCTATGCCGCGGCGAAGGTCTACTCGTACTGGACCGCCCGCAACTACCGCGAGGCTTACGGCATGTTCGCGGTCAACGGCATCCTGTTCAACCACGAGTCACCGCGTCGCGGTGAGACGTTCGTCAGCCGGAAGATCTCTATGGCCGCCGCCAAGATCGCCGCAGGGGAGCAGCAGCACCTGTACCTGGGTAATCTCGACGCACGGCGGGACTGGGGATACGCGAAGGAGTACGTCGAGGCGATGTGGCTGATGCTGCAGGCAGAAGAACCCGACGACTTCGTGGTGGCGACGGGCACCGCGTACTCTGTGCGGGACTTCCTCGGCTTCGCGTTCGGGCACGTGGGTCTGGACTGGGAGAAATTCGTGCGCTTCGACGAGCGGTACCTGCGGCCCACGGAGGTCGACGAACTGGTGGGCGACCCGAGCAAGGTGCAGGACAGTCTGGGGTGGAAGGCTCAGACCATGGTGCCGGAATTGGCGCGGCTGATGGTGGATGCCGATATGGAACACGACTCATCTGGACGGAGAAGCGACGCTGGGGCAGGTCACGGTGGATGAGCCTGCTGAAACCGCGTCCTTGGCTGGGGTCAGCCCGTGAGTTTCCGGGGGACGGTCAAGCGCTCGCTGCTACGGCGCGCCTACCGTCTCCGACCTGACGCCTCGTTGACCGCCCACCAGCGATTCTTGCGTGACGGTCACAATGAACTCCTCTTCGCAGGCCAGGCCCTGGACACCAGCAGTGTCGTTGTCGAAGTAGGTGGGTATCTCGGCGACTACGCGGACGAGATCGTCACCCGATACGGCTGTACCGTCCACGTATTCGAACCGGTTCCGCAGTTCGCCCACGCTCTGCGCAGCAGGTTCCGCGAGAGCAGTTCAGTTCGAGTACACGAGTGCGGCATTGGCCTCAGCGAGTCGACTACCGAATTGCGACTCTCCGCCGACGCCACAGGGGCATGGACAACGGGCGACGAGATCACGGTCCGGTTGCGAGCGTGGGCGGACCTACGCCAGGAAATCGGACCAACCATCGATCTGATGGCAGTGAATATCGAGGGTGGTGAGTACCAACTCATCGAGGACCTTCACCGCGCACATGCCTTGCCCCAGATCGCACGCCTTTACATCCAGTTCCACCGTCTCCACGAGGCCTCTGAACAGCAGATGCAGCGCAGACGAAGACTCATCTCGGAATCCCACGACCTGACATGGTCGTACGACTTCGTGTGGGAACGCTGGGACGTGCGGGGCCGACCAGACTCAGTTGGCACTGCCGAATCGCCCGATTAGCCTCCGCTTGAGCCCGTAGACCTTCTGTCGTCCACGCCCCGCGAGGAGGACACCAGTCCAGATCGGAAAGAGCGCACCTGCCTCCAGCATCCGCCACTGCCCACGAGTGCTCTTGAAGGATTGAACCAGAGCGGGACTCGTCGCCACCAGAATGTCGTCGACAAGAATCCAGTTCCAGCCATGTGCGTGGAGCAGGGCGCTGATCTCATCGAGCGTGGGGTAACCGTCTACTCCCTGGAAACAGCGCGCATCATCGATGGCGATGATTGTGTTGTCTGCGCCCCGGAACTCCATCAAGGTGGCGAGTTCGCCGAGGAGTGGGCACGGATCATCGGCACCAGCCGTCTCCCCGCCCGAGTAGTGCGCATCCAGCCACACAAAAAGTGGCTCAGACACGGGCGGAAGGATCGAAGGAAGGATCTCCCGGGAATCACCGGTATGGCAGACGACCTGTGTATCAGCGAGAAACTTGCGCGCGCTGCTGGCGAGCTTGGCGTCCAGTTCGATGGTCTGGACGGATGCGAAATCGCGGGATACCGAGGCGGCCGTCGCCCCAGTGTACGTGCCGGTTTCGATGAACGCGGCGTGGGAGCCGAGCGTACTGCGCGCCCACTCCTGTACGTACGGGGGCAGGCCCGGCCAATACAGACCCACTCGCAACTCCTTCGCGTCTCTGCTCGTCCATTGGCACAGCGCGGGCTTCCCGCCTGCACCACCCACCATGAGACACTAACGTGTCGGATCGACCGCAGGGCACAATCGCGGCACGGCGTGACGCAGACCGGCGATGCGGCCAGAAGGGGTGCCATGGACAGTCACGTGGTCACGTTGATGGGAAGACTGGGGAATCAACTCTTCCAATTCGGGTTCGCCACTTGGCTGGCGGCCAATACCGACCAACGGTGCCGCTACGACCTGTCGCAGACCCGAAGTGTTGGTCTGTGCGGACCTAGTCCCTTGCGCATGCATTTTCACCGGGGCCGAGTTCGAGGTTCAAGGCACTGGCCCGCAGTGAATGGCCGGGTAGACGTCCCCGCGAGGCTCATGCGCTCGGCACTCGGGCCGAGAAGGATCGTGGTGGATATGCACGCGCACGCCCAACAGGTGGATGCCTCACAGCCCGCGTGGTGGGTGGGGTACTGGCAGAGCGAGGAGCACGCCGCTGAAGTGCGGGAAGTGCTGCGTGAATGGTTCCACGTGGAGTATGCGACGGGCGAAGATGTCATCCGCATCCACGTGAGAAGAGGCGACTACGTCTTCTCCCGGCAGACATTGGATCCCTCCTGGTATGCGCGAGCAGCAGCTGCGGCCAGATCCGCGTTTCCCAATCTCGCGGTCCAGATCTACTCCGATGACGTCCCCTGGTGCCGGGAGAATCTTGGGTCCTTCGCAGATGCCTTCATCGAGGGAGGCACCCCCGAGGATGACCTGAGCGCTCTCTCGCAAGCTGCAGTGCTCGTCGCTTCTCCGAGCACATTCTCATGGTGGGCCGGCTACCTCGGAGGCATGCCCGTCCTATCACCTGCCACCACGAAGTCACCCTTGTGGGACAGGCTCCCAGGGATGCGGGTCCGCTAGCTGCCTCATCCTGGCAGCCATGCACCACACGGGGATAACGTCGTGACTGTGAGTCGACGGCCCTGCATCCTGCTCGTCACCAACCACGCATCCGAAGATTCATGCCCCGGGGCCCCGCACGCATTGTCCGAACTCGTGGACATGGGCGAACTGGGCGGATACTGCGTCCTGAACAGCGGCCCCGCCTCACACGAGCCACGCGATGTCCGGGAGCGTCGGGTAATCCAAGGTGTGCAAGCGTCGAAGTGCGACATCCTCCTCGTGCAGTCGCTGAAGGACAACATCAGGGACATGGATGCACTCGCTTCCGCAGTGGCCGGACGACCGGTGCTGTACTGGGAGGGCGATCCCTGGGGGAGGGGCAAGTCGATCACCAGTGCCATGGCTGCCTGGCTTGATCTCAGCACCATCGTCTTCAGCGTGGGCGGAGATCCGCAAGCCTCGCTGCTCAGGGCGAACGGGGCACGGGACGTCCGGCTGATAGTGCACACCTACGATCACATGCTCTTCTCAGAGGCGGAGAGGCACTTCTCATTCGAGCAGGCGACACCGGGGAGGGTCGGGGTAATCGGCAGCAATCTGATGCGGGTACCCCTCATCAGCGGGCTCCCGGGTTCCTGGCAACGTTTTCGCCTCGTCAGCCAGCTCAGAAGACGTGTTTCCGAATTCGCACTTGCCGGGCCGGGCTGGCCACGTGGATGGTCACACGGTCGCCTTGCTTTTGAGCAGCAGGCAGACTTCGTCCAAGGTTGCGCGCTTCTGGCCAACTGGGATCACTACCCGAGGACCAGCAGCTACACCAGCGACCGCATGGCGATCACGATGATCGCGGGGCGTGCCCAAGTGACCACCGAACATCCCGGGATGGACTGGGCCTCCGACTGCCAGGGGGTCTTCTTCTACAACAACGTCCGCAGTGCCGTTGAGGCGACACTGGCCCTGGGCTCCAGGGATATGGATGAACTGCGTGAACTGGGGTTCGCGGCGCATACGTGGGCGAAGGGCCGGATGAGTCACAGACAGGCGTACCGATTCATGGTCTCCAGCCTGGTAGAAACCGTATCGCCGCCCGAAGAACCGCCCTGGACCAAGCTGCCGGCAATCTGACCCACCTCCTTGGTCGCATGTCTCACCGGCCCCCACACACGCTCAACCAGGATTTCCGACCACGGACATTCAACGGCGCGTTACGGTGAACCCGAGGACCTCCCCTGTGTAAGTGATCTGAACACCTCCGAGATCAGCGGAGGTCCTTCCGTCTTTCAACCCGGCACGCTGTCAACAACCTCATGATCCACGACATACAGCGACCGGAGCGGGCCGTCTGCCCCACGGCCGTGGCTCATGCCGTTGCCCCGATTCCCAAGCGCACGGATCAAGGAGTCTCACCCGCTGATGAATTGAACGCTGTCCACTCCGCGGTGAAGATGTCAGAACCGAGCGGATTCAGGTGAAGGCAGTCATCTGTCAGGGATGGCCTGAGTGCGCCCGACGGTAGTACCAGTCTAGACGTGGGATCGAACAGCAGCACTCCACGGGAATGTGTCGACTCTTGAAGAGCTCGGCGAAGCTGTTGGTGGGCGGCCACTCGCTCCTCAAGATTGCAGTTGCGTGGGTACTCGTGCTGCGGGTCAGGCTCACCGCACGGCGGTACTGGCACGACAACCACTGGGGTCGCGTGCACAATGCGGGCCAACTCAACGCACTGCTCCACGTATGCGGCGACAAAGGACAAGTCGAGGGTCCCGGTGGCGTAGCGCTCACCGAGGAAGACTCTCACGTCGATTTCGCCGAGTACTGCGCAGATGTGAAGTTTCAGTCTGCGACTTGCCCTGCGCACAAACGCTGCCCCCATTCGCACATCCGCGGGCCAGCCGCGCCGCGCTACCGAGTACATAAGCCGTGGTCCTATAGACCACACGAAGTCGGCATCGGAGAGCCGTACGAACCGGCCCTCCCTTTGAGGATGGCCGAGGTTGAAGCGGGTGTGTGAGTCTCCCAGCCAGATCGTCGCCTGCCCGCAGGGAGGTGTCCTGCTCAGCTCAAGCAATCCGGTGGATATGCTGCGCAACTGGTCAAGCCGCCTGAGTCCCGGGGCACGGGTGACGACCGGATTCCCGTCACTCATGTCCACCGACCAATACGGCTAACGGCTCAATGTGGTTTCGAAGCGCGAAAAGGGCGAGTAAAGCACTCACTGCGACCAGGACAAGCATTCCGATGAGCACGACGTCGGAGGAAGCCAGGGCGACGATCGCCGACGCGATCCCTAGCATGATCAGGCTGAGAGTTGCCGCCGCGGTATACCCCAGAAGGATGCTGCGCGAGGAAAGCAACTGCCCCCTCGAGGACCAAACGACTTGAACAGCCTGACTGACGAGTGCAGCGATGACGTAGCCGCCGGCAACCGCTACCCAGCGCCCAGTGACCAGCATCAGGACACAGGCGACGGTGAGGGTCGCGATGACAGCTATCTGGCTCATCCAGACAGCGCGGAAATTGTTGGACGCCTCCAGCGCCGACCCCAGCAATGCGTTGAGCACATTCACTGCGGTGGCTATCAGGATGAACTGCGCCATGAGACCAGCTTCGGCCCATTGCGAGCCCAGGATAATGCGGGTCACCGTCGGGACCGCTGGCACCACAAGTGCAGTGAGAGGAAGCACGACGATTGCCGAGGTGGCCATCAGCGCTGACCAGCGTCGACGCACACGGTCACCACCCGCCCTGTCCCAGCGGAATTTCGGGAAGATCACGGTCACCGCTGCCCGCGAGGCGCTCTCGAGAGGAATCTGACCCACGACCGCCGCGCGGTTCCACGAACCCAGCGTGCTTGCGCCTAGCCAGCGGCTCATACTCCACATCGGGAGTCCGTAGGCGATGTAGGTCAGGAGTGAGGAACCAAGGGACTTCGCTCCGTAGGCGATGTCATGGCCCACCGTGCCCAGCCGTCGGGTGGGTATTCCCCTTCGGCCCATCGCCACCAGCAGGATGGTGCTGCTGATCACGCTGAGGGCGACGGGCATGACGGTCAGGCTCCATGCCTCCCGAGTCGCGTAGGTGGCCCAACCCCCCAGCAGCATCGCGACGACGCTAGATGCAAAGGTCGCGGCCGTCCAGATCCCTATCCGACCAAGCCGCCTGGCGATCCCCGCGAGGACACCTCCATAACTGCCGACAGCGAGTCCGATACAGAGGGCGCGAATCAGTGGCGTTGCATCCGGATTCCCCCATAAGCGGGCCCACAGGGGGGCACCCAGTGCGAAAACGAGGGCCACCAGCAGCCCGGCCAACGCCGCCGCGGTGACGATGGCTCGGTCACCGGAGATGTCGTCGCCCGTCCTCCGAGCGGCCGCGTTCGCCAGTCCCGAACTTGCCAGGATCCCGCCCAGTCCAGTCGCTGCAAGCGCAACCGCGAAAGAACCGAACCCGGCCGGCCCGATCGCGCGGCTCGTCACGCCCGCATACACCAGTTGCATGCCCATTGTGAGGATCTGTGCAACCCACACCATGGACACCTGGCGTGCAACGATCCGACGAGACTTCTTCAATTCGCCCCGTTCCCGACATCAGTTCGCCCCGGGTCCCGTCGATGCACCGGAAGCAGCATCCGCACCTGTTGTCCCAGGAAGAACGGAACCCACAACCTCCCGCCGTGTCGGCGCCAGTAGTGGGCCTGTGCGCGCCACGGCAATCCTTTCCTGGACTGCGAGCGTCGCCAGGCGTCAAAGCCGCGGACCTGTTCTTCGACCGGATTGCGTGCGCATGTCCCGACTGTGCCCGGAATCTGGAGAATCGGTATCCCGAGTTCGGTGGCGCGCAGTCCGTAGTCGTCGTCCGCATACCCATGCGGGTACGCCGCGTCGATCAGACCCACCTGCCTCTGGACACCTGCGGGGATCAGGACGACGTTCCCGTTGAAAGTGTCAGCCTTCTGAATCCGCGTGCTGGCTGGCAGATGTGCGAATCGTTGCGGATGCCACCGGCTGGTCCGGACGCGGCCACCGTAGGTGACGCGGCCTGATGTGGGATCCCTAGTGGCACCGACCAGGATGGCATCGGGGTGGTCCCCGTGGCACCGCAGCAGTCTTTCAAGGGCGTCGCTGTCCAAGATGGTGTCGTCGTTGAGCCACAGCAACAGATCTGGACACCACGGTAGCGCGCGTTGCTCAGCCTGAGCCATACCCGATGCCCAGAAGAGTGAGCCGGAGCCCGCCGTGACCTCGACGGCGTGCGAGAGGGCGGCGAGCGCCTGGCCAGTTCCATCCGTCGATCCGTCGTCGGTCACGAAGATCCGCACTGCACCCTGTCGGCTCACAGTCTGCTCGAGAACGCGCCCGACGCAGTGCAGTGATACGTCACGCCGGTTGTGACAGGCCATCAGCACAGCAATGGTGGGCCGCGGACCCGCTTCCGATGACGCGTCATGCATCTGGCAAGTCTAGAGTCGGTCGGTCGGGATACATCAGAGCTTCAGGCCGCTGATAGTACCGAGCGAAGTGCGGACTCGAGCCGTCCAGCGACGGCTTCCTGTGAGTAGTGGCTCAGAAATCGACGATGGCTCGCTTGTCGGGCTTCCGTGGCCCAGTAGGGCCGCGACATCGCTTCCTGGATCACTAGCGCGAGGGCACCTGTGTCGCCAGCCGGCACAACCTGGGAACACGCTGGGTCCCCGATACCCCTGAGCCCACCGGCGTCGCTCACGATGATCGGCGTGCCGCACCCCAGGCTTTCCGCCGCGACCCTCCCGAACGGCTCCTGCCACAGGGAAGGCACGACGGTCACCCGAGCGCGGCCAAGGATTTCGAGTACCTCAGTGTGCGCAAGCTCGCCACGGTAATCGACTCCGCGAGCTATTCCCGCCATCGAGCCGGCGCCGACGACCACCGGCCGACAACCCAAAGAGCGCGTCGCGTCGAGGAACTGCCCGAGCCCCTTCTCCGGTTCAAGGCGTCCGACGAAGACCACGTCGTCTCCCCCCGGCCCAACAGGTGGGCTGGGGAACACGACGTTGGGCTTCTCATGGACCCGTGACGCGGGAATGCCAGCGCGAACCAGGACCTCGCAAACATGGTTCGATACGCCCGCGAAGTGAACCTGCGGGTTCCCCTGCAGTGTCCGACGCACCGACCTCACGGCCTGGGCGGCCACAATCGACTCCCCAACCCCGCGGTAGCAGACATGGCGCACGCCTTGCCATTCCTTTCCTCCCGCGCAAAGGTGGCAGTCAGCACCATCCCTGAAGAAGAGTCCATTGATACACCACATGCGATAGTTCCTGACGGCGGCGAGAATCGGGACCCGTGCGAGTTCATCGACCAGGGGCGCGAGCCACGGAAACCAATTGTTCAGGTACACCACGTCGGGCGAAACGGCCAACTCCCTGCGGATCGTTGCGCGCAGAGTCCCGTCTCCGAGTACAGCCGCCTTGAGTTGATGGCTGGGTCCTCGCATAACGAAGTCCTCGCTGCGGATTACCAGTTTGCGGACTGTGTGCCCTCGCGCCTTCAGCATCCGCGTCTCCGCTTCCAAGGAGGCGTCCTCGCCCCCTGGTTGCTGATATTGCACGTGGACGGCGAGAATCCTCATGGACTCGTGGCCGTTTCGTGGCTGCGTTGCCAGTAGGCCAGTGCGGCCCTCCAGAGCGCGACCAGTTCATGGGAGAGTACATCCGGTCGGAAGGCCTCAGCGCGCCGCCGAGCGCGCTCTGCTCGGATCGTCAACAGCGCCCGCTGCTCCATCAACTCATCGAGCGCTCGCCCCAAAGCCGGCGAATCACCTTGGGGAAACACGCAGTCGCGATCCTGAACGAGATGGGGTAGTTCGCCGCAGTCCGAGGTGATGACAGGCCGCCCAGTCATCATGGCCTCCACCACTGAGCGGCCCCACTGCTCACGGGAACTGGGCGTCGACAAGGACGGCTGGACGAGAACATCAGCCTTCACGAGTTCTTCGTGCACACTCCCAGCATCCAGATCGCCTGTGAATCTCACTGCCAAGCCGAGCGCGGCCGCTTTGGTCCGAAGATTCTGCGCATATGGACCGTCACCAACCACTGTCAGGTCGATGCGCTGTCGGCGGCTGGGATCAGCGGCGGCTTCAAGGAGACAGTCGATCCCCTTGGCAGCCACCAAGCGACCGACGGCGACCACCCGCAAACGATCTCCCAGCGGCCGCAGCGGCTGATAGGAGAACACGCCCGGATCGGGCGGTGAGCCCGGTATCACGGCCTTCGGTACATCACCTGGCAACCCCGCATCCTCGGCGGCCCGCAGACCAGTCGTCCCCCAGTTGACATACCCGGCCAACTGCCTCAAACGACGGGACGTGTTCCCTCGCCTGAGCCGGTATCTCAGCGGGGCCTCACGGTACAGGCTCTCACCCCCGTGTACGACAACGGGCAGACCTGTGCGCAGGGCCCTCAACGTCGTGAAGGCCCAAGGTTCGTTGGCGATGTGGATGAGATCCGGCTGAATACCGTCCAATACGGTTCCGAGGCCCACCATCCACTGTCGGCTGTGGGAGTTTCCGAACGACTTCAACTCATGCCGCTCCACATCGAGAGGCCAACTCGTCGCTCCCCCGCCCGGTACAACGAAAGCAGTATGACCGTTCAACCTGGCCGCCTCGATCTGAAGGGTCGCGTGCCTGACATCGCTCACAGGCGTGACGATCGCGATCCTGGGAGGGGCTGGGGTCACCAGACGACAGTACCCAATCGTCTACAGGCCGATCGTCACAACGAACGCCACCAGTAGAGTCGGACCCGAAGTACCGAGGAGGCGCGGTTCAGACGGAGGACCGGATGGGAAGCGAAACCGGGATCGTCCGCAGGGCGCGAAACCGTCTGATGCGCGCCGCTGGTCAGTTCCCCCTGCATCCGCCCAGCGGCGTTGACGGTCCTCTCCTCCTTCGAGTCGCGTGCGAATCGCTTCTAACGTCTAGGCGTCACCTCACCATCGTCCAGGTCGGCGCAAACGACGGGCAACACAACGATCCAGTGAACCCGGTGGTGACGAGTTACTGGGACCGTACGCGACTGCTCCTGATCGAGCCGCAGAACCTTGTCATCCCCCATCTCCGCGACACCTACGCCGGGCACCCAGACATCGACATCATCAACGGGGCGATCGGCCCGACCGGGAGTCTCGACCTCTTCGTCATCGACCCCTCCCATTGGGAGTACTGTCAACCCCGGTACGCCGCCGATTGGCCGACTTACCGGGCACCGACCGGTGTCACTTCAAGCTCTCGTGACCACGTCTCGGCCTGGCTCGCCAAGTACTACAACGGGGATCTCCCGATCGACAGACTCATTCTCCGGCAAAGTGTCCCGTGCATGCCCCTGCCTCAGGTTCTGTCCAAGAGTGGGTGTCCGCCACCCGACATCCTCGTCGTGGACACAGAGGGCTACGACGATGTGGTCCTCCAACACAGCGCCCTTGAGACGTTGCGACCCGCAGTCGTGTTCTTCGAACATGCGCACTTCGGCGACGTGCGCCGAGAGGCACTCCTGGCCCATCTCACAGCGACTGGCTACACCACGCATGCCGTAGGAGACGACTCGCTGGCCCTGCGCACCGGAACCGAAGGTGTCAGTTCATCACGCCAGAAGCCGGGGTAGACGGCCGCGACCGGGTCTGGCCGACCGCTAGACCCAGAATCAACCAGGCTACTGGCGGCCACTGGAAGAACAGGCCGAAGGTCAAGCATGCAGCAAGGGCGAGCATGGTGGAGCGAAGTCGTGGCGCGTGCGATGCGTAGGCGGCGTAGAGGAGAGCCAGGAAGGCGGCCACCCCGGCTATCCCAAGCATCGTGATGAGGTCCACGTACATGTTGTGCGAGTTGACGACCGGAACCATCACGTTGCTGTCGGGGCCCCACGCGGGCGTCTGCCCGAATGCCCCCCCGAAGGCCCACTCCAAGGGTGTTCGATCGGCCTCCATCCGACTGGTCCACATCTCGAGCCGCCAGCCGAGAGTACTGGTCGCTCTGAAGGGGGCGGCCACCGCTCCGGACTCAGGTGCCGCTTCCGCGCTGGGTAACACCGACCATGACGAAACAAGTGGGAGAACGGCGGCGAACAGCATGAAACCGAAAGCCACCAGCGGCCCTGGGATGAGCCCGGGCCGGCGCCCGGAGGCGACCCACCTCACGAAGATCAGGCACGTGGCGACGAGGAGCGCCGCCCACACGCTCCGGTGTTGCGCAAAGACAACCGAAATGCCCAGGCCCGCGGCAACGACAGTGCGGATCCATGCGCGCTGCGTCCGGCCGGTTGCCGCGAAGATCATGCCCAACAACATCACCAGCGCCAAAGGAGCGTTGATGAAACGAAAGTCGTAGAAGCTCCACGAGATGTTCACGTCGACGGGCGGAAGGAACGCCAATCCGACGACCTGGTAGGTAGCGATGAAGATGCCGTAACCGATGATGATCATCCGCCAAAGACGCAGGAGCCGGGGATCGGCCGAAAGCGCGAGTACAAGGCACGACATCGGCAGCAACCACTGCATCCAGTAGTTGATCGCGATCGGCGATCCTTCGCGCAAACTCCAACTGCTGAAGCCAAGCGCAATCATGGCCGCGAGTACTCCGACACCCCATCGGACGGGGAGGGTCCAATAGCGCCACGGTCGCATGAACAAGACGAAGAGCGCTACGGCGTACACAGTCGCCAACTGTCGCGTCCGTGACAAATCCACCCCGAAGGCGCTGAAGCCCTCAACCGTGGTCGACAGTAGGCACCAGACGAAGAGTCCGGTGGCGATCATGTGCGAAATCGAGAAGCCGAACGGCCACACGCTGCGGTCACCCGAGGGTGCAGGTGCGACAGCCCCTCCATCAGCCTGCGTGACCGCCATGTTCGGGAGGATATCGCCCGTTGCCGACTCGTACTGACCCGCTGTGGTCATCGCCCTCCGCGACCTCACCGATTCCTCCTGCCCGAGGTCGACGAGCAGTCCCCCGCACTCAGTACGCCCCCCGCCCACCCACAACGGCACTCACCGTGCTCGCCATAATCACGAGG